>DATAAR010000192.1:0-34471 GCA_036259975.1 Solirubrobacteraceae bacterium | reverse complement strand
GCCGCGAAGTACATGTTCTCCTCGAGCTCGACGGGGTACTCGAGCGAGTACGCGCGCGAGATCCACATGCCCTCGTACAGCGAGAGGCCGATCGAGTGCGCGAACTGCTGCAGCGTCACCGTGCCGTACTCGTCGTCGGCGTACTTCGGCAGCTTCGCCGCCACGTCCGCGGTCGTGTTGCCCGCCTTCATCATCTCGATGGCGGCGTACATCGACTCGTAGCACTCCTTGTAGAGATCCTTCTCCTTCTCCGTCCAGCGCCCGCCGACCTTGAAGCAGCGAACGAAGTCGACGAAGTAGCCGCCCGGGCCGACCGCGTTCTGGTCGACGATGACGAGGTCGCCCTCGCGGATGACCTTGTCGGTGTGCCAGCGGCGGTACGGGCTCGTGTTGCCGCCCGATGCGACGATGATGTCGTAGACGAAGTCGAAGCCCTGCGAGTACAGGTACTCGTTGACCTTCGCGGTGATCTCGCTCTCGCGCACGCCCGGCTTGAGCCACTCGTGCTCGATCTTCCAGAACGACGTGTCGCCGATCGCCGAGGAGATCTTCAGGCACTCGAGCTCGTCGGGCGTCTTGACGATGCGCGCGCCCGACATCGCCGGCCAGGCGCTGACGATGTTGAGGTTGTACTTCTGGAAGGCCTCGAACGCGCTCGGGTCGTAGGCGTCGAAGCCGATGCGCTCGTTCTCGACGCCGTTCTCCTTGAGCACGTCGATGACGGAGCGCGCCATCTTGTCGGCCATCATCGGCTCGGCGGTCTCCGCCCACTTCCAGGTGATCGCGGGGCGGATGTTGCCCTTGAGCCACGGCGCGTCGATCTTCGCGCACTCGAAGTCAGAGCCGGCGGTCTCGAACAGGACCGGGTCGCCGTCGCGCGGCAGCACGCAGTAGCGGATGTAGATGTTGTTCTTCCAGTTGCCCTGGAAGACGCTCGTGATGTAGCGGACGTTCTCGCCGACGAAGCAGACCAGCGCGCCGAGGTCGTGCTTCTCCATCATCATCCGCGCGCGCGCGAGGCGGTCCCGGCGCAGGCGGTCGAAGTTGACGCGCCCCTGCCAGTCGGTCGCCGTCGTGCTGAACACCCTCCGTGGGGCGTGCTCGTGCGGCAGCCCGATGAAGGACGTGTCCATGCCCCCGCCGTTCGGCGTGGGCTGATAGGTGACGTCGTGCTCGAGCACCCTAGGGCCTCCTGGTCGTATGGTCGGGCGCGTCGGGATGGTCGTCGCGGAGGATCACCGTGACGGCCCGCGCGGTCTCGTCGGTGGGGTTGACGTAGCGGTGCGGCATCGATGAGGGGAAGTGGATGCTGTCGCCGCGCCCGAGCTCGTAGCGCTCGAAGCCGACGTGGATGTCGAGCCGCCCGCTGAGCAGCAGCACCATCTCGGTGCCCGGATGGCGGTACAGGCGCGGGCTCGACTCCGCGCCGCCCTCGTAGACGAGCTCCAGGAACTCGAGCTCGTCGAGCGGGCGCGGGGTCAGCGACTCCCAGCGCACGCCGCCCTCGATCTCGATGACGTCGCGCTCGTCGCTGCGAACGAGGTAGCGGTGACGCGGGCGGTCGGGGATTGCGACGGGTCGCTCGGCCGCGCCGAGCGCCCGTGCGGCGACCGCGGAGATCGGCGCGGCCGGCGCCGTGCTGGGAGCGGCGGGCCCGCTGTCCTCGGCGGCAGCGCGCTCATCAGCCGCCACCGGCACACCGTCGCGGAAGAACGCGTCCACCGGCACGTCGAGCGCCTGCGCCAGATCGAACAGCGTCGACACCGACGGCCGCGACTGGCCTCGCTCGATCTGGCTGATGAGGCTCGGTGACACGCCGATCGCTCGGGCAAGCGCCGAGACCTTCACGCCCCGCTCGCCGCGCAGCCGCGAGAGGCGATCGCCGATGCCGGCAGTCGCGTGCACGTCTGCTCCGGACCCGCCGGCGGTGGCGACCTGATTGGGCAGCGTGTTCATCGCGTTGTCTCGTTCGTCGGGGTGGCTGCTCGGGCGCGGAGGACGTTAGCGATGCTACACATCCCGCGGGCGGCCGCAAGGCGGTATCGCGCCCAGTGTAAAGTGTCACTACAGAGCGATCCCACGCGCCCCTCAGCCCCGCGGCGCTCCGACGACAACGGCATTGAGCGTGGGTGGCGCGGCGGACGAGGCGTCCATCCCGCGGCGCCGTCCGAGGAAGGTCTTGACGTCCCCCGCGTCTGCTTTCTCGCGCTTGCGGCCCGGGTGCCTCACGCCGCGGCGGTCTCCTCCAAGCGCCGTTCCATCGTCTCGAAGCGCCCCAGGATCTCGGCCTGGACGGCGGCGACCTCGGGGTCGGACGCCCGTCGCGGGTGGGGGAGATCGATCGGGATGTCGGCGTGGATGTGCCCGCCGTGCCGCAGCACGATGATCCGGTCCGAAAGCTGGACGGCCTCCATGATGTCGTGGGTCACGAACAGGACCGTCTTGCCGGACTCCTGCCACAGGTGCTGCAGGTGCTCGCGCAGCGATCGCGCGGTGATGGCGTCGAGGTGGCTGAACGGCTCGTCCATCAGCAGCAGGTCGGGCTCGACCGAGAACGCCCGGGCGATCCCGGCGCGCTGCTGCATGCCGCCGGAGAGCTGGCCGGGGTAGCTCGCCTCGTTGTTCTCGAGGCCGACCATCGCCAGGTACCGCCGGGCATGGTCGCGTGCCTTGTCGTCGCGCGAGTCCTGCACGTAGAGCATGTTGTCCATGACGGTCCGCCAGGGCAGCAGCCGCGCGTCCTGGAACACGTACCCGAGCTTCGCCGGCCGGCCGTCCTCCGTCACCGACAGCCGCCCGGACGTCGGCGTCTCGACGCCCGAGAGGATGTTGAGGAGGGTGCTCTTGCCGCAGCCGGACGGCCCGACGAGCGACACGAAGGTGTGGCCGGACAACTCGAAGCTCAGCCCGCCGAGGGCCGTCACCGGCTCCGCCCCCTTGCGCGGCGGCGGGAAGACCTTCGTCAGGTTCTCGATCGTCAGGGTCGCCACGTCGTCCTCCTTGTACTTCTGAGCTCTGCGGTCATGCCCCGCCTCGCGGTGTCGCCGTCGCCTGGGCCCGCCAGCGGAAGGTGCGACGGGCCACGCGCTCCAGCACGAGGCGGTCCAGGAGCACGATGAACACGATGAAGAACAGCACCCAGGACACGAAGCCCGTGAAGTTGTTCGCGTCGTACCACGTGCGCGTCTGAAACCCGACGCCCGCGCGACCGCCGAACCACTCGGCGAGCAGCACGGCGTTCCAGCCCATGATCACGGCGAAGCGGAAGCCGGCGAACACGTAGTCCATCACCGACGGCAGGACGAGGTGGCGGATCCGCCTGTGCCAGGGGACGCCGAAGGCGGTCGACATCCGCATGAGGTCGCGGGACGTGCCGCGCACGCCCTGGGCGACCTGCACCGCGATGAACGGCGTCGCGGTCAGCGCCACGGCCGCGACGGGCGTCTTGAAGCTGAAGCCGAACCACAGGATGGCCAGCAGCGCCCAGATGACGCCCGGCACGGCGAGCCCCACGACGACGATGTCGTTGAGGAACGTGCGCACCATGTTCGACAGGCCGAGCGCCAGGCCCAGCGCGATTCCGACCACGAGCGCGATTCCGAGCCCGACGAAGAACCCGTCGAGCGTGTTCGCGAACGCGGCCCAGAGCACGCCCGATGACGCCTGGCTCCAGAAGAACTCGGCGACCTCGGCCGGCGTCGGGATGCGCTCGAAGCGCATACCGATCACCTGCCAGAACACGAGCGCGGTCAGCGCCGAGGCGGCATACGCGCCGCGGTCCGAGCGCGTAGCCGCGGCAATGCGTCCGAGCGGCGAGCGCGGTGCCAGGGCATCGGTCGGCGTGGGAGCGGTTCCGGCGCTCATGACGTCACCTCCGCGGGCCGCCAGCGGAACAGCCGCCGCTCGACCGGCTGCAGCACGAAGCGCTCCATCAGCACGATGAAGATCACGAAGAAGAACATCCAGGCGAGGATCCCGGCCACCGAGAACTCGTCGTAGGACTGGCGGATCATGTAGCCGATTCCGTTCGATGCCCCGAACACCTCGGTGATCGCCTCGACCTTCCACGCGAGCGCGAACGACAGCCGCACGCCCGCGAACACGAACGGGATCACGGTCGGGATCAGGACGTGGCGCAGGATGTCGCGCCCGCGGCGGCGGAACGCGTGGCTCATCTGCAGCAGCCCGCGGTCGATGCCGTCCAGGCCCGCCGCGACGTTGATCGCGATGTACGGCATCGAGATCAGCGCCACCGCGAGGATCGGCCCTTCGACGCTGATCCCGAAGATCACGAGCGCGAGCACCGCGTAGGTGATGCCGGGGATGTTGCCCGCGACGGTCACGGGCATGTGGAAGTAGGCCCGCCACCACCGGCTGGTCCCCATCAGCATCCCGATCGGCATGCCGATCGCCACCGCCAGGCCGAAGCCGACGAACGTCTTCATCAGGCTCCACTGGAAGTGCTCGAACAGCTCGCCGGTGGATGCGATCGTCCACATCTCGTCGAGCACCTTCGCGGGCGTCGGCAGGATGAACGGGTTCACCAGGTTGTTGGACGCGTAGGTCCAGAACCCGGCGAACGCGAGCCACCCGGCGACGACGAGCGCGACCTGCCGCGCCCGTCGCCCCAGAGCGACGCCGCGCCCGTCGCGGCCCTCGACACGAGGGCCGCTGACGACGGCGCCGCTCACGTCAGGACCCCGCGGCGGGCGGCCCGAGCGCCTCGAACCTGGGCTCCGCCTGGTCCCGCTTCATGAAGCCGGTCTCCTTGAGGAGCGGAAAGAGCTTGCGCTCCGTGTCGATCCACTTCTTGTCGAGGTAGACCGAGTCGACGAACCAGTTGTGGTCGTCGAGGAACCCGCTGATCCAGCGCTGGTCGCTCTTGTTCTGGGCGGCGAAGTCCTGCGGGTACGCGGCGATGATCTCGTCCTTGTGCTCCTGCCACTCCTTGATGCCGCGCTCCCACACCGAGAGGAAGAACTGGGCCTCCTTCTGGTGGTCCTTGAACCAGTCCTCGCGCGCGACGAACGTGTTGATCGCGGGACCGGGGTGGCCGGGGGCGATCTGCTGCTGGAACACCTCGGCGTCGGACTTGCCGTCGTAGAGCATCCGCAGCTTGCCGGTCTTGAACTCCTTGATCGCGAAGTCGGGCAGGCAGATGCACGCGTCAGCGTCACCCTTGGCGACGAGCCCCGCCATGTTCTGGACGTCGGTCAGGACGAAGTCGTAGTCGCCGCCCTTGGCCCGGAAGTTCACGTTCTCGGACTTCTTGGACAGCGCGCCCCAGAGGAGCGCGTCGGACACGGCCGTGAACGTCGTGATCTTCTTGCCCTTGAGGTCGGACAGCGTCTTGTAGGGGCTGTCCGCGCGCACCGCGATGACCGCGCGGGCGATGTTGTACTTACCGAAGATCACCGACTTGACGTTCGTCTGCTCCTCGAGGACCGGGACCTCCCAGGAGCCGATCGAGACGATGTCGGCGTGGCCGCCGGCGTAGATTCCGAACTCGTCCCAGGTCGACGAGTCGAGGATCTTGATCTTCGCCTTCTGCTCCATCTCGTCCTTGATGCCCTGGTCCTTCAGCCAGCGCCAGACGGGATCGGGGGCGAACGTGAACCGGATCACGCCCCGCTCGCCGGAGGAGGCGCTGCTTCCGCCGCCGCCTCCGCCGCCGCCACCACCGCCGCCGTCCTCCGAGCAGGCGGCGATCGCCAGCGCAGCCGCCGCCAGGAGGCACGCGAGCAGCGCTCTCTTGAATCGCAACATCGACCTCTCCTCTCCTCGCTCTCCCGACCAGCCGCGCTCAGCGCGGGCTGCCGGCTCCCTCACCCATTCGGGCGCACCTCGCTCTTGACGCTCAACGCGACGACGTCCTCGAGCGCCTCGACACCGTGGGGCACGTTCGACGGGTTGAACGTCGCCTGCCCCGGCCCGACCTCGTACGTCTCGTCCCCGCACGTGACCCGGAGCCGACCGCTCAGCACGTACATCACCTGCTCCTCGGGGTGCTGGTGGATGTCGGCTCCCTGGCCCTTGTCGAAGGAGATCCTCGTGACCTCCAGCGTCTGTCCCCGGTGGCCGGCGTAGGAGCCGCCGGCGCCGCGGATCTCGGCTTCGCCGTCGAATCTGACCAAGCTCATGTGCCTCCCTCCGTCGTCACGGCGGTCTTGAGGCCGTAGAGGTCCGCAGGGTTGCGCTCGGCGATGACCGCCGCCGTCTCCTCGTCGCAGGCCTCGCGCAGGGCGCTCATCGGCTCGGGCGTCGCCATGTCGAACGGCAGGTCGGTGCCCATCACGACGTTCGCCGCGCCGACCTTCGCGATCAGGTACCGAAGCGCGTCCGCGTCGTGCGTGATCGGGTCGACGATCACCTGCCCGAGGTACGACCACGGATCGGGCGGGCTCGAGGCGAGCTCCGGGCGCACCGTGCGCGCGTGGCGCAGCCGTCCGGCCTGCCAGGGGAAGTACCCGCCTGCGTGCACGAGGACGATCCGCAGCCTGGGATGACGGTCGAGCACGCCGGCGCAGATCAGCCGCTCGATGGCGATCGTCGTCTCGAACGGGAAGCCGATGACGTTCTCGAGGTAGTAGTCCCCGAGGCGCGGGTGCGGCGCCGTGTACATCGGGTGCAGCATCACCGGCCGCCCGTGGCGCTCGGCCGCGGCCCAGAACGGTTCCAGCACAGGGTCGTCGAGCGGCAACTCGGGCCCGGCGGCGGTGGCGATCTCGACACCGACGCAGCCCGCGGCGACGGCGTCGTCCAGGACCGTGACCGCCCGCTCGGGCGCTGCGAGCGGCACGCTCGCCATCCAGCTCAGCCGGTCCGCGCGAGCCGCGGCCATCTCCGCGAGACCGGTGTTGACGGCCCGTGCCATCGCCTCGGACGGCTCCGGGTCGACGTGGTAGTAGAAGAGCGTCGGTGACGTCGAGACGACAGCGCCCTCGAGCCCTTTCTCCTCCAGCTCGGCGATCTTCGCGTCGGGGTCCGTGAAGGACTCGAGGAGATCGAACTCCGGGTGCACGCCGCCGCGCCACCTGCCGTTCTTCACGGTGACGCCGTAGACGGGGTCGCGGTTGAGGAGCTCGATCGCCGCCTCGGGCACCGCGTGGTTGTGGGCGTCGATGCGCACGCTCAGGCCCGCCCGCGCCCTGGGAGCCGGCCCGGGCCCGTATGCGCGCGAGCTGCGCCGCTCGCGGCGCCACGGCGTGCCTTCCCGGCGTCGCGAAGGACGCACACAGGGCGGCCCTGTGCTGAGCTGGGGGTCATGCTGCTCTCTCTCCTCCCGGATCGCCGGCAGCGCCGGCAAGACGGTGATCGCGCCACCTTATAGCACCACTTATCAAAAGGGGTACAACAACCGGTCGCACTGCTTACGGCGCCGCGTCTAACGCTTAGGACCGGTAAACGCATTCGGCGGCGCTGAGGCCAACGGTTTGCGGATACGGTGCGCGCTGCGATGACTGTGAAGCAGCGCTCACGTTCGTCGGCCGGCGCGGGCGAGCGCGCCGACCTCGGCACGTTCGCCCATGGCCCTGGGGCTGTGGACTACGAGCGGCGCGTCGACGCCGCCGCGGTGCGCGAGGGCCGGGTCGCGCGCGTGCTCGAGGCCATGGGCGCCGCGGGCTGCGACGGGCTCCTCGTGTGGAAGGACGAGAACGTGCGCTGCGTGTCGGGCCTGCGCGCGCAGATCATCCAGGGCAAGAGCGCGCTGCTGAACGGCTGCCTTCTCCGGGCCGACGGCGCGATGACGCTGCTGCTGTCGGGCGGCGAGGTCGACCGCGTCCGCGCGACGATGCCGTGGGTCGACGACGTCGCGGCGATCCCGATCATGGAGGCGCGGGGCCTGATCCGCGGCGCGTTCGAGACGGCGATCGTGCCCGCCCTCCGGCGGCTCGGGCTCGACGGCGCGCGCCTGGGCGTCGACGAGCTGGCGTTCGCGCAGGTCGAGGCGTTCGCCGAGCTGGCGCCGGGGGTGACGCTCGCCGACGGCGACGCGGTGATGCAGGCCGCGCGCCTCGTCAAGGAGCCAGGCGAGATCGCGCTGATGCAGGAGGCGTGCGCGATCGGCGAGGCGGTCACCGAGGCCGCGATCGCGGCCGTGCGCCCCGGCGTGCGCGAGGTCGAAGTGGCGGCCGAGGCGATGCGCGCGCTGTACCGGCTCGGCGGCGAAATGGCGCACGTCGCGACGCCGTTCGTGGCCTCCGGCGAGCACATGAGCCCGCCCAACCGGTTCGCCTCCGACAAGCTCATCCGCGAGGGCGACCTCGTGTTCATCGACATCGGCGCGATGTGGAACGGCTACTACGCCGACATCGGGCGGACGGTGATCTGCGGGCGCCCGAGCCGCCGCCAGCAGGAGGTCTACACGGCGGTGCAGGCGGCCCTGGAGGCGGCGGTCGGCGCGATGCGCGCGGGCGCGACGAACGACGATGTCGCCGCCGCCGTGCGCGCGGAGGGCGAGGCGCGCGGCTTCGGCGGGCGCTTCCTGTCGCTCTTCATCGGCCACGGGATCGGCATGGGCGCCAACGAGCCGCCGTACGTCGGCGAAGCGCTCGCTGGCGCCGAGACGGTCGCGCTGCGCCAGGGGATGACGATGGCGATCGAGCCGCTGATCTGGGTGCCCGGCGTGCCGGGCGGCGGCGGCGTGCGGCTCGAGGACACGATCGCGGTGGGCGCCGACGGCGGCCTGCGGCTGACGCGGACCGGGTGGGACGAGCGGCTGCTGGTGTGAGGGATGCCGGCGTTCCGTCCGCGAGTCTGCGTCTTTGTGCGGCGCTTGCCGGTTGGCATCGACGAGGCGAGGGACCGGGGTCGGTGGCGCTCCCGCGATCGAGGGGAACGTTCACCGCGTATTCCATGCCTAACGTTCCCCTCGGTCACGGCGCGGCTCGCCGCTGCGAGCCGAGGAGGCCGACGCCGGGACGGTCGCTCACGCGACGCGCTGGGCGCCGTCGACGGCCGCCAGCAGCTCCCCCGCGACCCGGTCCGTCGCGTCCGCGTTGCCGCCCAGCAGGCGCCGTGTGAGCTGGGCGCGGCGGAAGTACAGCGGCGCGTCGTGCTCCCACGTGGCGCCGATGCCGCCGTGCGTGGTGATGTTCTGCCGCGCGGCGTGGTCGAGCGCGCGGCCGGCCGCCGAGCGCGCCGCGCTCGCCGCGAGCGGGAACTCCTCCGGCCGGTCGGCGAACGCCCAGCCCGCGTAGTAGAGCAGCGAGCGGGCGTTCTCGAGCAGCCGCAGGACTTCGGTCAGGCCGTGCTTGATCGCCTGATAGGAGCCGATCGCGCGGCCGAACGTGAAGCGCTCCTTCGCGTAGCCGACCGCCATCTCGAGCGTCGCCTCGACCGCGCCGACCGCCTCGGCCGCGAGAAGCGCCTGCGCCAGGTACCACGCGCGCGCGAGAGCCTCGGGCCTGACGTCGAGCCGTTCCGCCGGGGCGTCGTCGAGCACGACATGACCGAGCGCGCGCGTCGCGTCGTAGCGGACGACGGCCTCGACGCGTGCGTCGGCCGCGTCCACCGCCCCCGCGACGGGCGCGCCGTCGGGACCGGTCCCGACCACAACGAGGCAGTCGGCGCCGGGGGCGTCCGGCACCCACGCGACCGTGCCGGTGAAGGCGAGCCGGTCGCCGGCGGTGCGCGCTCGGGGCGCCGGCTCGCGCCCGGCGCCGCGCCGGCGCTCGACGGTCCAGCCCGGCTCGGGATCCGCATCGCCCGGCGGCCGCGCCGGCAGCCACGCGGCGCGCAGCTCGCCCGCAGCGAGCGCCTCGAGCCGCTCGTCGCCGGCGGCGTCGAGCAGCGCCGTCGCGGGCAGGTGGCCGAGCAGCGGCACGCCGGCCAGCACGCGCCCGCACTCCTGCGCGACGAGCATCGCGTCGAACGCGCTCAGGCCCGCGCCGCCGTGCTCCTCGGAGATCAGCAGCCCCGGCCAGCCCGCCTCGACCGCCGCGGGCCACAGGTTCGGCGCGCGCCGGCCGTCGAGCGCCGCCCGCGCCGCGGCCACGGTCCCGAGCCGCGCCAGCGTGCCGCGGGCCGCCTCGCGCAGCAGCTCCTGCTCGTCGGAGAGCGCGAGGTTCACCGGGCCGCCACCCCGGCCGCCAGCCCGGCCGCCGCCGCCTCGCGCTCGCGGTTGCGCAGCTCGCTGAACGGGATGCCCTTGTCGAGCCGCGGCTCCGGCGGCAGGCCGAGCACCCGCTCGCCGATCGTGTTGCGCAGGATCTCCTCGGTCCCGCCCGCGGACTTGAGCCCGGGCAGGAACGAGATCATGTACGCCCACTCGCCGCCGTCCTCGAGCGCGTCGGGCCCGAGCGTGTCGGCGATGAGGTCGCCGGCGGCGATCGCGGCGTTGACGAGCGTCACCTTGGCGAGCCCGGCCTCGGGCCCGGGGATCTGCCCCCGCTGCAGCGCGGTGAGCGCGCGGTAGCCGCCGAACTTCACGGCGAGCAGGTCGGCGGCGATCTCGCCCAGGCGGCGGCGGACCTCCGGGTCGCGGCGCGCGACCGCGTCGGACGCGAGCGCCAACGCGAAGCGCTCCTCCTTGTAACCGAGGCCCTCCCTCCCGAGCCCGATCGTCAGGCGCTCGAACATCAGCGTGGTGAGCGCGGTGCGCCACCCGTCGTCGACCTGCCCGACGACCGCGTCGGGGGCGAGGCGGACGTCGTCGAGGAAGACCTCGTTGAACTCGGCCTCGCCCGAGATCTGGCGCAGCCCGCGCACGGTGATGCCCGGCGCGTCCATCGGCACGATGAACATCGTGAGGCCCTGGTGCTTCGGGCGACGCGGGTCGGTGCGCGCGAGGAGCAGCCCGAACGAGGCGAACTGCGCGTTGGTCGTCCACACCTTCTGGCCGCTGAGCAGCCACGAGCCGTCGTCCTGGCGCCGGGCGCGCGTCTGCACCGCCGCGAGGTCCGAGCCGGCCGCGGGCTCGGAGAAGAGCTGGCACCACACCTCGTCCCCGTGCAGCATGGGGCCGAGGTAGCGGGCCTTCTGCTCCTCGGTGCCGTGGCCGATGATCGTCGGTCCGAGCATCCCCACGCCGATCGTGTCGAGGATTCCCGGCACGCTCGCGCGCGCGAGCTCCTGGCCGACGATCACGTGCTCGATCGGGCCCAGCCCCTGGCCCCCGTACTCCTTCGGCCACGTGACGCCCGCCAGCCCGGCCTTCGCCAGCCGTCCCTGCCAGCGCCGGCGTGCGGCGATGTACGCCGCGTCCTCGTTGCTCCCGCTTGCCGGGGGCGCCTCGTGCGCGTGCGCCTCCACCCACGCGCGCACGTTCTCGCGGTACGCGGCCTGCTCCGGCGTGTCGCTGAGGTCCACCCTGCCTCCTCGCTCCTGACTGACCAGTCGATCAGACTCTACCGGCCGCGGGCCGGGGGCCGAGCGCACCGCACGCGGGCGGTTTTCCCCACCGAGCCGGACCGGTGCCTGTACTACTCTCGGTGGTCATGTCCCAGGATCTTCGCGATCGGGCCACCGTGGAGATCGGCGAGCGGATCGTGACGGGCCGGCTCCCCGCCGGTGCGATGCTCGACGAGTCGGCGCTCGCCGCCGAGGTCGGCGTCGAACGGCAGATGGTCCGAGAGGCGCTGTGCTTCCTCCAGCGCGACGGCTTCGTGCGCGACGCCGCCGGCGGCGGCTTCGCCGTCAGCCGCCTCGACGAGGTCGAGCTGCGGGAGACCTACCCCGTCGTGCTGCTCCTCGAGGGACTCGCGGTGCGCACCACGCCGGCGTTCCCGCCCGACGCGATCGCGCGGCTGCGCGAGATCAACGCGGACATGGAGCGCGACGGCGCCGACGCGGCGGCCGCCGCGATGCACGACTTCCGCTTCCACGAGGAGCTCGTCCGCCACTGCGCGAACGAGCAGCTGCTGAGCACGCTTCGTCCGCTCAAGCGGCGGATGCTCCGCTACGAGCTCGCCTACATGGCCGAGCGGCGCAACGTCGGGCGCTCGGTCGGCCAGCACGCCGAGATCGTCGACGCGCTCGAGCGCGGCGACCGCGACGCGGCCGCGGCGACCGTCGAGGCCAACTTCCGCGACGCGCTGCCGGGCCTGCTCGACCGGCTCGACACGACCGGCTGAGCGCGCCCTCGGGCCGCGTTTCGAGCCGTCGCGCGACGGGCATCCGAAGCCCTGACCAACGCTCTCGCGCTCGCAGCTGGACTCGACGACTTCGACGCGGCGGGCAGGACGCTGCCGGAAAGCACGAGCCGGAGCCGGGCGGACCGCCGCCGCGATCACCCCCCGTCACGCCGCGCGGCCCCGGCTCCGGGCTCGGCCGCGCCGTCGCGGCGCCCTACCGCTCGTGCATCCCGGTCGCGCTCGTCGCCAGCGAGCGCGGGTCGCGCAGCCCCCACGCGTCGTGCTCGACGTCGGCGAAGAACCGCTCGAGCAGGCGGTTGAACGCCTCGGGCTCCTCCAGGTTGCAGGTGTGGCCGGTGCGCGGGAGCACCGCCAGGCCGGCCGACGGGATGGTGCGCTTGAGCATCAGGTTCGGCTCCAGGCACCCTTCGTCCTCGTCGCCGACGACGAGCAGCGTCGGCACCGTCAGCTCGCGCAGGGCGTCCCGCAGGTCGTAGAGCGAGGGTCGCTCGCGCTGGACGCCCCGCATGGTGAGCGCCGAGCCCTCCGAGGAGTGCTCGCCGAGCTGGGCAGCGAACTCGGCCCACCCGCGGGGATCCTTGTTCTGGAACTGCACGCGCGCGGGCCCGACCGAGTAGCGCTTGGCCACCTCCGCGGCGCCCTCGGCGGCGAACGCGTCGGCCACGACCGCGGACTCCTCCCGGAACGCGTCGCGCTTCTCCGGCTGCGCGCCGTAGCCGCACGCCGCGACGACGAGCGACCGGGCGCGGTCCGGATACGCCAGACCGACGTGCAGCGTGGCGAACCCACCCATCGAGAGCCCGACGACGTGGGCGCGCTCGATGCCGAGCGCGTCGAGCACCGCGACGGCGTCCGCCGCCGCGCGGGCCTGGGAGTACGCGGCCTGGTCGCTCGGGACGTCGGACGGCGGATAGCCGCGCGCGGCGTACGTGACGCACCGGTAGCGCCGGCTCAGCGCGCGCACCTGCGGCTCCCAACTGCGGTGGTCGCCGGCGAACTCGTGCACGAACAGCACCGGGAACCCGTGGCCCGTGTCCTCGACATAGAGCTGCACGCCGTCGTCGGTGCTGACGTGGGGCATCGTCCCTCCGCGATCGCGAGTTTTTCCACTGGGTGGCGCGGGAAGTGATACCGGTCGTGGAGGAGAGCAGGCGCGAGGCGTCGCTGCGTGTCGACCGTCCCGTCGGGGGCGTGCTCCGGCTGCGCCTCGACCGCCCGGAGCGCCGCAACGCGCTCGACCGCCCGCTGCTCGAAGCGCTGCTCGACGCCTTCGACCACCCGGACGAGCCCGTCGTCGTGCTCGGCTCGACGTCGCGGGAGGCCTTCTGCGCCGGGGCGGACCTGCGGCTGCCCGACGCCGAGCGCGCCGAGGTCAGCGACCTGCTCTACGCACTGTACGAGCGGATGACCGCGTCCGATTCGATCGTCGTCGCCGCGCTGCCGGGGCCGGCCGTCGGCGGCGGCGCGCAGCTGGCGATCGCGGCCGACCTGCGCGTCGCCGCGCGCGGCGCCCGCATCCAGGTCGCGGGCCCGGGCCACGGGCTCGCCGTGGCGGCCTGGGGCCTGCCGTCGCTCGTCGGGCGGGGCCGGGCCATGGACCTGTGCCTGACGATGCGCGCCGTCGGCGCCGACGAGGCGCTCGCGATCGGGCTGGTCGACCGCGTCGTGGACGACGCCGGAGCGGCGGCGCTCGAGCTGGCGCGCGAACTCGCGGCGCTCGATCCGGCCGCCGCCGCGCGCGTGAAGGGCGTGGCCTGGCACGCCGCGCGGGCGCTCGAGGCGCTCGAGGCCGAGCGGGCGGGCAACCGGGCGACGTGGTCGGGCTCGATGCAGCGCGCCGGGGCCGCCCATGGATGACTTCACGCGCGCGGCCTGGCGCCGGCACCTGGGCGATGACCGCGACGCGGAGGCGCTGCGCGCGGAGCTCGCGGCCGGCACGATGGGGGAGGCGTTCGCCGCCACCGCCGCCCAGCGCGGCGACGCGCCGGCGCTCGAGATCGACGGCGCCACGGGCACGCACGCCGAGCTCGACGAGCGCGCCGCGCGCGTCGGCGGATTCCTGCGCGCGCAGGGCGTGCGGGCCGGCGACCGGGTGCTGCTCTGCGCGCCGACGTCGCTCGATCTCGTCGTCACCTACCTCGGGATCGTGCGCATCGGCGCGACGGCGATGCCGTGCGACGCCGCGCCGACCGCGGCCGAGCTCGCGCACGTGCTCCGCGACGGTGAGCCGGTCGCCGCCTTCGTCGCGCGCGACGCGCGCGAGCGCCTCGAGCAGGCGGAGTCCGACGCGGCGCCGGTTGAGACGGTCGTCGCGATCGACAAGGTCGACGCGCTCGCGGCGGACCCCGTCGCGCCGGAGACCCACCCCGGGCCGGCGATGCTCGCGTACACGTCCGGCACCACCGGCGCGCCGAAGGGCGTGCCGCTGACGCACGGCAACGTGCTCGCGTCGACCCGCGGCGTGGCGCTCGCGTGGCGCTGGAGGCCGGACGACGTCCTCGTCCACGCGCTGCCGCTCTCGCACCAGCACGGGCTGAGCGGCGTGCACCTCAGCCTGCTCACCGGCTCGCGTGCCGTCATCCTGAGCCGGTTCGATCCGGCCACGCTGTGCGGCGCGATCGCCGACCACCGGGCGACCGTGCTGTTCGCCGTGCCGGGGATGTACGAGCGCCTCGACCGCTGGGAGGGGATCGGCGACGCTGACCTCGGCTCCCTGCGCGTGGCGGTCTGCGGCTCGGCGCCCCTGTCGGCCCCCCTGGCCGGGCGGGTCGAGCGCTGGCTCGGGCAGCTGCCGCTCGAGCGCTACGGCAGCACCGAGGCGGGGCTCGACGTCTCCAACGCCTACGAGGGCCCGCGCCGGCCCGGGCGCGTGGGCTGGGCGCTGCCCGGGATCGAGATGCGCCTCGACGGGGAGGCGGGCGAGATCCTCGTCCGCGGGCCGCAGGTGTTCGAGGGCTACTGGCGGCGCCCCGACGCGACCGCGGAGGCGCTCACGCCCGACAATTGGTTCCGCACCGGCGACCTGGGCCGCATCGACCCGGAGGACGGCAGCCTGGAGATCAGCGGCCGCAGCAAGGAGCTGATCATCAGCGGCGGGCTCAACGTGTACCCGCGCGAGGTGGAGGCGGTGCTCGAGGAGCACCCCGCAGTGGCCGGCGTCGCGGTCGCGGGCGTGCCGTCGGAGCGCTGGGGCGAGGAGGTGGTCGCGTTCGTCGTGCCGGCGGGCGATCTCGACGCCGACGAGCTCGTCGCGCACTGCCGCGAGCGGCTGTCGGCGTACAAGTGCCCGAAGCGGGTGGTGGCGCTCGACGAGCTGCCGGTCAACCGCATGGGCAAGGTGCGGCGCGACAAGCTGGCGGACATGGCGGGCTGAACGAACCGAAAGGACGGACAGGATGGATCTCGGGCTCAACGACCAGGTCGTCTTCATCACCGGAGCGAGCCGCGGCATCGGCCGGGCGACCGCCGAGCTGCTGGTCGAGGAGGGCTGCCGGGTCGCGATCACCGGCCGCGACGAGGACACCCTCAGGCGCGCGGTGCAGGAGCTGGGCGAGGAGCAGGTGCTCGGAATCCAGGGCGACATGACCAAGCCCGAGGACATCGACCGCGCCGTGAGCCAGACGATCGAGCGCTTCGGCCAGATCGACGTGCTCGTCACCTGCGCCGGCAGCTCTCCCGGCGGCCTGCTCGAGAACCTCACCGAGGAGGAGTGGTTCGGCAGCCTGAACCTGAAGTTCATGGGCTACGTGCGCTCCTGCCGCGCGGTCCTGCCGCACATGGTCGAGCGCGGCAGCGGCGCGATCGTGCTGGTGGTCGGCAACGACGGCCTGAAGCCGAGCTACTGGGAGATGACCGCCGGTGCGGCGAACGCGGCGGACCTGAACTTCGCCTCGTCGCTGGCCGAGCAGTACGGGCCTCAGGGGATCCGCGTCAACACGGTGAACCCCGGCCCGGTCGACACCGACCGCTGGGACGGCCTCGAGAAGGCGTTCGCCCGCGACAAGGGCGTGGACCAGCAGACCGCGCACGACCTCGCCGTGTCGTCGATCCCGCTGGGGCGGATCTGCACGCCGCAGGAGGTCGCCAACCTCGTCGCGTTCCTGGCGTCGCCGCGCGCGAGCTTCCTCAACGGCGCGCACATCCCGATCGACGGCGGCCAGCGCAAGGCGCTGATGGACATCCCGGTCGGCGCCCCCGCGACCGCCGCCGCGTCCGGCGACTAGGAGCGCGCGATGCGGTTCGAGAACGAGATCGAGGTCGCCCGGTCGCCGAAGGAGCTCTTCGCGTTCCTGACCGACGTCGAGCGCGTGGCGCCGTGCCTGCCCGGCGCGTCGATCGACGGGCGGGACGGCGACGCGTACCAGGGCAGCATGAAGGTGAAGGTGGGGCCGATCACCGGCACCTACCGCGGCACCATGCGCTTCCTCGAGCAGGACGAGGACGCCCTGCGCGCGGTGATGAGCGCGCGCGCGGCGGAGGTCAACGGCCAGGGCGATGCCGAGGCGAAGATCACCACGCAGATCGAGCAGGCGGGCCAGGACGCGAGCCGGATCCGCATGGAGACCGACCTGCAGATGCGCGGTCGCGTGGCGCAGTTCGGGCGCGGCGCAATGGCGAAGATCTCGCAGCGGATGTTCGACGAGTTCGCGCGCAACCTCGAGCGCGAGATGGCGGGCGGCGACGGCGCGGCGGAGGAGGCCGAGCCGGAGCGCCAGCCCGAGGCGGCGGCCGAGCCCGAGCCCGAGCGCGCGAAGCGCTCCGAGCCGCGGCCGCCCGCACCGGCGGCTGCCCGCGAGCCCGAGGGCGAGGCGCAGGCGCTCGACGCGATGAGCCTCTTCGTCACCCCCGCGCTCAAGAAGGTGCTGCCCGTGCTCGGGCCCGCGCTGATCGGCCTCGGCTACGGCTACCTGCTCGGGCGCCTGCGCGAGCTGCGCCGATGACCGCCGCCGCGGCCAGCGACACCCGGCCGCGGCTCGACCCGCGCGACCCGCTCGCTCTCGAGTGGCTGCTCGCGGACGCCGAGCGGGCGCGGCGCGACGACGTCCGCCGCTTCGTGACCGAGCGCTTCGCGCCCGACGCCGAGGAGCTGTTCCGGGCGGCGCGCTGGCCGCGCGAGCTCGCGCCCGAGCTCGGCCGCCTCGGCGTGCTCGGCATGCACCTCGAAGGCCACGGGTGCGCCGGCGCGAGCGCGGTCGAATACGGCCTCGCGTGCATGGAGCTCGAGGCGGGCGACAGCGGCCTGCGCACGTTCGTGTCGGTCCAGGGCTCGCTGGCGATGACGGCCATCCACGCGTGGGGCTCGGAGGAGCAGAAGGAACGCTGGCTGCCGGCCATGGCGGCGGGCGAGGCCGTCGGCTGCTTCGCCCTCACCGAGCCGGAAGCGGGCAGCAACCCGGCCGAGATGCGCATGACCGCGCGGCGCGACGGCGGCGACTGGATCCTCGACGGCGTCAAGCGCTGGATCGGCATGGGCAGCATCGCCGACGTCGCCGTCATCTGGGCCCGGACCGACGACGGCATCCGCGGCTTTCTCATGCCGGCGGGCACGCCGGGCTTCGGCGCGCACGACATTGAGGACAAGCACGCGCTGCGCGCCTCGCTGCAGTCTGAGCTGCGCTTCGAGCGGTGCCGGCTGCCCGCGCACGCCGTGCTGCCCGGCGCCGAAGGCCTCCGCGGGCCGTTCACCTGCCTGAACGAGGCGCGGTACGGGATCGCGTGGGGGGTCGTGGGCGCGGCGCGCTCGTGCTACGAGGCCGCGCTCGAGCGCGCGGGCGAGCGCGAGCAGTTCGGGCGGCCGATCGCCGGCTTCCAGCTCATCCAGGAGCGGCTGGCCGACATGGGCGTCGCCGTCGCGCGCGGGGCGCTGCTCGCACTGCACCTCGGACGCCTGAAGGACGCCGGCCGCCTCGCCGTCGAGCACGTGAGCATCGGCAAGCGCGACAACGTGCGCATGGCGCAGGAGGTGGCGCGCAGCGCCCGCGCCGTGCTCGGCGCCGAGGGCGTGACCGCCGCCTATCCGGTCATGCGCCACATGGCGAACCTCGAGGCGGTCGCGACGTACGAGGGGACCGACGAGGTGCACACGCTCATCCTCGGCCACGCGCTCACCGGGGTCCGCGCCTTTGCCTGATCCCGCCGACCTCGGCCTGCGCGAGGCGGCCGCCGCGGTGGCGGACGGCGACGTGTCCGCGGAGGGCCTGTTCGCCGCCTGTCGGGCACGGGCCGAGGCGCACGCTGAGCTCGGAGCCTTCGTGGCGCTCGGCGAGCCCGCCGAGGCGGCGCCAGGTCCGCTGCACGGCGTCCCGGTCAGCGTGAAGGACCTCGTCGACGTGGCGGGCATGCCGACGCGCGGAGGGTCGGCCGCCACGGCCGAGGCGGCGGCCGCGGCCGACGCCACGATCGTCGCGGACCTGCGCCGCACCGGCGCGGTCGTGCTCGGCAAGACCGCCACGCACGAGCTCGCGTACGGCGTGACGACGCGCGCGGCGGTCAACCCGTGGGCGCGCGACCGCCTCGTGGGCGGCTCGAGCGGCGGCGCGGCCGTCGCGGTGGCGATCGGCGCCGGGCCGCTGGCGCTCGGCAGCGACACGGCGGGGTCCTGCCGGATCCCGGCTGCGCTGTGCGGCGTCGCCGGAATGATGGCGCGGCCGGGCCGGCTCCCGCTCGACGGCGTGATCGGGCTCGCACCCGGACTCGATGCGCTCGGCTTCCTGACGCGCACCGCCGCGGACCTCGCGTTCGCCTGGACCGCGCTCACCGGCGAGGCGGTCCAGCCGCCGCGCGCGCCTCGCGTCGGCATCGCGCCGGAGACCGCGCTCGGTGCGGTCGACCCGGCCGCACGCGCCGCGGCGGAGGACGCGGCGAGGCTGCTGGCGAAGCCGGCCGTGCTCGACGTGCCCGCGTTCGACGACTGGAGCCGCCCGCGCGGCACGGTCATCGGCGCGCTCGCGCTCGAGCAGCACCGCCGCCGCGGGTGGTGGCCCGCGCACGCCGAGATCTACGACGCGGCCATCGCGTACGACCTGCGCGCCGCCGAGCGCACGGGGGCAGGAGCCCTCCTGGCCGCCCGCGGGCGGCTCGACGAGCTGGCACGGCGCCTGCGCGACGCGATCGCCGGCGTCGACGTCCTCGTGCTGCCGACCACGCCGCGCGCGGCGCCGCGGCGCGAGGACGGCGGCGACCTCGCCCGCGCGGACCGCCGCCACGCGGCGCAGCTCACGCGCTTCTGCGGCCCGGTGAACGCCGCCGGCCTCGCCGCGGTCACCGTCCTCGGCGGCCTCGATGCCGACGGCCTGCCGCTCGGCGTCCAGCTCGTCGCGCGCGACGAGCCGACCGCGCTCGCCGCCGCCGCCCTGTACGAGGATCGCGCGGGCGCGCCACCGCGGCCGCCGCTCGTGGCGGGCGCCGCCGCCGGGAACGACCGAACCCGGGAGCACACGTGAAGCCCGCGGCCTTCGACTACCACCGCGTCGACCGCGTCGAGGACGCGCTCGACCGCCTGGCCGAGCTCGGCGAGGACGCGAAGGTGCTGGCCGGCGGCCAGAGCCTCGTGGCGATGATGAACTTCCGCCTCGTCCGGCCGCCGGCGCTCGTCGACATCACCCGCATCCCCGACCTCGACTACGTCGCCCGTGACGGCGACGTCCTGCGGATCGGCGCGCTGACCTCCCACCGCGAGATCGAGCTCCTGCGCGACCCCGGCGTGATCGCCGGCTACGAGGTGCTGCCGCGCGCGGCGAGGTGGGTCGGCCACTATCCGATCCGGACGCGCGGGACGTTCGGCGGCTCCATCGCGCACGCCGACCCGTCGGCCGAGTGGTGCATGCTCGCGCTGGCGCTGGACGCGACGATCGTGGCCACCGGCCCGGAGGGCGAGCGCGAGATCCCGGCGGCCGACTTCTTCCTCGGCTTCTTCACCACCGCGCTCGAGGCGGGCGAGCTGGTCACCGAGGTGCGGTTCCCGCAGCCTCGGCCGCACGCGGCGCTGCACGAGTTCGCGCGCCGCCACGGCGACTTCGCGATCGTGGCGGCGGCCGTGGCGGTCGACGTCGACGGCGACCATATGCACGACGCGCGGATCGTCGTCGGGGGCGTGGACGAGGTGCCGCTGCGCGTGCACGCGGCCGAGCAGGCGCTGGAGGGAGCCGCCCCCGGCGCCGAGGCGTTCGCGGAGGCGGGCCGCGCGGCGGCTGCGGCGGTGGACCCGTCCTCCGACGTGCATGGCAGCGCGCAGTACCGCAAGGACCTCACCGACGTCCTCGTCCGGCGTGCGCTGGCCGAGGCGATCCACGCCGACCGGCGAGGAAGCGACGCGCGTGGCTGACGGGCGGCTGCCTGCGACGGATGCCGCGGCCGCTGCCACGGGCGGCCGCTGGGTGGGACGCCCGGTGCGGCGCGTCGAGGACGCGCGCCACCTGACCGGCACGGCGTCGTTCGTCGACGACATCCGCCGCCCCGGCGTCCTGTCGATCGCGTTCGCGCGCTCGCCGCACGGCGCCGCCCGAATCGATGCGATCGACGCCTCGCCCGCGCTCGAGACCGCGGGCGTGCGGGCCGTGCTCACCGCCGGCAACCTCGACGACCTCGACCCGCTCGTGCCGCGCCTGGACCGCCCGGAGTTCGTCGCGGTCGAGATGCCGCTGCTCGCGCGGGACCGCGTGCGCCACGTCGGCGAGCCGGTCGCGCTCGTGATCGCCGACTCGCCGCACGCGGCCGAGGACGGCGCCGAGCGCGTCGCCGTGGAGTACGAGCTGCTCGACGCCGTGACGTCGATCGACGCCGCGCTGGCCGGCGACGCGCCGAGGGTCCACGACGAGGGCAACGTCCTGCTCGACGTCGACTTCCACGACGACCCGCAGCTCGACGCGCGGCTCGACGAGGCCCACCTCGTCCTCGATGAGACCTTCTCGTCGGCGCGCGTGACGGCCGTCCCGATGGAGGGGCGCGCGTGCCTCGCCGAGTGGGACGACCGCGACCAGCGCCTGACGCTGTGGACCTCCACGCAGATCCCGCACCTCGTGCGCACGACCGTCGCGGCGCTCCTCGGGATCCCCGAGCACCGCCTCCGCGTCGTCGCCCCCGACGTCGGCGGCGGCTTCGGGCAGAAGTGCGTCGTCTCGCGCGAGGAGGCGCTCGTGTGCGCGGCGGCGCGCCGCGCCGGCGCGCCGGTCAAGTGGGTCGAGGACCGCCAGGAGAACCTGGTGGCGGGCTTCCAGGGCCACGAGCAGCGCTTCGACGTGCGCGCCGGGTTCGACGCCGACGGGCGCATCGTCGGCGTGGCCGCGGACATCCTCTGCGACGTCGGCGCCTACTCGACCCATCCCTTCACATGCGGCGTCGAGCCGCTCATGGCGGCGACCGAGCTGCTCGGCCCCTACGCGGTGCGCTGCTACCGCGCTCGGGCGCGCGCGGTCGCCACCAACAAGGCCCCCATGGCGCCGTATCGCGGCGTGTCGCGCCCGCAGATGGTGCTGGCGATGGAGCGGCTGCTCCAGAAGGCGGCGCTGCGGCTCGGCATCGACGCGGTCGAGATGCGCCGGCGCAACCTCATCCCGCGCGACGCGTTCCCGTGGACCGGCCCCGCCGGCCTCGTCATCGACGCGGGCAGCTACCACGATGCGCTCGAGACGTGCGCCGACGCGCTCGGCCTCGAGGCGTTCCGCGAGCGCCAGCGCGCGGCCCGCGCCGACGGCAGGCTGCTCGGGCTCGGGCTGGTCTGCTTCGCCGAGCGCAGCGGCTACGGCACCGAGGCCTTCAACCAGCGCAAGATGGTGGTCACACCCGGCTATGACAGCGCGCTCGTGCGCATGGATCCGTCGGGCGGCGTGACGCTCTACGTCGGGACGTCCGGCCACGGCCAGGGCCACCTCACGACCCTGGCCCAGGTCGCCGCCGACCGCCTCGCGCTGCACCCCGGCGACATCGAGGTCCGCCAGAGCGACACGGACGCGACCCCGTACGGCTGGGGCACGTTCGCCAGCCGCTCGATCGTGGTCGGCGGCGGCGCGGCGCATCGCGCGTCGGGCGCGCTGGCCGACCGACTGCGCCGCCTGGCCGCGCACCTGCTCGAGGCGGCGCCGGAGGACATCGAGCTGCGCGACGGCCGCGCGGAGGTGCGCGGCTCGCCCGACCGGGGCCTCGCCTTCTCGGACCTCGCGCGTGTCGCGTACCTCGAGGCGCAGAAGCTCCCGGAGGACCTGGTCCCCGGGCTCGAGGCGCAGGCCTCGTTCGACCCGCCCGGCACGTTCTCCAACGCGACCCACGGCTGCATCGTCGAGATCGATCCCGACACGGGCGCCGTGCGCATCGAGCGCTATGTCGTCGCCGAGGACTGCGGCGTGATGATCAACCCGGCGATCGTCGAGGGCCAGGTCCGCGGCGGCGTGGCGCAGGGCATCGCGGCCGCGCTCTACGAGGAGCTCGTGTACGCCGACGACGGCCAGCCGCAGACCGCGTCGCTGATGGACTACCTCGTGCCGACGGCGGCGGAGATCCCGCCGGTCGAGATCCTGCACCTCGAGACGCCGTCGGCGTTCTCCGAGACCGGCGCCAAGGGCATGGGCGAGGGCGGGACGATGGGCGCCCCGGCCTGCGTGGCGACAGCGGTCGCCGACGCGCTCGCGCACCTCGGCATCGAGATCGACCGGCTGCCGATCCGCCCCGACCAGCTGCTCGCGGCGCTGCGCGCGGCGGCGAAGGAGGAGACCACCGCCCGATGAGCGACGTGCACCTGATCGCCCTCACCGTCAACGGCACGCGCCACGAGGTCGCGGTCGAGGCGCGGCGCACGCTCGCCGACGTCCTGCGCCACGACCTCGGCCACACCGGCACGCACCTCGGCTGCGAGCACGGCATCTGCGGCGCCTGCACGGTGCTCGTCGACGGGCGGCCGACGCGCGCGTGCCTGATGTTCGGGGTGCAGGCCGACGACTGCGAGATCGAGACCGTCGAGGGGCTCGCCAGCGAGGACGGCGCGCTGAGCCCGCTGCAGGAGGCCTTCAGCGCCCACCACGCGCTGCAGTGCGGGTTCTGCACGCCCGGGTTCCTCATGCTCGCGACCGCGCTGCTGCGCGAGAACCCCCACCCGACCGACGACGAGATCCGCGAGGCGATGGCCTCGAACATCTGCCGGTGCACGGGCTACCAGTCGATCCTGGAGGCGGTGCGCGCGGCGGCCGGCGGCAATGCGGGCGCGGGCGAGCCCGGCTCCGACGGGCCCGGCCTGCGGGAGGCCGCGCCGCGATGAGATCGCACGGGCAGGCGGTCGGCCGCTCCGTGCGCCGCGTCGAGGACGCGCGCCTGCTGCGGGGCGCCGGGCGCTTCGTCGACGACGTCGACCGCCCGGGCCAGCTCTGGATGCGCGTCGTGCGCGCGGCGTCCGCGCACGCCGAGATCCGCGCGATCGACCGCGACCGCGCGCTCGCGCTGCCCGGCGTCCACGCGGTGCTCACCGCCGCGGACCTTGACCCGGTGCCACGCATCCCGGTGCGCCTAGGACCGTTCGACCGCCCGCTCGACGCGTTCCTGCAGCCCGTGCTCGCCGACGGCCGCGGGCGGTACGTGGGCGAGCCGGTCGCGGCCGTCGTCGCCGACGACCCGTACCTGGCCGAGGACGCCGCGGAGCTCGTGGCCGCCGAGCTCGAGCCGCTGCCGGTCGTCCTCGACGCGCGCGCCGCCGTCGAGCCCGGCGCGCCGGCGCTGCACCAGGGCGGCAACGAGGCGCTCGCGCTCGAGCGCGGCTACGGCGACGTCGAGGCCGCGTTCGCGCGCGCCGCCCACGTCGTTGAGGTGGAGGTCGACGTCGGCCGCCACAGCGGGGTGCCGCTCGAGACGCGCGGGCTGGTCGCCGACTACGACGACGCGCTCGACCGCCTGACGATCTGGGGCGCGACGAAGGTCCCGCACTTCAACCGCCGCGTGCTGGCCGGGCTGCTCGGCATGGACGAGCGGCGCATCGCGCTGCGCACCACCGACGCGGGCGGCGGGTTCGGCGTGCGCGGCGAGTTCTATCCCGAGGACTTCCTCGTGCCGTTCCTGGCGCGCGCGCTGCACCGGCCGGTCAAGTGGATCGAGGACCGCGCCGAGCACCTCGTCGCCACGAACCACTCGCGCCAGCAGCGGCGCCGGCTCGCCGGCGCCTTCGCCGAGGACGGCGAGCTGCTCGCCCTGCGCGACACGCTCTGGCACGACAACGGCGCCTACGTGCGCACGCACGGCGTGGTGGTGCCGGAGCTCACGCTGAGCATGCTGCCCGGCCCGTACCGCGTGCCGGCGTACGAGGGCCGCGCCCACGTCGCGCTGACGAACAAGACGCCGTGCGGTACCTACCGGGGCCCCGGGCGCTACGAGGCGACCTTCGCCCGCGAGCGCCTGCTCGACGCCGCCGCCGACGAGCTCGGCGTGGACCGCGTCGCGCTGCGGCGGCGCAACCTGCTCGGGCCCGAGGACCTGCCGCACCACCGCGACCTGCCGGTCCTCGGCCACCCCGTCGAGATCGACGCGGGCGACTTCGCGGGAATGCTCGACGCCGCGATCGAGCACTCCGGCTACGAGGACTGGGTGCGCGAGGCCGAGACGCTGCGCGGGCAGGGCCGCGCCGTCGGGACCGGCCTGGCCTACTTCCTCGAGAAGAGCGGCGGCGGCGGGTTCGAGCGCGCCCGTGTGTCCGTCGACGAGCATGGCCGCGTGCGCGTCGCGGCGGGCGGCGCGACGCTCGGCCAGGGCATCGAGACGGTCCTCGCCCAGGTCGCGGCCGACGAGCTCGGCGTGGAGCCCGGGGAGGTCGAGGTCACCGTCGGGGACACGGACCTCGTCTCGGCCGGTGGCGGCTCGTGGGCGAGCCGCTCCACGATCTTCGCCGGCGGCGCGGTGCGGCTGGCCGCGGAGGCGGCGGCCGAGCGCGCGCGCGACGTCGCGGCCGACCTGCTCGAGGCGGCGGCGCGCGACATCCTGCTGCAGGCCGGGCGCGCCGTGGTGGCGGGCTCGGAGGAGCGCAGCGTCGCACTCGGCGAGATCGCCGCCGCGTGCGATGCGGCCAGCGCGGGCCGCCGCGGCGAGGAGCCCGGCCTGACCGCCGGGCGCACGTTCGTCGACGCGCCGATGACGTACCCATACGGGGTCCATCTCGCCCAGGTCGAGGTCGACCCGGCCACGGGCGGGGTGCGGGTGCGGCGCTATTTCATCGGCTACGAGGTCGGCCGCGCCGTGAACCCGGCGCTGGTCGACGGCCAGCTCGCCGGCGGCGCCGCGCAGGGCCTCGGCGGCGCGCTGATGGAGGCCTTCCGCTACGACGCGGAGGGCCAGCCGCAGTGCACGTCGTTCATGGACTACCTGCTGCCGTCGGCGGCCGAGGTGCCGCGGGTCGGCACGCACGTGCGCGAGGACGCGCCGTCGCCGGGCAACCCGCTCGGCGCCAAGGGCGCCGGGGAGGGCGGCGTCGACGGGGCGGGCGCGGCAGTGGCGGCCGCGGTCGAGGACGCGCTCGGCGCGACGCGGGCGATCGTGGCGGTGCCCATCGCGCCCGAGAACGTGCGTGCGATCACCGCCGACAGGACGGTGCCGGCCGGCGCGTGACTGGCGGATGCGCGATTCGCACGTGCCGTCAGCGGGCACCTAACCGCATTATTCCGCTCGAACGAGGGGGAGGAGGCAGAGATGGCACACGACGCGCCCGGTGACGAGCGCTTCTCGAGGCCGGCAGAGGGGTCCACGACGACGACGGACCGCCGCCGCGCCCGCCCCGTCCACGAGAAGAACAAGGGCTGGTACTGGCTGTTCCTGGTGCCCTTCTTCGGCGCGTTCTTCCCGTGGATCTACAACACGCGCGACCCGGAGCTCGCCGGGATGCCGTTCTTCTACTGGTACCAGATGCTCTGGGTGCCGCTGACGGTGATCCTGACGATCGTCGTCTACCGCAAGACGAAGGGTGACGCGTGATGGGTGGCGAGTGGCTGACCCTCGCAGACGTCAAGGAGGTCGAGCTCGCCGTCTTCGTCTTCCTCTTCGGCGTCGTCACCGTGCTCGGCTTCGTCGCCGCGCGCTGGCGGCGCGCCGAGACGCTCGACCACCTCGACGAGTGGGGCCTCGGCGGGCGCAACTTCGGCAGCTGGATCGCCTGGTTCCTGATCGGCGGCGACCTCTACACCGCGTACACCTTCGTCGCCGTGCCCGCACTGCTCTTCGGCGTCGGCGCGCTCGGGTTCTTCGCGGTGCCCTACACCATCATCATCTTCCCGATGGCGTTCATCGTGGCGCCGCGGCTGTGGTCGGTCGCGCACCGCCACGGCTACGTGACGCCGGCCGACTTCGTGCGCGGGCGCCACGGGTCGTCGACGCTGGCGCTGATGATCGCGATCACCGGCATCGTGGCCACGATGCCGTACATCGCCCTGCAGCTCGTCGGCATCGGCGCCGTCATGCGGACGATGGGCGTCGAGGGCGAGTGGCCGCTCATCATCGCGTTCGTGATCCTCGCGGCGTACACGTACCAGTCCGGCCTCCGCGCGCCGGCGCTGATCGCGTTCGTCAAGGACACGCTGATCTACATCGTCGTCATCGCCGCCGTGATCTACGTCCCGATCAAGCTCGGCGGCTTCGACGACATCTTCTCGTCCGCCGACCGCAAGTTCACCGAGAGCGAGCCGCCGAACGACGGCCTGCTGCTCGCCGACCCGCAGATCCTCGGCTACTCGACGCTGGCGTTCGGCTCTGCGCTGGCGCTGTTCCTGTACCCGCACTCGATCACGGGACTGCTGGCGACGCGCAGCCGCGACACGATCCGTCGCAACATGGCCGCGCTGCCGGCGTACAGCTTCGTGCTCGGGCTCCTCGCGCTGCTCGGGCTCATGGCGATCGAGGCCGGGGTCGAGCCGCTCACCGGCGCCAACGGCCAGCCCGACAACAACACCGTCGTGCCGCTGCTGTTCGACACGATGTTCCCCGACTGGTTCGCCGGCGTCGCGTTCGCCGCGATCGGCATCGGCGCGCTCGTGCCCGCGGCGATCATGTCGATCGCGGCGGCGAACCTGTTCACGCGCAACATCTACAAGGAGTACCTGCACAAGGACGCGTCGCCGGCCGAAGAGGCGCGGGTCAGCCGGCTCGTGTCGCTGATCGTCAAGGCGGGCGCGGTCGTCGTCATCCTGCTGCTCGACCCGCAGTTCTCGATCGATCTGCAGCTGATCGGCGGCGTGATCATCGTCCAGACCCTGCCGGCGCTCGTGATCGGCCTGTACAGCCGCGTGCTGCACGCCTGGGGGCTGCTGGCCGGCTGGGCGGTCGGCATGGTCGCGGGCCTCTACATGCTCTACGACACGCCGAACCCGAACACGGGCAAGGAGCACTTCGGTGGGGCGCAGTACGCGCTGTCGAACTTCGGGATCGACACCGAGGTCACGGTCTACACCGGGCTGATCGCGATCGCCCTCAACCTGATCGTGGCGTTCGCGGTCACGGCGATCGTCCGCGGCATGAAGGGGCCGGAGCTCCCGGACCGCACGTCGCCGGACGACTACGAGGTCGAGGCCGGCGACCCCGGCGTCGAGGAGCTGCCGGAGAGCCCCGAGGAGCAGGCGGTCCCCGCCGCCCGCTCGTAGCCGTCCCCGCATCGCGGGCGCCCGGGTCACCGGGCGCCCGCGGCAGCGACTCAGCGCCGCAGCGCGAAGCCGCGGTTCAGCAGCACGCGCGCCTGCCGGGCGGGATCGGGCGAGTGCAGCAGCACGACGCCCAGGCGCCGGCCGTTGCGGCGCGCGGCCGCGACCAGGCAGCGCCCGGCCGCCCGCGTGAAGCCGGTCTTCACGCCGAGCGTCCCCGGATAGCCCATGCGCACCAGCGGGTTGTTGTTGTAGAGGAAGATCCGCCCGCCCTTGATGGGGAACGGCAGCACCGCGCGGCGCCGCCTGACGATCCGCGCCAGGCGCGGCTGGTCGAGCACGGCGCGGGTGAGCCCGGCGAGGTCCGCCGCGCACGAGTGATTGCCGTCGTCGACGAACCCGCTCGGCGACGAAAAGCGCGTGCACGCGAGGCCGAGCGCGCGCGCCTGCTCGTTCATCCGCACGACGAAGCGCGCGACCGTGCCGCTGACGCGCTGGGCGAGCGCGATCGCGGCGTCGTTGCCGGACGGCAGCATCAGGCCGTTGAGCATCGTCTCGAGCTTGACGCGCTTGCCCCGCGGCAGCACGCCGAGGCCCGAGCCCCGGTAGGCGAGCGCCTCCTTGGTGACGCGCACCTTGTCGGACGGCCGCGCGCGCTGCACCACGACGAGCGCCGTCATCATCTTCGTCAGCGAGGCGATCGGCAGCACCCGGTTGGGCAGCCGGCGCCAGAGCACCTCGCCGGTGTCGAGGTCGAACAGCAGCCCGCTGCGGGGCTGGCGGCCGAAGCGCAGGTCGATGAGGTCCTCTGTGGCCGCGAGCTTGAGCCGCAGCGGCGGGCGCCCGGGATCCGCCGCCTCGATCGGGCCGTTCGCGATCTGCAGCGGCGGCGGGGCCGGCGGCCTGACGGCCGGCGCGCGCCGCTCGGGGCCGGAGGCCGTGTCCGCGCCGCCGCACCCCGCGCCCAGCAGCACGACCGCGGCGACGGCGACGAAGGCGGCGACGCGGCTCATCGCTCCGGAGAATGAAGCAGCGCGCCGACGGCGCGCATCAGTAGACGGGATACCGCGGCCCGCCGTAGTTCGGGTTCCGGTACCGCGCGAAGGCCTTGATCGCGGCCAGCCCGAACAGGAAGCCGCCGATGTGCGCGAAGTACGCAACGCCGCCTCCGCCGCCGGTCGGGTCGACGTAGTCCAGGTAGCCGAACAGGAGCTGCTGGCCGAACCAGATCACCAGGAAGAACATCGCCGGGATCTGGATGAACGTGAAGAAGATGAACAGGAACACGAGCGTCAGTACCCGCGCGCGCGGATAGATGAGCAGGTAGCCGCCGAGCACCGCGGCCACGGCGCCCGACGCGCCGACGGCCGGCACCGTGGAGCTGGGGTCGACCGCCGTCTGCAGCGCCATCGCGGCGACGCCGCCCAGGAGGTAGAAGACGAGGAAGCGCAACCGGCCCATCGAGTCCTCGACGTTGTTGCCGAAGACCCACAGGAACAGCATGTTGCCGCCGATGTGGAGGAGTCCGCCGTGCATGAACATCGACGAGAACACCGTCAGCGCCGTCGCCGGCTGCGGGTCGGCCTCGCCGCGGACGCCGGACTGCCCCTCGCACAGCACCTGACCGGCCTGGTCGACGAGCTCGCACTGGTCGCCCGGGTGCGTCACCTCGTACGGGATCACCCCGTACTCGACGACGGTCTGGGGATCGGGCCCCGACCAGATCGAGCCGCCGTTGCGGATGCTGAGGAAGAAGATCACCACGTTGGCGAGGATCAGCGCGATCGTCAGGACCGGCGTCTGCCGCGTGGGGATGTCGTCCTTCAGTGGAAACACGACAGGCGCTTGAGACTACACTTGCCCATCCGGTATCCGACCCCCGCCGGAGGAGGACGTGGGCCAGCTCGGCGGTTTCCTGCGCATCACGCGCGCCCCGACGCCTCAGCGCGATCCGCGCACACGCATCGCAGACCACCGCGAGGTGTACGAGCTCCTCCCGGAGCCGTTGGCGCGCGAGCAGGGCGCCCGGTGCATGGACTGCGGCGTTCCGTTCTGCCACGACGGCTGCCCGCTCGGCAACCTGATCCCGGACTGGAACGACCTCGTCTATCGCGACGAGTGGCGGGCCGCGATCGAGCGGCTGCATGCCACCAACGACTTCCCCGAGTTCACCGGTCGCATCTGCCCGGCGCCGTGCGAGCCGGCCTGCGTGCTCGCGATCAACGACGACCCGGTCAGCATCAAGCAGATCGAGCTCGCGATCGTGGAGCGCGCGTGGACCGAGGGCTGGATCCACCCGCGGCCGCCGGCGGTCCGCTCCGGCCGGCGCGTCGCGGTCGTCGGCTCCGGGCCGGCCGGGCTGGCCGCGGCCGCGCAGCTCAACCGCGCCGGTCACGAGGTGACCGTGTACGAGCGCGACGAGGCGCCCGGCGGGCTGCTGCGCTTCGGCGTGCCCGACTTCAAGCTCGAGAAGTGGGTGATCGAGCGGCGTACGGCGCTGCTCGAGGCGGAGGGGGTCGTCCTGCGCTGCGGGGAGGACCCCGGCGCGCTCGACGGCGAGCGGCTGCTGGCCCACCACGACGGGCTCGTGGTGGCGATCGGCTCGCGCGTGCCGCGTGACCTGCCCGTGCCCGGCCGCGAGCTCGGCGGCGTGCACTTCGCGATGGACTACCTCTACCAGCGCAACCGCGGCGTGGCCGCCGCGCAGGGCCGCCCGGCCCCGCCGCCGCCCGCGCCGGAGGACGCGATCAGCGCGGCCGGGCGCGACGTCGTCGTCGTCGGCGGCGGCGACACGGCGATGGACTGCATCGCGAACGCCCACCGCGAGTGGCCGCGGAGCGTCACGCTGCTCGACATCTATCCGGCGCCCGCCGGCCCGGCCTACCGCGACATCGTGCCGTGGCCGGCCGCGCCGAAGCGGCTGCCGAGCACGTACGCGCTCGACGAGGGCGGCGACCGGATGGCCACGCGCACGGCGACGGAGCTCATCGGCGTGGACGGCCACGTACGCGCCGTGCGCGGCGCCGAGGTCGGCCCCGCGCCCGCCTTCGAGCCGCTGCCCGGCAGCGAGTTCGAGCTACCTGCCGACCTCGTGCTCGTCGCGATCGGCTTCGCGCATCCTGAGCACGACGGGTTGGTCGGCCAGCTCGGCCTCGAGCTCGACGCGCGCGGCAACGTGCGCGCGCCGGCGTTCGCGGCGTCGCGGCCCGGCGTGTTCGCCGCGGGCGACGCGCGCCGCGGGCAGTCGCTCGTCGTGACGGCGATCGCCGAGGGCCGGCGCTGCGCGCGCGCGGTCGACCGGTTCCTGGCGACGGCCTGACGGCACCGGGCGCCGCCGACCGCTGCCCCCCAAAAGTACGGAGACGAGCGGTAGGGCCTGACGAGAGCCGGCCCCCTCCGTCGTTACCACGAAATCAACGCGTCGTTTTCGCACGATCAACGTGGTGGAGCACAGGGAGATTCGCACGCATGGCTCAGGGGGGCTCTCGTCGGGGCGCACGTACCTCACCGAGCGTGCGAATGGCGGCGGCTCCCGTGGCCGGACGCGAGTCCGCCGGCGGCGAACCAAGCGTGGCGTGCGCCCCGCCGCCCCCGCCGGCGGTCGGGCACGCCGGCCCGTCGCGACCCTGCGTCAGGGGTAAGTTCCTCTGCGTCGACGGGGAGACGCTGCTCGTCAAGGGTGTCACGTACGGCACCTTCCGACCCGACGATCAGGGCGACGAGTTCCCGCCGTCGGCGACGGTCGAGCGCGACTTCGCGGACATGGCGGCATGCGGGGTCAATGCCGTCCGGACGTACACCGCCCCGCCCGCGCGCGTGCTGGAGGCCGCGGCGCGTCACGGCCTGTGGCTCGTCGTGGGCCTCGGCATCGAGCGTCTGGTGGGTCACCTCAACGACCGTGGGGGCGAGGCGCTGATCGAGGAGAGCGTTCGCCGGCAGGCCGCGGCATGCTCCGGATCCCCGGCGATCCTCTGTTACGCGGTCGGCAACGAGATCCCAGCATCGCTCGTACGCTGGTTCGGCCCGCGCAGGATCGAGCGGACGATCGGGCGCGTGGCGCGCATCGTCCGGTCCGAGGACCCGGGCGCGCTCGTCACGTACGCGAACTACCCCTCCACCGAGTACCTGCAGCTGCCCGGGCTCGACCTCCTCGCGTTCAACGTCTATCTCGAGGACCCCCGCCGCCTCGACGACTACATCGCGCGCCTGCACAACCTCGCGGGGGATCGGCCGCTCATCATGACCGAGCTCGGGCTCGATGCCGCGCGCAACGGCGAGGACGCGCAGGCCCGGTCCGTCGAAGCCCAGGTCCGGACCGCGTTCGCGGGGGGCTGCGCCGGGGCCTTCGTGTACGCGTGGACCGACGAGTGGCACCGCGGGGGCGAGGACGTCGAGGACTGGAGCTTCGGGCTCACCCGACGCGATCGCAGTCCCAAGCCGGCGCTCGCGGCGGTGCGCCACGCGTTCGCCGACGCCCCGTTCGGGCCCGACGTCGCCTGGCCGCGCGTCTCGGTCGTCGTGTGCAGCCACAACGGCGCCGCGACCCTCGGCGAGTGCCTCGACGGGCTGCTCGAGGTCCAGTACGCGGACATGGAGGTGATCGTCGTGGACGACGGCTCGTCGGACGCGACGGCCTCGATCGCCGCGCTGTACCCGTTCCGGCTCATCAGCACCGAGCCGCGGGGCCTGAGCGCGGCGCGCAATCGCGGCCTCGAGGCGGCGACGGGGGACATCGTCGCCTACATCGACGACGACGCGCGACCCGACCCGCACTGGCTGACGTACCTCGCGGCGACGTTCATGGCCACCGACCACGCCGGCGTCGGGGGTCCGAACATCGCCCCGGCAGGTGCCCCGCCCGTCGCCCAATGCGTGGACAACGTCCCGGGCGGTCCCACCCACGTCCTGCTGTCCGACCGTGTGGCCGAGCACATCCCGGGATGCAACATGGCCTTCCGCCGAGCGCGGCTCGAGGCGATCGGCGGCTTCGATGAGCAGTTCAAGGTCGCCGGCGACGACGTCGACGTGTGCTGGCGACTGCAGGAGCAGGGCTGGACGCTCGGCTTCAGCCCGGCCGCCGTCGTCTTCCACCGCCGCCGGGAGTCCGTTCGCGGGTTCCTGAGGCAGCAGCGCGGCTACGGTCGCGCCGAGGCGCTGCTCGAGCGCAAGTGGCCGGACAAGTACACCGGCGCCGGGGACCTCACGTGGCACGGGCGGCTGTACGAGCGTCGTGGCGGACCGCAGCCCCGCCGGGCGTCGCGCGGGCGCGTCTACTACGGGCCGTGGGGGAGCGGGCTGTTCCAGCAGCTGCATCCGGCTCGGCCCCCGCTGTTGTCGGCGCTGACGCAGTCGCCGGGCTGGTACCTCGTCATCGTCGTGCTCGGGGCGCTCGCCGCGCTCGGCGTCCTCTGGGCGCCACTGCTCATGCTCGGGCCGATGGTCGTCGTCGCCCTCGCCGCCGTCGCGGGCCATGCGGCGCTTGGTGCGGCGTACGCCATCTACCCGGCCGCGCCGCACTCGCGCCTCGCCCGGCCTCGGCTGCGGGCTCTCACCGCGCTCCTAGGGGTGCTCGGGCCGTACGCGCGGCTCATGGGCCGGCTCGCGGAGGGCCTCACGCCGTGGCGGACGCACGACGCGCCGACGGCGTGGCCGCGCCCGCGCCGGACCATGCTCTGGACGACGCACTGGAGGGCGCCGGACGAATGGCTCCGCGCGATCGAGGGCATCGTGCGCGCGCAGCACGTCCCGGTGCGCCGCGGAGGACCGTACGACCGCTGGGACCTCGAGATCCGTGGCGGCATCCTCGGGGGCGCTCGGCTGCGGATGGGCGCGGAGGACCATGCCGGCGGCGCCCAGCTCGTGCGGTTCCGGTGGTGGCCCCGCCCGGCCTTGGGCGGCCTGGCCGCGGCCGCGGCGCTCGGCGCAGTCGCGGCGGCCGCGGCGGCGGCCGGCCAGTGGGCCGCGAGCGCCGTCCTGACGGCGATCACCCTCGCGGTCGTTCTGAGGGGCGCGCACCAGAGCGCGGTCGGGTGCGGCGTCGCCGCCCGCGCCGCCGAGGCGCAACGGGATGGCACACGCGCGGGATGAGCGTGCGGATGCTCGGCGGCGACGACGTGCGCCTCTTCCGCCGGCCGCGCTCCGGGCGAGCGGGCACCGCTGGCGCCCGACACGCCAGCCGGTCATGCTCCGGCAGCATCACACGGCTGGCGTCTCGTAGATCCGGTTCGGAGGTACGGGACCCCGGAGGCATAGCGGAGTACGTCATGTCGTCCCGCTGCGAGTGGACGTGGCGAACAACGCGTTACGTGGTCGGGCCCTCGAGGCTGGTTCCGCGAGCGCCGCGCGTGCTGCCTCGCCGCCGGACGGCCAGTGATCGCGCAGGACACGGTTCTCGGACGTGCTTCCCCGTGGGCGAGGGCCTACTCCCGTTCACCGAGCCGGCCAAAGCCGCGGCCGCACTCGACGACGTGGAGCGCGACTACGCGCCGCACGCGCGGCCGGCCGGCCGTATCGCAGCCGAATACTGATTCCACCTCAGGCCGGCGCGGCGAGCGGCCCCGTGCCCGGGCGGTCCTGGGCGACGTGCTGGTCGGCGTGGTAGCTCGAGCGCACGAGCGGGCCGGCGGCCACGTGGTCGAAGCCGAGCGCGTAGGCCGCGCGCTCGAGGGCCGCGAACTCGCCCGGGTGCCAATAGCGCACGACGGGCAGGTGCTTCTCGGTCGGGCGCAGGTACTGGCCCACCGTGAGCACCTGGACGCCGTGCTCGCGCAGGATCCCGAACGTCTC
>DATAAR010000191.1:0-1804 GCA_036259975.1 Solirubrobacteraceae bacterium | reverse complement strand
CGAGGTCGGCATGGACACCGCCTCGTTCAAGCGCGCGCTGCGCCGCGTGCTGCGCCAGGACCCGGACGTGATCCTCATCGGCGAGATGCGCGACGAGGAGACGGTGCACACCGCCCTGAGCGCGGCGGAGACCGGCCACCTCGTGTTCTCGACCGTGCACACCGTCGACGCCGCCGAGACCGTCAACCGCCTCATCGACTTCTTCCCGCCGCACATGCACCAGCAGGCGCGGGCGATGATCGCCGGCACGCTCAAGGGCGCGGTGGCCCAGCGCCTCGTGCCGACCGCCGACGGCCGCGGCCGCGTGGCGTGCTGCGAGATCCTGCGCATGACCGGCCGCGTGCGCGACATGATCATGGACCCGACGCAGACCGGGCGCCTGCCGGAGGTCATCGCCGAGGGCTCGTTCTATGGGATGCAGACCTTTGACCAGCACCTGTTCGAGCACCTCAAGGCCGGGCGCGTGACGATGGAGCAGGCGCTGCAGGCCGCGTCGAGCCCGCACGACTTCAAGCTGCTCGTCGCCGCCGACGGCAAGCGCGGCACGACGATGGACGACCTGGCGGACGTCGAATCGCGTCGCACGCCCGCCGGCATGGCGCTGTAGCATCGGCCGCGTGGACCACTGGGATCTGCGCACCGTCGACGTCCAGCCCCGCCACCCGATCATCCTCCACTCTGTTCGCGGCGAGGCGCGCTCGGTCGCGCTGCACCTGCCCGCGGGCGAGCGGCTCCAGGACCACCAGGTCCACGAGCGCGCGCACCTGATCGTCGTCGACGGCGAGATCGAGGTCGGTCGCGGCGGCGAGACGGTGACCGGCGGGCCCGGCTTCTTCGCGGTGTTCCCGCCCGGCGAGCGGCACGAGGTCCGCGCGCTCAGCGACGCGCGGCTGCTGCTCGTGCTCGCTCCGTGGCCGGGCGACGGGCACCCCGGCGCCCGCGACGCCTGAGTCGGGCGCTACTTCAGTTGGTAAAGTAGGGCTCGTGCCCGTTGATGCGAGCTGTCCCGTCTGCCGCACCGCCGACATCGTCTGCGGCAAGTGGACGCTGCTGCTCGTGCGCGAGCTGGCCGAGGGCTGCTCGCGCTTCTGCGAGCTCGAGCGTTCGCTGGCCGGCATCAGCCCCCGCACCCTTTCGCTGCGCCTGCGCGCGCTGGAGGAGGAGGGCATCGTCGAGCGCCACACGTACCCCGCCGTCCCGCCGCGGGTCGAGTACGCGCTGACCGACAAGGGCCTGGCGCTGATCCCGATCATCGACGGGATGCGCGAGTACGGCGAGCAGTGGCTGGCTGCGGAGTGCGCCAGCGCGGCGGACGCCCCCGCTCCCGTCGCCGCCTGACGGCCCCGGCGCAACCTCCACCACGGCGGCGGGTTTCGGGCTCGATGCCGCCTGTTGCCGCACGGGATCGTGCAGCCGCGCCCGCGTCGCGGGCTACGCTCGCCGGGGTGGGTGGGACCACGATGACGCGCCGGCGCGCCCTCGCCCTGGGCGCCGCGGCGGGCCTCGGCACGCTCCTGGGGCCGCTGCGCTCGGTGCCCGCGCTGGCCCTCCGGCCGGCCCGCCCTCGCGGGTTCGGGCTGACGGTCACGCCGGCCGACTTCGCGGGCGCCCGCACGAGCCGTGTCATCCGCGCGCCGCGCCGCTTCGACCTGCTCGGCCTGCGCGGTGCCGGGCACGTGGAGGTGCGCGTGCGCGCCCGCGGCGGGGCGTGGAGTGGCTGGGTCCCGCTCGCCGTGCGCGGCGACCACGCTCCCGACACAGGCACCGGCGAGCGCGCCTCCGATCCGGTCTGGACCGGCGGCTC
>DATAAR010000190.1:0-2403 GCA_036259975.1 Solirubrobacteraceae bacterium | reverse complement strand
GGTCCCGTGGGAGCTGAACGTGGCGCGCGTCGCGGCGCCGCTCGTCGCCGCCACCGCGACGATCGGGATCATCCGCGTCGCGCTGCGCGCGCTGCGCCAGCGCGAGTGGCGGATCGGCCGCGTCACGAACCACGCGATCGTCTGCGGCCTCGGCGAGAAGGGCTCGGTGCTCGCCCGAGGGCTGCGCGCGACCGGCCAGGAGGTCGTCGCGATCGACCTCGCCGACCGGCCGGAGTCGCTCGAGGCATGCCGCAAGCGCGGGGTGCTGCTGCTGCGCGGCGACGCCACCGACCCGGGCGTCCTGATCGACGCGGGCGTCCGCCGCGCGGAGTCGCTCGTGTGCGTCTGCGGGGACGACGGCGTCAACGCGCAGATCGCGGTGACCGCCCGCCGCCTGGCGGCCGGCCGCACGAGCCCGCTCCGCGTGCACGTCCACGTCGTCAACCGCGAGCTGCGCGAGCTGCTCGCGCCGGTGGCGGCGCGCACCACCGACACCTACGACATGTCGCTGATCAACCTGTTCGAGAGCGGCGCGAAGGCGATGCTCGAGGCCGACCCGCCGTTCGACGCGATCGACGGCGACGGATCGGGCGCCCCGCACATCCTCGTGATCGGCCTCGGCGAGCTCGGCGACACGGTGGCCGTGCGGGCCGCTCGCCGCTGGCAGGCGCTGCGCGGCGACCGGCCGCCGCTGCGCATCACGTTCGTCGACGGCGAGGCGCACGAGAAGCGCCGCGCCCTGACGATCCGCCACCCGCAGCTCACCGATGCGTGGGAGCTGAACGACGTCACGATGGACATCGAGTCCGTCGACTTCGAGCAGGGCAGGTACCTGCCCGCCGAGCAGCGCGCGACGGTCAGCGCGATCTACGTCTGCATCGACGACGACCCGCTCGCGGCCGTGACCGCGCTGACGCTCGCACGGACGTTCGAGCGCGTCCCGATCAAGGTCCGCGTCGCGCGCACGGACTCAGGGCTGGGCGGCCTGCTCAGCGAGCACCACGCCGAGGGCGACTACCCGAACGTCTATCCGTTCGGCCTGCTCGAGGCCGCCTGCACGCCCGACCGGCTGCTGCTGGGCGAGCGCTAGCTCGACTTCTTGCCGCCCTTCCGCCCGGCCGCCGCCTTCTGCGACTTGCTGCCGCCGCTCGACTTGCCGCCGCCGCTCGACCCGCCGCCGCCGCTCGACTTCCCGCCCTTCTTCGACGCGTTCGGCGTGTTCGCGATCTTCGCGGCGCGCTCCTTGCTCATCCCCTTCTTGCGGAGCCCCTCGTACTGCTTGTCGTTCTTGACGCTCGAGCCGTGGTCCTTCGCCATCGCAGACCTCCTTCGTCGCGGTCTGCTGAAAGGTCTACCCGCTGTGGCGCACCTCACGTTCCGCAGGCGACGTGCCCGTACGATCGGCGCATGAGCGCGTTGCCGGCCGGACCGACCGAGCCGCCCGTGGTGCAGACGCTGCGGTGGCTGGCGCGCCCGATCTCCTTCATGGAGTCCTGCCGGCGCCGGTACGGCGATGCGTTCAGCATCAGCTTCCTCGGGTTCCAGACGCCGATGGTGATGCTGTCGGACCCCGAGGTGATCCGCGCGCTCTACACGGTGCCGGACCACGACCTGCCGCCCGGGAGGACCATCGCGCTGCGACCGATCATGGGCGCGCGGTCGCTGCTCCTGCTGACCGGGCGCGAGCACCTCGCACGGCGCCGCGTGATGCTGCCGCCCTTCCACGGGGAGCGCATGCGCGCGTACGAGGCGACCGTGCGCGAGGTCGTGGCGCGCGACGTCGAGCGGTGGCCGGAGGGCCGGCCGTTCGCGCTGCACCCGCACATGCAGGCGGTGACGCTCGACGTGATCCTGCGCGCCGTGTTCGGCGTGACCGACGCCGAGCGCCGCGAGCAGCTCGCCGGCCGGCTCGGCAGGCTGCTCACCCTCACGGCGTCGCCCGGCCTGCAGTTCGGCATCCTGCTGAGCCGGCGGCTGGGCGGCCCCGACCCGCTCGAGCGCCTGCGCCTCCTCACGCGCGAGATCGACGAGCTGCTCGCCGTGGAGATCGAGGCGCGGCGCGCCGACCCGCGCGAGGACATCCTCTCGCTGCTCGTCGCCGCGCGGTTCGAGGACGGCGAGCCGATGCCCGACGAGGAGATCCGCGACCAGCTCGTGACGCTGCTGCTCGCCGGCCACGAGACCACGGCGACGGGGCTCGCGTGGGCGTTCGACCTCCTCCTGCGCCATCCGCACGTCCTCGCGCGCCTGACCGCCGCGGTCGACGACGGCGACGAGAGGTACGTGCGCGCCGTCGTCAGCGAGTCGCTGCGCCTGCGCCCGGTCGTCCCGATCGCGGGACGGCGGCTGTCGAGCGAGCTGCGGGTGAACGGGCACGTCCTGCCGCCGGGCACCGACGTGACG
>DATAAR010000189.1:0-5004 GCA_036259975.1 Solirubrobacteraceae bacterium | reverse complement strand
ACGACGCCCGCCCCGCCTCGGCCGGCCGAGACCGCGCCGCCCGCGCCGGCGCCGGTGGTCGCGGCGCCCCGCGGTCGGTCGCGGGCGGTCGGCCGCCCGTGGGCCGGCCGGCTCGTCAACGGCGTGCAGCTCCCCGAGGTCAGCGCCGACTGGCTGACCTGGGACCCGGTCCGCAAGCAGATCCCCAACCGCCCCGAGCGGCGCTGGGGCACGGCGAAGCTGCTGCGAACGCTGCGGACGGTGCTCGCCGGCTACCACCGGGCGCACCCCGAGGCGCTCCAGGTCCTCATCGGCGACCTCAGCCGGCCGCGCGGCGGCATCTTCGACGAGCGCTTCGGCGGCCTGGGCCACGCCTCGCACCAGAACGGCCTCGACGCCGACGTCTACTACCCGCGCCGCGACGGGCAGCTGCGCGCGGCGACGCGCCCCGATGAGGTCCACCGCGAGCTCGCCCAGGACCTCGTGAACCGCTTCGTCGCGGCGGGCCCGCAATACGTGTTCGTCGGCACGCGTCTGGGCCTGCGCGGCCCGCGGCGGATCGTGCAGGTCCTCGCGCACCACAACGACCACCTGCACGTCCGCATCTTCCCGCCGCGCGGCGGATAGCCGGCCCGCGAGGCGGGCGGACGGGTCTCGACCCGGCGCGCCCCCGCGGCCGGAAAGAGAAACGGCCCGCACTTTGCGGGCCGCTTCCGGGGAGGAGAGATACTGCTATGTGGGTCCAGCTATGTGATCGATCACTGAGTGAAGTCTTTGATGCGGGGCCGGGATCGATGACCGGCGGGCCGCCGCGCGGCGTGCTGTCTCGCTCACCGCTCTGACGACATGTTGCCCGGAATCGTTCCAAAGATGTGTGACCTGCATCACGGTGTGGGCGCGGAGTACGTTTCCCCGCCATGGCCAAGGTCCGGCTCGACACGCTGCTGGCCCGGCGGGGGCTCTTCGAGTCGCGTGCGCGAGCCGCCGCGTCGGTGATGGCGGGCGAGGTGCGCCTCGGCGACGCCGGGGAGCGGGCCGCCAAGCCGGGCCAGATGGTGGCCGAGGACATCGCTGTCGCGGTCGACGAGCGCCCGCGATTCGTCTCGCGGGGCGGCATCAAGCTCGCCAACGCGCTGGCCGCGACGGGCGTCGATCCGGCCGGGCGGCGGGCGCTGGACGTGGGCGCCTCCACCGGCGGGTTCACGGACTGCCTGCTGCAGGCGGGCGCCGCGCACGTCGTCGCCCTCGACGTCGCCTACGGCGAGCTGGACTGGCGGCTCCGCACCGACGAGCGGGTCACGGCGATCGAGCGCACGAACGCGCGCGCGCTGCGCTGTGAGGAGCTGCCCTACGCGCCGGACCTGATCGTCGCCGACGTGTCGTTCATCTCCCTGGCCAAGGTGCTGCCGGCGGTGCTCGCCTGCGCCGCGCCGCGGTTCGACGCGCTCGCCATGGTCAAGCCGCAGTTCGAGGTCGGCCGCGAGCGGATCGGCAAGGGCGGTGTGGTGCGCGACGCGGAACACCGGCGCGCGGCGCTGGTCGCGGTCGCGGAGGCCGCTCGCGACGCCGGGGCCGCGGTGCTCGGCTTCGCGCCGTCTGGCCTGCCGGGGCCGAAGGGCAACCGCGAGACGTTCGTGTGGCTGGGCGAGGCGGGGCGCACGGGCGCCGTGGATGACCTCGAGGCCGCGGCCGGCGCCGTGGAGGCCTGAGTGCGCGCGCGGACGGTGACGCTCATGAGCCACGCGCGGACGGAGCAGGTCGCCCCCGCCGTCGCGGCGCTCGTCGCGGCCGCACGCGAGGAGGGCGTCACGCTGCGCCTGGACGCCGACGAGACCGCCAAGCACGGGCTCGAGGCTGGGGACGGCATCGAGCTCGACGCGCCCGTGAGCGACGACGTCGAGCTCTGCGTGGTGCTCGGCGGCGATGGCACGATCCTGCGCGCGCTGCGGCGCTACGCGGGCACGAGCGTGCCGGTGTTCGCCGTCAACTACGGCGAGATCGGCTTCCTGGCCACGATCGACCCGCACGAGGAGAGCCTCGCCGACGGCATGGCGCGCGCGCTGGCCGGCGACTTCGAGACCCTGACCCTGCCCGCGCTGGCGGTGGAGACGCCCGACGGCCCGCTCGCGGCGATCAACGACTTCGCGATCCACCGCCGGCAGGGCACGCGCGTGACGCAGCTGAGCTACGCGGCGGGCGGCGAGGAGGTCGGCAAGGTGCGCTGCGACGGGCTCGTGCTCGCCACCCCGGCGGGATCGACCGGCTACAACCTCGCCAACGGCGGCCCCGTGATGGCGTGGGGCGTGGAGGGCTTCGCGGTGTCGTTCATCTCGCCGCACTCGCTCACGGCGCGCTCGCTCGTCGTCTCGCCCGACGACCTGCTCTCGGTGCACAACCGCGGCCAGGACCCGGTCGACCTCTCGGTCGACGGGCAGCCCGCCGGGTCGATCGCGCCGGGCGAGGCGATCACGGCGACGTTCCTGCGCGAGGCCGCCGACCTCGCCCAGGTGCCGGGGTCGTCGTTCTACCGGCGCCTGCGGGAGAAGTTCGGGCGGTTGGCGACGTAGGCTGCCTGGTCATGGACGTCGTCATCGCGGGCGGCCACGGGCAGATCGCGCTGCGGCTCGCGCGCCTGCTGAGCGCGCGCGGGGAGCGGGTGCGGTCGCTGATCCGCAACCCGGACCACGCGTCCGACGTGGAGGCGGCGGGCGCCGAGGCGGTCGTGGCCGACCTCGAGGAGCTCGACGACCTCGCGCCGTTCGTGGAGGGCGCCGACGCGGTGGTGTTCGCCGCCGGCGCCGGGCCGGGCAGCGGACCGGAGCGCAAGCGGACGGTGGACTACGGCGCCGCGGTGAAGCTGGTGGACGCGGCGCGCGCGGCGGGGGTGCGCCGCTACGTGATGGTGAGCTCGATCGGCGCCGACGACCCGAGCGCGGGCTCGGAGGCGATGCGCCCGTACCTCGAGGCGAAGGCCGACGCGGACGCCGCGGTCGCGTCGAGCGGACTCGACTTCACGATCGTGCGGCCGGGGCGGTTGACGAACGATCCCGGCACGGCGCGGATCGCGGTCGGCGAGCGTCTCGAGCGCGCCGACATCACGCGCGACGATGTCGCGGCGGTGCTGGTGGCGGTGCTGGACGAGCGCCACACGGTCGGCCGGACGTTCGTGGTCGTGCAGGGCGACGCGCCGATCGTGGACGCCCTGCGCCAGCTCTGAGCCAACACTGCGCAGGCCGGCCGGCCTCCGCGCCGATCCGTCGGCGCCCGCTGGTACACCCTGCGGCGTGCTGTTGGAGCTGCGTGTCGAGAACCTCCTGCTGATCGAGCGGGCCGAGCTTCGGCTGGGCCCCGGGCTGAACGTGCTCACCGGCGAGACCGGCGCCGGCAAGACCGTGCTCGCGCACGCCCTCGATCTGCTGCTGGGCGGGCGCGCCCGGGCCGGGATCGTGCGGCCCGGCGCGGCCGAGGCGTACGTCGAGGGCGTCTTCGAGCTGTCCGACGCGCTGCGCGCGCGGGCAGGCGAGCGGCTGCCGGCGGACGCCGAGGAGCTCGTGCTCGCCCGGCGCGTGAGCGCCGAGGGGCGCACGCGCGCCTATCTCGGCGGGCGCTCGGCGACCGTGGCGGACCTGCAGGAGCTGGGGGCGGAGCTCATCGCCTTCTATGGCCAGCACGAGCACCGCAAGTTGATGCTCGCCTCGGCGCAGCTCGAGATCCTCGACGGCTTCTGCGGCCGCGGACACCTGGCGCGGCGCGCGCGCGCCGTCGAGGCGTACGGGCGGGTACGGGCGCTCGAGGCGTCGCTGGACGAGCTGCGCGACCGCGCCGGCGCGCGCGAGCGCGAGCTGGACCTTCTGGAATACGAGCTCGGCGAGATCGACGCCGCGGCCCCCGACGAAGCCGAGGAGGCCGAGCTGCTCGCGGCGCGCGAGCGGCTGCGGCACCTCGAGGCGCTCCGCACGGCGGCACTCGGCGCCGCCGAGGCGGCGTCGCCCGAGGCCGACGTGGGCGACGGCGCCGGCGTCACGGCGATGCTCGCGGCGGGCGCCGCGGCGCTCGACGGCGCGGCCGGGGTGGACGCGTCGCTCGACGCGCTGGCGGAGCGCTGGCGCGCGCTGGCGCTGGAGGCGGACGACCTGGCCGGCGATCTGCGGCGCTACGCCGAGGGGCTCGAGGCGCACCCGGGCGCGCTCGACCACGCCGAGGAGCGCCTGGCGGTGCTCGACCGCCTGAAGCGCAAGCACGGCGGGACGATCGCCGCGGTGCTCGGCCACGCGGAGCGCTGCCGCGCGCGGCGCGACGAGCTGGCCGGCGCCGAGGTGGCGCTGGAGCGGGTCGAGGCCGAGCTCGAGGCCGCGCGCGCGGAGATGCGCTCGCGGGCGGCCGAGCTGTCGGCGGCGCGCGCGGAGGCGGCGCCGCGGCTGGCCGCCGACGTCCGCGCGCGGCTGGCCGACCTCGCGATGGAGGGCGCGACGTTCGAGGTCGCGCTCGAGCCGCGGGAGCCGGGTCCCACGGGCGCCGACACGGTCGAGTTCCTCATCGCCCCGAACGCGGGTGTCCCCGCCGGTCCGCTGCGCGAGATCGCCTCCGGCGGCGAGCTCTCCCGCGTGATGCTCGCGCTGATGGGCGCGGCCAACGCCGAGGGCGCCGCCGCGCTGGTCTTCGACGAGGTCGACGCCGGCGTCGGCGGCCACACCGCGCGCGCGGTCGGCGCGCAGCTGCGCGCCCTCGCCGAGGGCCGGCAGGTCGTCTGCATCACGCACCTGCCGCAGATCGCCTCGCTGGCCGGGCGGCACTTCTCGATCGCCAAGGACGCGTCCGCCGAGCCGGCGAGGACCACCGTGACCGCGCTCGAGGGCGGAGCGGTCGTGGCCGAGCTCGTGCGGATGCTGGGCGCCGACGCGGGGGACGTGGCCGCGCGGCGGCATGCGCGCGAGCTGCTGAGGGCCGCGTAGTCGTCGGAGCGATCCGCTTGCCGACGGGAGTCGCGACGTCCGGGGTGCCAACGGCATCGGTGGTGAACGAGGC
>DATAAR010000188.1:0-24928 GCA_036259975.1 Solirubrobacteraceae bacterium | reverse complement strand
CCGCTCGCGCGGCGCGAGGACCCGGCCGGCGGCAACCGGCGGGCGGCGTAGGGCTACGAATCCTCCTTGTAGACGCCGTACTGGCGCCCGAGCGTCTGCATGCGCTGGAGTTCCTTCCGCACGAACGGCTCGAACTCGCTCTGCGGCAGGAAGGGGTTCGGGCGCTCCCACGCCTTCTGCTGGAAGCTCGTGAAGCCCTTGTCCTTCTCGGCGTTGCCGCACGCCTCGGAGAGCGCCTGCACCTGGCCGTCCGGCATGTCGGCGTTCGCGAACAACGCCCGCCACTGGTCGATGACGTCGGTGACGCCCAGCTTCGAGCTCAGCTCGTAGTCGCCCTTGAAATCCGAGCGCTCGGAGCCGAACATCAGCACCGGGGTGAACTGCTTGGCCGCGATGTTCTCCTGCACGTCGCCGGCCTGCTCGTAGAGGGCGTCGACGTCGTTGCTGAGCAGCGCGCCGCGGCGCTCCGCGTTCTCCGCGAACGGCACCGCGCGGAACTTGATCCCCTTCTGGGCCAGCGCGCCGAGCATGATGTCGTCGATGCCGCCCTGCCCGACGGTGGCCACCGTGATCTTGCCCGGCCGCGCCTTCGCCGCGCGCATCAGGTCGTCCCAGGACTTGTAATCGCCCTTCGTGTTGACCCACAGATACGAGGGGGCGAGCGACACGCGGCACACCGGCTTGACCTCGTCGAGCTGGAACGACGAGGACCCGGCCGCGACGGTCGCCAGCGTGTCCGCCGCGGTGACGGCCACGTTCTCGCTCGGGCGGCTCTGCAGCAGCTTCGTCATGCCCGTGTTACCGGTCGCGCCAGGCACGTTGATGATCGGGAACTGCACGTCGAGCGCCTGCTCGAGGACGGGGGACAACAGCCGCGCGGCGCGGTCGCTGCCGGAGCCCGGGGTGAACGGGACGATCATGTTGACCGGGCGCTTGAAGTCGGATTGCCCGCCGCCTCCGCCGCCGCTGTCGCCGCCGGTGTCGCCGCACGCGGCGGCGCCGAGTGCGCCGGCGGCCAGCACGGCGACCAGCGCGGTGCGCGCGCCCGGGGGCCGTCGATGGCCGAATGTGAACATTGCTCTCCTCCCTTTCACCGATCCCTATCCATGCGAGGCCAAGGCCTGCTCGCGCGCGGCCCGGGCGCGCCGGCTGTCGCGGAACGCGCGGTAGGCCAGCAGCGCGAAGACCGCGAACGCGATCGCCAGCAGCGCCGCGCTGAGCGGCCGCGTGAAGAAGACCGTCCAGTCGTTCGCGTTGCGGATCATCGTGGTCTGGAAGTACCGCTCGGCCAGCGGACCGAGGATCGCCCCGAGCACCAGCGGCGCCAGCGGGTAGCCGGCGCGGACCATGAAGAAGCCGAGGACCCCGAACGCCGTCATGATCAGGACGTCGGACATCGACTGGCGCAGGGCGAACGCGCCCACGTACGCGAACACGACGATGAACGCCGCGATGTAGACCTCCGGCACGCGCAGCAGCCGGATCATGGGCTTGGCGGCCAGCACGCCCATGACGAACATCACCAACAGCGCCACGAGAAGCCCGACGAAGATCGTCGCGAGCAGCGCCTCCTGCTGCGTGAAGATCGTCGGCCCGGGGTTGATGTTGTTGATCTGGAAGACGCCGAGCAGCACGGCCGACGCGCCGCTGCCCGGGATGCCGAGCACCAGCAGGTGGATCAGCGCGCCGCTGACGCTCGCCGTCGACGCCGCCTGCGGGGCGATGATGCCCGCCGGCGAGCCGTTCCCGAGCTCATCCTTGTCCTTGCCGAACTGCTTCTCGACGCCGTAGGCGACGAACGAGCCGACCGTCGAGCCGACGCCCGGGCCCGCGCTGACGAACGCGCCGGTCGCCATGCCCCGGCCGAAGCTCCCGGCCCGCGAGCGGATGGCCCTCAGGCCCGGGATCGTCGTCCGCACGTCCGCGGGCTGCTGGCCCGCCTTGCCGCCGAAGCGCTCGGCGAAGCGGGTCAGCGCCTCGGTGAGCGCGTAGACGCCGATCAGGATCGCGAGGTAGTTGATCCCGTCGCGCAGCGTGTCGGTGCCGAAGTCGTAGCGGACGGCGCCGTAGATGTCGTCGACGCCGACGGTCGCGAGCAGCATCCCGGCGAACAGTGCGACGAGCGACTTCACCGTCGAGCTGCTCGACAGCGCGAGCACGCTGGTCAGGCCGAGCACCACGACCGCGAAGTACTCCGCCGAGCCGAATTGCAGCGCCAGCGACGCGAACGCCTGCGAGAAGAACACGAGGGCCAGCCAGCCCACGATGCCGCCGAACAGCGCTGCGAGCGCCGCCCACCCGAGCGCCTCGGCGGCGCGGCCGCGCCGGGCCATGAGGTGGCCGTCGCGCGTGAGCGGGACGTCGTTCGGCTCCCCCGGGATGTTCAGCAGGATCGCGGTGAGCGCGCCGCCGTAGGTGCCCGCGACATACACCGCGATCATCAGGACGAGCGCCTGGCCGGGGTCCATCGAGTACGTGAACGGCAGGATCAGCAGGACGCCCATGACGAACGTCAGGCCGGGCAGCACGCCGACCGCCAGGCCGATGAACACGCCGAGGACGACGAGCGCCCAGAACACCAGGCCACCGTCGACGAGGGCCCGCAGCATGTCGCCGATGATGTCCACTCAGGTGCCCTCCGCCCTTGTGTTCAGTCCGTCACTGGATGCCGAGCAGCTTGTAGACCGCGACGGTCACGGCGTCGAACACGCTCACGCCGGTCGGCACCGCGACGTACACGACGCCCACGAACAGGTAGGTCAGCACCAGCCCGCCCGCGACGCCGACCACCGGCGCCGCCCAGCGGCGCTGGCCGCCGAGCCAGGCGAACGTGCCCAGGAACACCATGGTCGCGATCATCCAGCCGAGGAACATCGTCGCGATGACGTAGCCGAGCGCCAGCCCCATGGCGAGCGCGGCGCTGGGCCAGTGCACCGGCGCCTCCTCGCCCTCGATGTCGTCGAACTCGCTCACGACGCGCACGACGGGGCGCTGGTGCTCGCGGAAGACCTGGACGATGCGGACGAGCAGTCCGACGGCCAGGCCGATCGCCGCCAGTCGCGGCCAGAACGCCGGGCCGAGCTGGCCGGGCTGCTGCCGGGCGCTGAAGTCGCCGGCCATGACGAAGAGGTAGACCGCCCCGGCGAGGAACACGAGCTCGGGGATGACCTCGCGCAGGATTGCGCCGCGCGAGCGATCGGGCTCGCTCACCTCGACGCGGCCGGCCTGCGGCGTGTCGATCTCGACGCGCTGCGTGCGCGGCTGCTCGATCGGCAGCGTGCGGCGCTCGGCCGTACGTCCGGGGGTTACCTGTCGTGGCATGCGTCCTTCCCTCCCCGAAGGCTCCGGGGGTTCGATACCCCCGCCCGCAGGCGGTCAAACGGCCCCGAGCGGTCGCCGCGGGCCGGTGGCGGCTACCCGCTGCGCTTGAGCTTGCCGTGGCGCTTGGCGTAGCGCTCGCCGGCCCGGAAGACGAGCAGGCCGGCGGGGATCGCGACCGCGCCGAGCACGAGCAGTGGCCACAGATCGCCCCACACCGCCCCGACGCCGGCGCCGTCGAGCACGCTGGCGCGGATGCCGTGCAGCGCGTAGGTCGCCGGCGACACCGTCGCGATCGCCTGCATCCAGCCCGGCATGACCTCGACCGGGTAGTACACGCCGGACACCACCAGCAGCAGGCCCTGCGCGATGAACCCGAGCTGCGCGCCCTTCTCGGGCGAGATCAGCGGCAGCACCGCCGTGATCATGCCCACGCCGACGAACGACACGGACGCGACGGCGAGCAGCACCAGCGCGGCGCCGAAGTCCGCCCTCGGGAAGCCGAGGCCGAAGAACAGCGCGACCACGGCGAAGAGCGCGGCCGTGCGCAGCACGCCGTAGAGCACGGCGAAGGCGCCCATGCCGAGCAGGTGGATGGCGCGCGGCAGCGGGGCCATGAACGTGTACTCGATCGTCCCCTCCCAGCGCTCCCAGGCGACGGTCTCGGTGAGGATCTCGAAGACGATCCCCAGGTAGGACCAGATCACGGCGCCGATGAGCAGGCTGGCGGTGACGCGCTCGACGTCGAGCCGGCCGCCGGTCGCCTCGACGCCGTCGGCGATGAACACGATCGTGAGCGTGTTCGCGACCGTCCAGACGAAGAACGCGAGCTCCCACCAACCGTAGCGCTTGACCAGGTAGGCGTTGCGCTCGACGACGCCGAGGAGCGCGACGGCCTGGTAGCGGGCGGCGACGGTCATGGCGCGCATCAGGCGGCCTCCTCTTCCGGAGCTTCCTCGTCGTCCTCGAGCGCGCGGCCGGTCGCCGCGAGGAACGCGTCCTCGAGCGTCGCCGCGCCGTAGCGGCGCCGCAGCCCGGCGGGCGCGTCGAGCGCGAGCAGCCGGCCGCGGTGCAGGATGCCGACGCGATCGGCGAGCGCGTCGGCCTCGGCCATGTCGTGCGTGCAGAGCAGCGTTGTGGTGTCGTGCCTGCGGCGGACCTCGCCGACGAAGGCCTGCACCTCGCGCTTGGAGCGCGGGTCGAGACCGGTGGTCGGCTCGTCGAGCAGGAGCAGCGTCGGCGCGGTCAGCAGCGCGCGGGCGAGCGCGACCTTCTGCTGCATGCCGCGCGACAGGTCCTCCATGGGCGCCCGTCCGCGGTCGGCCGGGAAGCCGACCGAGGCCAGGATCGCCGGAATGCGCCGGCGGCTCTCGCCCGGCCCGATGCCGTAGAAGCGCGCCGCGTAGGCGAGGTTCTCGGCGGGCGACAGGCGCTTGAAGAACGACGCCTCGACGGAGACGCGGTTGACCAGCCGCCGCACGGCGCGCGGCTCGCGCTGGACGTCGTGGCCGAACACGTGCGCGGACCCGCCCTCGTACAGCAGCAGCGTGGACAGCGCGCGCACGAGCGTCGACTTGCCGGAGCCGTTCTGGCCGAGGACCGCGACGCACTCGCCGCGTGCGATCGACAGCGAGACGCCGTCGAGCGCGACGGAGCGCTCCACTCGGCGGCCCTTGCGGTGGACGAACTGCTTGTAGAGGGACTGGACTTCGACTGCGGACGACACGGAATGCTCCTCGGTACGACGGCGTGAACCCGGACCAGGGGCAGACGACCGAGGCGGCGCTCGGCCAAGGCGGCTGCAGGTTCACGCTCGGAGGAGCATCGGCTCGGACGGTACCACCGCGGGGGTGGTCGCGCGAGTGGCGGTCCGCGCCGCAGGCGCGGCGGCGATCGAGTGGTCGATACGGCATGAAATACATGCCGAATCGACTGTTCGCGATGCGAACGCCCGAAGACCGCCGCTGAGCCCGGTCCCTCCGTCCTCGGTGCCCATCCGCGAACGCCCGCACGCCGCGCACCCCCGCGCGGAGCGCCACGAGCGCAACGGCGGCGAACCCTACGTCTCGTCCCCGTGCGGGTCCGGCCGGCGCAGCCACGCCCGCACCTCGCCGGCGGCGACCACCGGCTCGCCCGCGCTGGTGAACCCCATCACCGGCAGGCCCTCCTCGGCGATCGCGCGCTCGAGCCAGCGCTCGTCGACGTCGAGCCACGCCGCCACCTCGGCGGCGCTCAACAGCGCGTCGTCGGAGGGCTCGGTGTGCGGCACGTCGCGGGATTGTGACGGCTTCAGGCGCCCGCGAGCGCGGCCACCTCGGCCGGATCGGCGCGCTTCGGCGCGCCGGCCTCCGGCGGCAGGCCGAGCAGGTCCGCCGCGTCACGCGCGGCCGCCTCGATCGCCGCGGGGTCGAGGCCCGTGTCGATGCCGAGCCCGGCGAACGCCGCCACGACCGCCTCGGTGGCCAGGTTGCCGACGAGCGGCGACCCCGGCGAGCGCACGACCGGCCCGCCGAGCCCGCAGATCGACGTCTCGACCTGCTCGGCGCCGGCCTCCACCGCGGCGGCCGCGCAGGCCAGGCCGCGGGCGTCCGCGCCGTGCAGATGGACCGCCAGCGAGAGCTGCGGCCAGCGCACGAGGACCTCCGCGCACAGCGCGCGCACCCGCGCCGGCGGCGCCGCGCCGACCGTGTCGGCGACGTAGAGGTGCGCCGGCCCGAGCGCCGCGCAGCGCTCGACGATCGCGAGGACGTCCTCGGCGCGGATCTCGTCCCCGTACGGCGAGCCGAACGCCATCGACACGCCCGCCACCCAGCCGATCGAGGCCTCGCGCGCGGCGGCCGCGATCCGCTCCAGCTGGCCGAGCGCCTCGTCGATCGTCATGTTCTGGTTGCGCTCGCTGTACGCCGGGCTCGCGCTCACGAACGCCACGATCAGATCGGCGCCGGCTTCGATCGCCCGCACCGCTCCCTTGTGGTTGGGCACGAGCGCGCGGTAGCGCACGCCGTCGCGGCGCGGCAGGCGGCGCATGACCTCCGCCCCGTCCGCGAGGTGCGGGACCACCTTCGGGTGCGCGAAGCTCGTCGCCTCGATGTCCGTGATCCCGGCCGCCACCAGCCGCTCGATGAGCGCGAGCTTGCGATCGGTCGGCACCTCTGCGTCGTGGGACTGCAGCCCGTCGCGCGGCCCGACCTCGACGATGCGGGCGGCCGGCATCTACTCGCTGCCCCCGTCGCCGAGGACCGCGTCGGTGTCGGTGCCGACGGTCCACGGGGCGGCCCGCCGCACCCGGCCGGGCGTACCGCTCAGCTTCGGCACCACCCCCGTGACTGACATCCTGCCGTGCACCTCGTCATCGATCTCGACGAGCAGCTCGCGCTCGCGGAAGAACGGGTCTGCGTGGATGTCGGCCACCGAGTACACCGGCGCGCACACGACGCCGGCCTCGTTGAGGATCCGGTCGAGCTCGTCGGCGGTGTGCCCCGCCGCCCACTCGCCGATCATCTCGTCGAGCAGCTCTTGGTGCTCGCCGCGGGCGCGCACCGTGGCGAAGCGCTCGTCCTCGCCGAGCTCGGGCCGGCCCATCACGTCGGCCAGACGGCGCCACAGCGTGTCGTGGTTGGCGGCGATCACGACCCATCTGCCGTCGCTCGACCGGTACACGTTCGAGGGCGCCTGGCCGGGGATGATCGAGCCGCTCGGCTCGCGCACCTCGCCGCACTTCTCGTACTCGGCCACGGCCGACTCGAGCATGGCGAAGCATGCGTCGGCGATGGAGGCGTCGACCACCTGGCCCGTCGCGCCGCGGGCGTCGCGCGCGTACAGCGCCAGCAGGATGCCCTGGAACGCCGACTGCGCGGCGAGCGTGTCGCCGAGCGAGATGCCGGGTCGCGGGGGCGCCTGGCCGGGGTGGCCGTTGATGTAGCGCAGGCCCGCGATCGCCTCCCCGGCCGACGCGAAACCGGGGCGGTCGCGGTAGCGGCCGGTCTGGCCGTAGCCCGAGACGCGCGCGTAGACGCAGCCCGGGTTGAGCGCGTGCACGTCCTCGGGCCCCAGCCCCCACTTCTCCATGGTTCCAGGGCGGAAGTTCTCCACGACGACGTCCGCGGTGGAGCAGAGCTCGAGGGCGCGGCGGCGGCCGTCGTCCGTGCGCAGGTCGAGCGCGACCGAACGCTTGTTGCGCGAGATCACCGACCACCACAGCGAGTGGCCGGCGTGGCGGTGGCGCCCCCACTCGCGCATGGCGTCTCCGTCCGGCGGCGCCTCGACCTTGATGAGGTCGGCGCCGAAGTCCGCGAGCAGCGTGCCGGTGTACGGGCCGGCGATGAGCTGGCCGAACTCGATGGCCCGCAGGCCGGCCAGCGGGCCATCCGCGAGGCTCTGGGGCTCGTCCGCCGGCCCCGGCCGGCGGCTCGTCACGCCGCTCGTCATCCGGCTCCTCCGCTCTGTCGCTCCGGTCGCGCGGCTGCGGGCCCGACGTTCACCTGCGGCGCGCGGCCGCCGATCAGCGTGGTGAATACCACGGCCTCGGGCACGCCGTCGTCGCCGAGCGCCCGGCAGGTCAGCGCGAGCCGCCGGCCACCGCGCACGTCCTCGACCGCGCCGGCGCCGGGATACGGCGGGTCGAAGCGCACCCGATGCGCTCGCTCGACGGGCGGCCCGATCGCGGCGAGCCGCCGGGCCAGGTCCGGAAGGGCGGCGTCGCTCTGCGCTTCGCGAGCGCAGCGCTGCGCACGCCACGTGAGGTCCGCCGCGAGCGTCAGGCGCCGGCCCTGCTCGTCGAGCGCCGAGCCGCCGGTCACGCGCCGTCGCTGCGAGCTAGCGTCTTGCGCCCACGATGTCCGAGCCGAGGACCCTGACCCAGAAGCTGCTCGAGGACCACGTCGCGGGCGGGCGCGTGCGCGCGGGCGACGAGGTCGACCTGCGCGTGGACCAGATCCTGCTCGAGGATGCCACCGCGACGATGGCGGCGATGCAGTTCGCCGAGCTCGGCGCGGACCGCGTCGCGGTGCCGCTCGCCGTGACCTACGTCGACCACAACGTGCTCGGCATCGACCAGCGCGACATGGACGACCACCGCTTCCTGCAGGCGTTCAGCGCCCGCTACGGGCTGCACTACTCGCGCCCGGGCAACGGCATCTCCCACTATGTCCACCTGGAGCGCTTCGCGTGTCCGGGACAGGTCCTGATCGGCGCAGACTCGCACACGACCATGGCGGGCGCGGTCGGGATGCTCGCGATCGGCGCGGGCGGCCTCGACGTCGCCGTGGCCATGGCCGGGCACGGCTACACGCTGCGCGTGCCGCGGGTCGTCGGCGTGGACCTGCGCGGGGCGCTCGGCGACTGGGTGCAGGCCAAGGACGTGATCCTCGACCTGCTGCGCCGGCGCGGCGTACGCGGCGGCCGCGACCGGATCTTCGAGTTCACCGGCGACGGCGCGGCGACCCTCAGCGCCACCGAGCGCGGGACGATCTGCAACATGATCGTCGAGACGGGCGCCACCACGGCCGTGTTCGCGGCCGACGAGCGCGTCCGCGAGTGGCTGGCCGGGCAGGGGCGCGAGGAAGACTTCACGCCACTCAGCGCCGACGACGGCGCCGAGTACGACGAGAGCGAGGTGATCGACCTCGCGGCGCTCGAGCCCCTCATCGCCCTCCCCCGGTCGCCCGGCAACGTCGTCCCGGTGGCCGAGGTTGAGGGCACGCCCGTCGCGCAGGTCTGCGTGGGCTCGTCGGTGAACTCGTCCTACGAGGACCTCGCCGTCGTCGCGGCGGTGCTCGAGGACGCGGTCGTGCATCCCAGCGTGCAGCTCACGGTCACGCCCGGGTCGCGCCAGATCCTCGACGTCATCGCCCGCAGCGGCGTCTACGGCGGCCTCGTCGCCGCCGGGGCGCGCATGCTCGAGGCGGTGTGCGGGCCGTGCATCGGCGTCGGCCAGGCGCCGCCCGCCGGCGTGCCCTCGGTGCGGACGTTCAACCGCAACTTCCCGGGCCGTAGCGGCACCGCCGGCGACGAGGTGTACCTCTGCTCGCCCGCGACCGCCGCCGCGACCGCGCTACGGGGCGAGATCGCCGATCCGCGAACGCTCGGCCGCGCGCCGGCGCTGCGCCCGATCGACCCCGCGCCGCAGATCGACGACCGCCAGATCATCGCGCCGCCCCCGCAGGCCGAGGCGGCGGGCATCGAGATGCCGCAGGTCGACACGATCGTCGCGCCGCCGAGGGGGCGGCCGCTCCCGGATGCGATCGCCGGCCGCGTGACGATCGTCGTCGGCGACGACGTCTCGACCGGGGACATGGCGCCCGACGGCGCGCTCGGCATGATGCTGTGGTCCGACATCCCGGCGTGCGCGAGGCACATGTTCCGCCGCCAGGACCCGGGCTTCCACGACCGCGCGCTCGAGTGGGGCGGCGGGCTGATCGTCGGCGGCCACAACTACGGCCAGGGCTCCTCGCGCGAGCAGGCCGCGCTGGCGCCGCTGCACCTGGGCATCGAAGCGGTCGTGGCGCGCAGCTTCGCGCGCATCCACCGCTCGAACCTCATCACCCAGAGCATCCTGCCGCTCGAGTTCGCCGACGAGGCCGACCACGACGCCGTCCGGCAGGGCGAGACGTGGACGATCGCCGGCGTCGGCGACGCGGTCGCGGCCGGTCACGAGGAGCTCGTGGCCGAGACGGACGCGGGCCGCTCCGTGCCGCTGCGGGCGGCGCTTTCCGCACGCGAGCGCGAGACGCTGCTCGCCGGCGGGCTGCGGGAGCTCATCCGGGCGCGCACGGCGTAGATAATCGTGTGGTGCTCCATTCGGGATCGGTGCGGCGCCGCCAGGCGGGCGTCCTCGTGGTCGGCGTCGCCGAGCCGCAGGTCCACCCCTGGCTGCGCGCCGCCGGGAACGACACCCGCGCGGCGGACGACGTCGAAGCCGCGCTGGAGGCGCTCGGCGCCGAGCCGGCCGACCTCGTCATCGTCGACCGCGAGCTCGGCGGCCGCGACGTGCCGGACGTGTGCCGCGCGCTGTCCGAGGACCCCCGGCGCGAGGAGGCGTGGCTGCTGGCGATCGCCGCCAAGGGGCGGATGGCCGACGCCGCGCTGGCCGCGGGCGCCGACGACTATCTGCACCGCCCGTTCACGCGCGGCGAGCTGCTCGCCCGGGCACGCGCGGGGCTGCGGGCGGCGCAGCAGCGTGCCGACGACAAGCTCGTGCGCGCGCTCATGGTCCACGTGCCGGGCGCGATCTACCGCTCGGCGTGGCACAACGACTACACGCTCGAGCTCATCAGCGACGAGATCGAGCGCATCTCGGGCTATCCGCCGCACAACTTCATCGCCAGCCGGCGGCGGACGATCATGAGCATCATCCATCCGGAGGACCGCGAGCGTGTGCTCGAGACCGCCGAGGAAGCGAGCCGCCTCGGCGAGCCGTTCGAGTTCGAGTACCGCATCGTGCGCGCGGACGGCGAGATCCGCTGGGTGCTCGACCGCGGCCATCCCGTGCCGGGCCCCGGAGGGAGGCTGTGGATGGACGGCGCGATCGTCGACATCACCGAGCGGCGCGCGGCCGAGGAGGCGCTGCGCGAGCAGGAGATCGAGCGGGCGCGCACCGAGGAGCTGCGCGCGTCGCGCGTGCGCATCGTGCAGGCGGCGGACACGGCGCGGCGCAAGATCGAGCGCGACCTGCACGACGGCGCGCAGCAGCGCCTGGTCTCGCTCGCGCTCGAGGTGCGCCTGGCGCGCTCGCAGGTCGAGAAGGACCCCTCCATGGCCGGCCCGTTCCTGGAGCGCTTCGGCGCCGAGCTGCTCGAGGCCTCGGCCGAGCTGCGCGAGCTCGCGCGGGGCATCCACCCGGCGGTCCTCACCGAGCGCGGCCTGTCGCCGGCGATCGCCGCGCTCGCGGCGCGCGCGCCGGTGCCGGTCGAGGTGCTCGACGTGCCCGGGGACCGGCTGCCGGCCGCCCTCGAGACGACCGCCTACTTCACCGTCGCCGAGGCGCTGACGAACGTCGCCAAGTACGCCGATGCGTCGCTGGCGACCGTGCGCGTCGCCTGCGAGGACGGCTCGGTGATCGTCGAGGTGCGCGACGACGGAGTCGGCGGCGCGGACGCCGGGTCGGGCTCCGGGCTCAGCGGCCTGGCCGACCGCGTGGCGGCGTGCGACGGCTCGCTCAGCATCGACAGCCCGCCGGGCGAGGGCACGCTGGTCCGCGCCGTCCTGCCGCTGCCGGTGGCGAGCGGCGCCTGACCGGCGGGAGCCCCCGCCGCTAGCGTGCCGCGCCCCATGCCGATCCTCGGGCACGTTCGCGCGGGCGCGCGGCGCTACCGCGAGCTGCTCGCGATCCCGGGCGCGCGTGGTCCCGTGATCGCCTCCGTGGCGGGCTCGATGCCGATCGGCATGTACACGTTCGGGATCGTGCTCCTCGTCCGCGACGCCACCGGCTCGTTCGCCGCGGCGGGCCGGATCGCGGGCGCCTTCGGGCTCGCGAACGCGCTGGGCGCGGTACTGCAGGGCCGGCTGATGGACCGCCTCGGCCAGCGCCGGGTGCTGCGCGCCGTGGCGGCCGCGCACCTGATCGCCGTCGCCGGGCTCGTGCTCGCCGCGACCGAGCGGGCGCCGGCATGGCTGCTCATGCTGTGCGCGCTCGCCGGCGGCGGTTCGCTCCCGCAGGTGCCGGCGGCGATGCGCTCGCTGTGGAGCGCGCTGGTCGAGGACGAGCAGCGCCGCCAGACCGCGTACGCACTCGTGACGATCGTCTTCGAGGTGTCCGTCGTCACGGCGCCCGTGCTGGTCGCCGCGCTGTCGGCGCTCGCCTCGCCGGCAGTCGCGATGCTCGCCGCCGTCGGGCTTGCCACGGCCGGGGCGCTGGGCTTCGCGGGCACGCCCGCCTCGCGCGGCTGGCGCGGGGCTCTGCATCCGGTGGGCTGGCTCGGGCCGCTCGCCGCGGCCGGCGTGCGGACGCTGTTCGCGGTGCTGGCCGGCTTCGGCACGGCGATCGGCGTGCTGCAGGTCGCGATGCCGGCGTTCGCTGCCGGCCGCTGGTCCGCCGAGGCGGGCGGGTACTTCCTGGCCGCGCTGTCGGCGGGCAGCCTCTGCGGCGGGCTCGTCTACGGCGCGCGCAGCTGGCCCGGCGCGCCGGCCGCGCGCGTGGCCGGCCTCGTCCTCGGCGTGGGCGCCGGCTGTGCGCTCGTCGCGGCGGCGGACACCACGGTCCCGATGGCGCTGGCGATGGTGGCGCTCGGGTTCCTGCTCGCGCCGACCGTGACCGCGTGCTCGGCGCTGCTCGACGTCGTCGCGCCGCCCGGCACCATGACGGAGGCGTTCGCGGTGCTCGTCATGGGCATCGTGGCCGGGACAGCCGCGGGCAACGCGCTGGGCGGCGCGCTCGTCGAGGCGGGCTCCTATCGCGCCGCGGCGCTGGCCGCCGCGGCCGTGGCGGCGCTCGGCGCCGCGGTGGCGCTCGCCCTGCGCCGCACGCTCAGTCCACGAGCAGCGTGACGATCTCCCAGGGGCGGAAGTCCACGAGGATCGCGTCGCCGTCGACGTCGGCCGGCCCGAGGTCGTCCTCGAGCAGGTTCGAGCGGCGCGCGGCCGAGAAGGGCAGCCCGAGCAGGATGCGCGCCAAGCCGCGGCCACCGTGCGCCTCGTACAGGCGCAGGACGAGCGCGTCGGAGTCCTCGCCCAGCTTGACCGTGTCGAGTACGAGGCCCATTGGGTTTTCCCCCCGACCACGTTCGTCCCGGCTCGGCTGTGGACGGGAAAGGCCGGGCGCGTCGCGCACCTCGGCCCAGGGCGCGCCGGGCGCGAGCGCCGCCCAGCGCAGCGGCGCGCCGAACGCGCGCGCCTCGGCGACCACCCCGGCGTCCTGCCAGGTCCCCACGTGCGGGGCGAGCGCGTACGCGAAGGCGTGCTCGCCCATGTCCGCCTGCGCGTCGGGCTGCTTGGGCGCGCGCAGCAGGCTGATCCGCAGCGTGTCGCCGTCGGCGCTGTAGCCGTACTTGGAGTCCGTGAGCAGCGCGACGCCGAAGCCGTGCTCGGACAGATCCGCCCAGCGGTGGCCGGGCACCTCGTACCGCGCCAGGTCGTGCCGCGTGGAGAAGTGCGTCGGGCGCCGGGCGGCGCCGAACGCGCTCTCGTACGTGGCCTCGGCAGCGCGGACCGCAAGCGGGAAGGCCACCTTCAGCAGGCGGTGGTCCTCGTGCCAGCTCGCGGTGGTGTGCACCTCGAGGCGGTGCGCGGCGGCGTCGAGGCGCACGACCTGGCGCAGCCGCGAGCGCGCTCCGACCTCGCGCTCGAAGGCCACCTCCGCGCGCAGCGGCTCGGCGCGCGCCTCCGCGATGCCGGCCGCCGCCGGCACGTCGGCGCGCGTGTCGAGGTGGGCGGGGTCGATGTCCCACGCCTCCCACGCCACGGGCCGGTCCTCGTAGAGCTCGAGGCGGTTGGCGGGCGCGGCGAGCGCCTCGCGGCCGGCCGGCTTGTAGACGAGCGAGTCGATGGTGCCGGCGGGCGAGAGCGTCGCGCGCACGTACCCGTTCTCGAGGATCGCGCCGCCGTCCGCTGTGCGCTCGAGGCGAACGTCCTCCTGCGGCCGCACCGCGACGACGCGGCCGGCCCCGTCCGGCGGCACCTCGCAGAGCACGAGCGCGCCGCCCGGGTGGCGCGCGACCTCGCGCCGGCCCCAGCAGATCGTGTTGACCGGCGCCGGCTCGCCGGCACCGCCGAGCGCGCCGAGCGCGACAGCCGCGACGTCCTCGGCGGCGGCCTCGACCGCCGCCAGGTCGGACCGCGCGCGCTCGTTCACCTCGGTGATCGACGTGCCGGGCAGGATGTCGTGGAACTGCGTCACGAGCAGCGTGCGCCACGCCTCCGTCAGCGTCTCGCGCGGGTACGGCGCGCGCCCGAGCCGGGCGGCGACCGCGGCCAGCAGCTCGGCGTCGTGCAGCGCGGCCTCGCAGCGGCGGTTGCCGCGCTTCAGCGCCGCCTGCGTGGTGTAGGTGCCGCGGTGGTACTCGAAGTACAGCTCGCCCACGATCGTGCGCAGGTCGCGCGCGCCGGCCTCCAGGCGATCGAAGAACTCCTGCGGGTGGCGCAGGGCGGTGCGCGGCAGCCCGCGCAGGTCGCGCGCGCGCCGCAGCCGTTCGAGCATCGCGCGGGTCGGCCCCCCGCCGCCGTCGCCGTGACCGAAGACGAGCAGGCTCTCCCCGACGCGCTCGTGGTCGCGGTACTGGCGGACACACCGACGCAGGTCGGCGACGGTGGCCTCGGCGTTGTACGTGTCGGCCGGCGGGAAGTGGGTGAGCACCTCGCTGCCGTCGATCCCCTGCCAGGTGAACGTGTGGTGCTCGGGACGGTTGAAGCGGTTCCACGAGAGCTTCTGGGTGAGGAAGCGCGACATCCCGGCCTGGCGCATGAGCTGCGGCAGCTGGCCCGTGTAGCCGAAGACGTCGGGCTGCCACAGCTCGGTGCACCGCCGGCCGAGCTCGCGCTCGAAGAAGCGCTGGCCGTGGAGAAGCTGGCGCGCGAGCGACTCGCCCGATGGCAGGTTGCAGTCGGGCTCGATCCACGTGCCGCCGACGGGCGCCCACTGGCCGCGGCGCACCCGTGCGCGGATGTCCTCCCACAGCGCGGGGTCGTCCTCGCGGATCCAGGCGTAGTGCTGTGCCTGCGAGGCCGCGAAGACATGCTCGGGGTACTCGTCCATGAGCCGCAGCTGGGTGGTGAACGTCCGCCGCGCCTTGCGCCGGCTCTCCTCGAGCGGCCAGAGCCAGGCGGTGTCGATGTGCGCGTGGCCGACGGCGGACAGCTCGTGCGGGCCGCCGGCGGCGTGGCGCTCGTACAGCGCCGTGAGGATCGCGCCGGCGGGCTCCCACGTCGCGCGGTCGTCCCCGTCCCAAGCGGTGGCGAAGGCGTCGAGCCCGGCCAGCAGCTCGCCGGCGAGCGCGGGGTCGACGCCGGCCTCGGCCTCGAGCGCGCGCAGCACGGCGAAGTCGAACAGCAGCCGCCACGCGCTCGGGTCGAAGCGCGCGAGCTCGCAGCGGTCGAGCACGAACGGCCCGCGCGTGCGGTACGGCGCCGCCGGCCCGGTGCCGGCCACGCCCGTGCCGAACGGGTCGTTGCAGGCGAGCTCGAGCTCGAGCTCGATCCGTTCCCCGCCGCGCGCCCGCGCGATCAGCGTTGCGTCGGGCCGCGGCTGGACGCCCGCCGAGTTGAGGCCCTGCACCGCGCGGCCGCCGAGCCACAGCGTCGCCTCGCCGCGCGTGTCGAGAGCCAGGTCGACGCGTGCGTCCGCCCAGTGCGCGGGCACCGTCGCGCGGACGCGCAGCCAGTGCGTCGCGAACAGCGGGCCGAGGTCGGCGCCGAGCCGCGCCGGCGCGTACGGCAGGGCCTGCGCCTCGGCGCGGTCGATGCGGTCGACCGGTGGGCTCAGCTCGAGCGCGTCGACCGCGGCGACCTCGGGATGGACGAGCGCGGCGAGCCGCGCCTCGGTCTGCGCCAGCCGGTCGCGCGTGTAGCCGCGGTGCGGGATGCGGCTCATCCCAGGCGCTCCACCGCGTCGAGCACGAGCTTCCAGAACCGCCCGGTGTCGAGCTCCATCGCCACGCGCGCGTTCGGCTCGCGGCCCAGGCGGCCGTGGAGGTCGACGACCGTGGCGCCGCGCGTCCAGCGGCCCTCGGTCTCCACCGCCACGAACGCGTCGACGCAGCGCACGAGGCCCGGGTCGATCGCGAGCGCGACGGCGCAAGCGTCGTGGACGGGCGGACCGGGCATGCCCCACAGCTCCCGGTAGGTCGAGCGGAAGAACGTCATCCACCCGGCGACCACGCGCGCGAGCTCGGTGTCGAGCGCGCGCAGGCGCGCGAGGACCTCGGACGTCGCGATGGCCTGGTGGGTCAGGTTCAGCCCGACCATCGTCACCGGGACTCCGGCGGCGAGCACGCGCTCGGCCGCCTCGGGATCGACGTAGACGTTGAACTCCGCATACGGCGTGTGGTTGCCGCGCCCGGTCGCGCCGCCCATCAGCACGAGCCCGGCCACCCGCTCGCGCACGAGGCCGGGCTCGGCGTCGAGCAGCGCCGCCATGTTCGTCAGCGGGCCGGTCGGGATCAGCGTCACCGGCTCGTCCGCGGCCGCGAGGACGTCGGCGATGAGCCGGCCGGCGGGCCGCGGGTCGAGCGGCACGCGGGGGGCGGGCAGCGCCGGCCCGTCGAGCGCGCTCTCGCCGTGGACGTGGGCCGCGGTCTCGAGCGGCCGGCGCAGCGGCCGGTCGGCGCCGGCCGCGATCGGGACGTCGCGGACGCCGGCGAGCGTGCACACCGCGCGCGCGTTGCGGGTGACCTGCTCCAGCGTGCCGTTGCCGGCCACGGTCGTGATCGCGCGCAGGTCGAGCGCGGGGCTGGCCGCGGCGAGCAGGATCGCCAGCGCGTCGTCGTGGCCGGGGTCGCAGTCCAGGATGCACGGGAGGGTCATCGCGGCCGCAGAGCCTAGGGCGCGCCGCCGGCCCGGCCGCCGCCGCGTGTGTCGTCGCGCGCGGATCGGGAACCCTGTTCCTCGATGACAATCCTTGAACTCGTCCAGCCCCGCCCCGACTGGCTCCGCGCCCTCCAGATCGCCATGACGCGCCCGCCGGGCGTGCCGGAGCGCCGTTCGGGGGAGGACCCGTGGGCCGCCCCGACGACCGACCGCCCGCGGCGCATCTCCGATGACCTCGCGTGGTTCCGCAACGCGATGGACGATCCCGACCAGCACGGCCTGCGCTCGATCGGGGACGAGTCCGCCGCGGTCGGCGCCTGGGAGTCCGACGACCCCGAGCTCATCCCGCGCCTTACCCGCCTCGAGGAGCGCGGAGTGCTGACGGCCGCCGGCTTCCTGCTGCACCAGCCCGAGGCCGCCCAGCGGATGTAGCCGCACGCGCGCGGTCGTACGTCGCGGGACTGCGCGCGCGCCGAGCGGGAAGGACCGGACCATGGGATCCGACCGCTCGCTCCTGCGCCGCGTGGGGGCCGCCGCCGGAGCCGGGCTCGGTGGCCTCGCGGCCTACGACCTGGTCCAGCGCCACCACGCGATCCTGCGCAATTTCCCGATCGTCGGACATCTGCGCTTCGCGCTCGAGGCGTTCGGGCCGGAGCTGCGCCAGTACATCGTCACGTCCAACGACGAGGAGCGCCCGTTCTCGCGCGACCAGCGCCGCTGGATCTACGCCTCGGCCAAGCGCGAGGTCAACACGTTCGGCTTCGGCACGGACAACGACCTCGAGCGCCTGGACGGGATCATCGTCCTGCGCCACTCCCCGTTCCCCGCGCCCGCCGCGGCCGAGGGCGAGCCGGGCGGCCGCCCGCACTACGAGCTGCCGGCGGGCAAGGTCGTGGGGGCCGCACACGGGCGCCGGCACGCGTTCCGGCCGCGCTCGCTCGTGAACATCTCCGGCATGAGCTACGGCTCGCTGTCGCGGGTCGCGGTCGAGGCCCTCAACCGCGGTGCGGCCGAGGCGGGCTGCCTGCAGAACACCGGCGAGGGCGGCCTCGCGCCCGCGCACCGCCACGGCGGCGAGCTCGTCTACCAGATCGGGACGGGCTACTTCGGGTGCCGCGACGAGGCCGGCCACTTCTCCATGGAGCATCTGCGCGAGACGATCGCGGGCGCGCCGGTGCGGGCGATCGAGATCAAGCTGTCCCAGGGGGCAAAGCCGGGGCTCGGCGGCCTCCTCCCCGCCCCGAAGGTGACCGAGGAGATCGCGCGCATCCGCGGCGTCCCGCCCGGCCGCGACTGCGCCAGCCCGGCCGGGCACTCCGCGTTCGGCGACGTCGACGGGCTCATCGAGTTCGTCGAGCGCCTGGCCGAGGAGACCGGGCTCCCGGTCGGCATCAAGTCGGCGGTCGGCGACCTCGGGTTCTGGCGGACGCTGACGGAGCGGATGGCGGCGACCGGCGGCGGACCCGACTTCGTCACGATCGACGGCGGCGAGGGCGGCACCGGCGCCGCGCCGCTGACATTCAGCGACCACGTCGCGTTGCCGTTCAAGCTCGGCTTCACCTCGGTGTATCCGCTGTTCGTGCGGGCGGGCCTGGCCGAGGAGGTCGTGTTCGTCGGCGCCGGCCGGCTCGGGTTCCCCGACGAGACGCTGGTGGCCCTCGCGTTGGGCTGCGACATGGTCAACGTGGGCCGCGAGGCGATGCTGGCGGTCGGGTGCATCCAGGCGATGCGCTGCCACACCGACCGCTGCCCGACCGGCGTGGCGACGCAGAGGGCGTGGCTGATGCGCGGGCTCGACCCGGACCTCAAGTCGGTGCGCGCCGCGAGCTACATCGTCAGCCTGCGCGGCGAGGCGCTCGCGCTTGGGCGGGCGCTCGGCGTGCGCCATCCCGCGCTCGTCGACCCGGCGCGGATAGAGCTGGTCAACGCCGGCTTCCGGTCGCTGCCGCTGCGCGACGTGTTCGGCTACGAGAACGACTGGCCGCTGCGCTCGGCGGAGCGCCGGGCCGAGATCGACGCGCTCATCGGCGCCCCGGCGCCGCGCCCGGAGCCGGGGCCGGACGCGGCCGAGCAGGCAGGGTTCCCGCACGCCGGCGAGGAGGACGCCGAGCACATGGACCGCCGGACGCCCGGCGGTGCGCTCTGAGTCAGTCGAGCGCGCGGACGTCGTCGCCGACCGCGATCTCGCCGTCGGACAGGACGTCGGCGCGCAGGCCGCCGCGGTGCAGGAGGCCGCGCAGCGTGCCCGGCTCCGTCAGGCGCTCGAGGTGGGCGCACGGCTCGCACAGGCGCTGGCCGAGGCACTCGACATCGCCGACGCGGAAGCGGCGCCCGACGAGCGCGTTCAGGTCGATGCCGCGCGTGACGAGATTGCGCCGGGCGTCCGCGTAGGCGAGCCGGTTCCCGGACGGAAGGATCAGGGCGTCGAGCGCCTCGGCGGCGACGAGCGTCAGGTCGACGCCGGTCGCCGCCGGGCCCCAGAACGTGCCGTCCTGGGCGAAGTAGCGGTCGCCCTCCAGGCCGCGGCCCGCCCGCGCCGCCGCACGGTCGACCACCCGCATCGGCGCGGTCGCCGCCGGCGCGATGGCGACGAGCTCGACGCGGCCGACGGTGGGCGGCGCGGCGGTCGCGGCCGGCGCCCACAGCGCGACGTCGTGGGGCGCGACCGCGTAGCCGGCGACGACCGCCTCGAACGGCGCGTCCCCGCCGAGCGGGCGCCAGACGATGCCCGGCGGCGAGCCGAACGCGAGCGCGGCGACGGGCTCGCCCGCGCGGTCGCCCCCGAGCAGGGCGATCCACGGTCCCGCCCAGTTGAAGGCAGCCGGGGCCCGGACCTCGACCAGCCCGAGCGCGCGGGTGCCCAGCCAGCCGCGCCAGACGGTCCACGGGTCGGGGCCCGCGGGCACCGGCACGTCCGTCACCGACACCTCGAGGATCGCGCCGAGGCAGGCGGCCACCGAGCGCGACAGCGGCGGTCCGTCGGCGGGGGCGGGCTGGTCGGTGCGCATGGCCCCCGGTCTATCACCTCGCCCTGTCGACCGCCGGGCGGAACGGCCGGCCCGGGCCGCGGCCGCGCGGCGCGCCGTCCGTTCATGCGAGCGCCGGGCAGTTGAGCACGATGTTCGCCGACCCGAGCGGCTGTCGCAGGGCGCGGTGACCAGCGAGTGGGCAAGCGAGGCCACGCCCGAAGCCGAGGCGCGATGGGCGCGGACGGGAGTGCGTCTTCCGCCTGACGCGCGAGACGTCGGGCGGCTGAGCCTGGCGAGAAGGCCGTCACGGATGACGCCCGAGGGCAGCGTCGTCCGGAGCGGTCACCACGCGCCTCGGCGCACGCCGAGGATCGCGTCCAACGGCCGGGTGTTGACCACCACGTCGGCTGTTGCCCATCCGCGACGCGCGGTCGCGACCGATAGCGTCATGTTCTCGAGCCCGCGCACCGAGTGGGCGTCGGTCGAGCACACGATCGGCACGCCGGCTCGCAGGGCGTCGCGGACGTGGTCGCCGCTGAGGTCTAGCCGATCGGGCAGGCCGTTGACCTCAAGCGCGACGCCCTCCTCCAGCGCGACCTCGTACACGCGGTCGAGGTCCAGCGCGTTCTCCGGTCGCCGGTTGATGTACCGGCCCTTCGGATGGCTGAGGCAACTCACATGTGGGTTGCGCAGGGCCTCCTCCACCCGCTTGGTCATCTCCCGCCGCGGCATGCGCTGGCCGCCGTGGACGCTCGCCTGCACCCACTCCAGGTCGGCCAGGACGTCGTCGGGGAGGTCGAGCCGCCCGTCGGGGAGGATGTCGCACTCGATTCCACGCAGGACGCGGAACGGCGCCAGCCGCTCGTTTGCCGCCGCGATCTCCTCCGACTGCCGGCGGACGTCGTCGGCGCTGAGCCCGCGGACGGCCCCGACCGCAGGCGTGTGGTCGCAGATCGCGACGTAGTCGTACCCGCGCCGCAAAGCGGCGCGCGCCATCTCCTCGACGCTCGCCCTGCCGTCCGACCACGTCGTGTGGCAGTGGAGGTCTCCGCGGATGTCGCCGGTCCGGACGAGGGCCGGCGGTTCGCCGCGAAACGGCTCCTCACGCAGCTCCGGCGGACACCACGGGACGTCGAGCAGGCGGTAGACGGTCTCCTCGTCGGGCGCGTCCGGCAGCGGCTCGAGCGCCGAGGCGTACGCGGCGGAGCCGGTCGCGCGCACGAGCGCCGTCCCGAACCGCTCCGGCTCGGCGGCGATCAGCTCGATCGGAACGCCGTCGACGGTCACCCCCACGCCCCGCCGGTCGCCCTGCTCGACCAGCGCGACGACCTGGGGCAGGTCGGCGAACCGCGTCAGCAACGGGCGCGGATCCGCCGCCGAGCAGACGACCGCCAGCAGCTCGCACGACTCGCGCCACCGCCGCACGTCGCCGGCCACCTCGCCGCCGAGAGCGGCAGCTACCCCTCCGATCAGGTCCAGGGCCCGGTTGAGCAGCAGTCCCTGCCGGGGCCGGGGCTCGCCCTCGCGGGCGAGCGCCTCGAGGAGCTGCGCCTCCGTCTTCGGCCCGATGCCTGGAACCGTCCGCAGCCGGCCCGCCGCGGCCGCCTCGCGAAGCTCGTCAGCGGTCCGGACACCGAGCGCCTGCGCGAGCTCGACCGAGCGCTTCGCCCCCAGCCCGAGGTACCGCCCGAGGCCGACCACGTCGGGCGCGACCACGCGCTCCAGCTCGTCGAGCTCGGCGATCGCACCCGTCTCGACGAGCTCGCGGAGCCGCGCCTCGATCCCCGCCCCGATTCCCCGCAGCTCGCGCACCCGCCCAGACCGCACCAGGTCGGCGACCGGAACCGCCGCCGCGCGGATCGTCGCGGCAGCGCGGCTGTAGGCCCGCGCCGTGTACGGGTTGGCCTCCGAGAGCTCGAGCAGCGACGCGAACGCGTCGAGGCGGTCGGCGATCTGGGCGTTGTCCACGCGCCGTAGTGTCGCCGCACGGGTGAGCCCGGCGCTCACTCATCGTCGCGGGACGACTACCTTACGCTGCCGAGGTGACAGTCCTGCTGGAATGCAGCGCGCTGACCGTGCGGCGCGGGCGGCGCACCGTCCTCGCGGGCGTCGACCTCGACCTCCGCGCCGGCGAGGCGGTCCACCTCGCAGGCCCCAACGGCAGCGGCAAGACGAGCCTCCTGCGGGCCCTCGCCGGCCTCGCCGCCCCGCGCGGCGGTCGCGTGCGCCGCCACGGCGTGTGCGCGTTCCTGCCCGAGAGGATCGCCCTCGCCCCGGCGCTGCGCTGCGGCGAGTGGCTGCGCGCGATGCGCGGGCTGCGCGGCCTGCAGCCGACCGACTGGCGCGCGGCCGTGACGGCCGGCGGCCTCGACGAGGCCGTGCTCGACCGCCCGGCCGAGACCCTGAGCAAGGGCACGCTCCAGCGCGTCGCGCTCGTCGAGGCGATCCACTCGGGCTGCCCGCTCCTGCTTCTCGACGAGCCCTTTGCGTGCGTCCGCGACGATCGCGTCGTCCACCGGCGCCGTGTGGCCGATGGCGCCCGGGTCGCGATCGACCTGCACGAGCGTCCCCCGCGGGAACCGGGCGCCGTGCGCCACCGTGAAGCGGTTGAGGTGCGCGCCGACCACCAGGACGAGGTCGGCCTCGCCGAGGACCTCGCGCGTGAGGTCGTGCGAGAAGCCGGCCGCGATCCCGAGGTCGAACGGCTCGCCCCGGAACCAGCCCTTCGCCCGCAGCGTGGTGACGAGGACCGCGGCGCGCCGGCGCCGCGAGCCCGCGCAACGACGGGACTGAGTTCCACGCCTGCGGCACCGGCGCCGTCTGCGCGTCGAGCGGGACGCTCGACACGATCGGCCCGTGCCCGAGGCGGGCGTGACGGAATGCCTCGGCGACGCCCGTGCCGAGGGTGCCCGCGTGACCGACGCCGCGGAAGGCGCCGGCCGTGGCGAGCGGGAACGGCTCCTGCGCCATGTCCTGCGCGTGGTCGTGGAAGCCCCGCAGCACCGCGGCGCGCGCGTGCGGCGCGTCTCCGAGGCCGAGGCGGGCGAGACCTCGAGGTCCGCGCGGCGCTCGAGAGCCTGGCCGCCCGGCACGCGGCCGCACGGGCGACGCCCGCCGACGTCCGCGAGCTCCGCGCGCTGCTGCGCGACATGGGCGCCCGCCGCGAGCGCGGGGACCTCATGGCGGTGTCGGAGACGAACGCCCGCCTGCATCGCCGGATCCTCGAGATCTCCGGCCAGGCGACCGCGCGGCGCCTGTCGGGAATGCTCATCTCGCAGATCGTCCGCTTCCAGTACCGCACGGTGCTGCTGCCAGGCCGCCCGGAGCGCTCGCACCGCGAGCACACCGCGATCGTCGATGCGATCGCCGCCGGCGACGGCGACGCGGCCGAGCGCGCGACGCGCCGCCACCTCGACCACGTGGCGCGCGCGCTGCACGCGCGCGTATCCGCGGCGGCGCAGCCGGCGCCCGCGTCGGCCGCCGGACGCCGCCGCCGCTCCTGAGCGTCGCGCCGGTCGCGTCCCCCACGCCCGGCCGCCGTGTCGGACCCGCGCAGCGCCGGGTACAGCGGCTCGCCAGTGGAGCCCGCTCGGATCCCCGCCCGCGGCGACGTGACGCCGAAGTGGCCCGGCCTGCTGCTGGGCGTCGGCCTCGGCGGCTTCGTCGACGGCATCGTGCTGCACCAGATCCTGCAGTGGCACCACATGCTCACGGCCGAGGGCTGCTGCCCGGCCACGACCGTGGCCGGGCTGGAGCGCAACACGCTGGCCGACGGCCTCTTCCACGCCTCGACGTGGATCGCGCTGGTGATCGGCTTGAGCGCCATGCTGCGGCTGTGGCAGCGCGGGCGGATCGCCCCGCCCTGGCGCCGTCAGGTCGGGCTCGCGATGGCGGGCTGGGGCCTGTTCAACCTGGTCGAGGGCGTGATCGACCACCTCGTGCTCGGGGTGCATCACGTTCGCGACGACATCGGCGCGCCGCTGGGCTGGGACCTCGCCTTCCTCGCGTTCGGCGCGGCGCTGGTCGCCGGCGGGCTGGCGCTCGCGCGCGACCGCGCGGCCGCCTCGGGATCGGCCTCGCCCCCGATGGTTCGTTCTTGACCGCCGGCGGTGGGACGGGCCACTGGCGGGAACGTCCCGGCGGCGACGGATCCACCGTCGCTTCCAAGACATCCCGAAGGAGACATCCGCGACCGTCCTGACCGTGGGCGACATGGTCTCCCGCGGCCTGGCGAAGTCGGGTTCGCGCGATCCGTACTGGGACGACAGCGACGACCGCGGACGCGACGGCCGGTAGCCACCCGCGCGCGGCGCGGCGGCGGGCGGGTCTCCTCCCCTAGCCGCCGCGCCGGCCGCTGCCGCCGCCGCGGGCGGTCGCGAGCGCCGCGCACAGCTCCGCGCGCGCGGCGAGCTCTCCCTTCACGGGCTCGACGACGAGCTCGTCGGCCACCTTCGCGACGCGCTCGCGAAGCGCCCGCTCCGCCCGCCGTGCCCGGCGACGCGCGCCGATCCGGGTGAAGACCCGGGCGAGCAGCGCGACCAGCAGTCCGGCGAGCGCGCCGCCGACGGCGAGCAGCGTCGGCACGGCGATGCCCTCCACCTCCGGCGTCGGCACGACGTCGTCGAGGCGCAGCCAGCCGAGCGCGACGAGCCCGAGCAGCCACAGCACGCCGGCGACCATTACCGCCGCGAGGAGCAGCTGCAACGCGTTGACCGCCCGCCACCACAGCGGCTCGGTCATCCGCAGATCCACCTCGCCCATCGTCGCGGCGAGCGTCCCGGCCGCGTCGGCCTCGCGACGGGTGGCCGCCTCGCGCACGAGCCGGGGCCACGGCTGCGGCAGGTCGCCGGCGGCCGCGGCCGCCAGCTCGCGGGCGGCTGTCGACACGCCCGCCCGCTGGAGCGCGGTCGGCTCGGGCAGCGACGGCCGCGTAACGGCGTCGCCGCCGCGGTCGGGCAGCCGCAGGCGGCGCAGCGGGTCGGGCCGCACGCGGCGCACCCAGCGCACCGCCGGCCATCCGGTTCGCAGAGCGCCCCGGCGGCGGTGTGAGCGGTCCACGGCGCGGACGACGGTGGGGACCCCCGCGGCCTCGGCCAGCGCGCCGACGAGCCGGTCGCGCTCGGCGCGACCGACCTTCCCGGCGCGTCGGCCGCCGCACCCGGCGTCGAGCGCGCCTGCGGCGGCGC
>DATAAR010000187.1:0-8799 GCA_036259975.1 Solirubrobacteraceae bacterium | reverse complement strand
CAGCGCGGCCTGGCGATCCTGTTCGCGCTCGCGCTGTTCATCGAGCTCTCGATCGCGGTGCTCGCGTCGGGCGTCGCGGCGATCGACAGCGACGGCCCGACCCTGCCGTTCGGCTTCGGCGGCCCGGAGCAGATCGGCGCCGCGTTCCTCACCAAGTTCCTGCTCGCCTTCGAGCTCGCCTCGTACCTGCTGCTCATCGCCGCGGTCGGCGCGGTCGTGCTCGCCCGCCGGCGCGGCGGCATCCACGACGACGCGGAGACCCGTGTGAGCGTTGCGGACTTCCTCCTACCGGCCGGCACGGGCACGATGGCCGAGGCGGTCGAGGGCCGCACCGGCACGCAGGCCGACCGGCAGGTCGGCCCGCCGGCCGGCACCGGCGTCCCGCGGGAGGACGCGTGAGCCTCGCCTGGTACCTCGTCGTCTCGGCGCTCGTGTTCGCGATCGGCGCCGGCGGCGTGCTCACCCGCCGCAACCCGCTCGTGGTGCTGCTGTGCCTCGAGCTCATGCTGAACGCGGCGAACGTCGCGCTGATCGGCTTCTCGCGGATGTGGGGCAACGTCGACGGCCAGATCTTCGCGGTCATCGTGATGGTCGTCGCCGCCTGCGAGGTGTGCATCGGCCTCGGCCTCGTGGTGGCGATCTACCGCCGCCGGCTGCCCATCGACGTCGACGAGCTGCGGGAGCTGAGCGGGTAGCGAATGGAGACCACCGCCTGGCTGATCCTGCTGTTCCCGCTGCTCGGCTGCGTCGTCATCGGGCTGGGCTTCCGGGCGCTGCCCGCGCGCGCGACCGGAGCGATCGGCACGCTGGCGATCGCGGCCGCGTTCGTCGCCGCGCTGGTCACCACGCTGAGCCTCCAGGACCGCGCCGTCGAGGAGCGCCACGTCGTCTTCAGCGCGTGGGACTACGCGGTGACGGTCGGGGTCGACGCGGAGCTGTCGATCCTCGTCGACCCGCTCAGCATGTTCATGGCGCTCGTCGTCTCGGGCGTGTCGACGCTGATCCACCTCTACTCGGTCGCCTACATGGGCGGCGACCCGGGCTACCGGCGGTTCTTCGCGTACCTGAACTACTTCGTCTTCTCGATGCTGCTGCTCGTCCTGGCGGGCAACTTCCTGGTGCTGATCATCGGGTGGGCGTTCGTGGGCGCGGCGTCGTACCTGCTGATCTCGTTCTGGTACCGGCGCACCACCGCCACCGCGGCGGGCATCAAGGCGTTCGTCATCAACGTGCTCGGCGACGTCGGCCTGGTGCTCGGGACGTACTTCATCTTCAAGCACACCGGCACGCTCGACTTCATGGTGACGTTCGAGCGCGCCGAGGAGGTCTTCGGCCGCGGCGACGGCGACCTCACCGCCGGCTGCATCCTGCTGCTCGTCGGCGCGTTCGCCAAGAGCGCCCAGATCCCTCTGCACACGTGGCTGCCGGACGCCATGGAGGGCCCGACGCCCGTGTCCGCGCTGATCCACGCGGCCACGATGGTGACCGCCGGCGTGTACCTGATCGCGCGCATGCACCCGCTGTTCGAGCTCGCTCCGGCGGCGGCCACGACCGGCGCCATCATCGGCGCGGTGACGCTGCTCGTGGCGGGGACGATCGGACTCGCCGTCACGGACCTCAAGCGCGTGATCGCCTACTCGACGATGTCCCAGATCGGCTACATGGTCATGGGCGTCAGCGCGGGCGCGTACGTTGCCGGCCTGTTCCACCTCATGACGCACGCCTTCTTCAAGGCGCTGCTGTTCATGGCCGCCGGCTCGGTCATCAGCGCGATGGGCGGCGAGCAGAACCTCGACAAGATGGGCGGCTTCCGCAAGGTCATGCCGTTCACGTTCGCGTGCATGGTCATCGGCGGCTTGGCGCTGTCCGGCATCCCGCCGTTCTCGGGCTTCTTCTCCAAGGACGAGATCCTGCTCGTGCTCGGCGAGCAGGGCGGCTGGAAGTGGGCGCTGTACGTGGCGGGCTACGTCGGCGCCTTCCTCACCGCCGTGTACACGTGGCGGATGATCTTCCGCGCGTTCTGGGGCGAGCCGGTCGAGCCCGCGCGCGAGCTCGCGCACGGCCACCTCTACCACCCCGAGAAGCCGACGAACCCCGCCACCGGCGAGGAGGAGGACACGGACGTCGGCTTCCCCGGGCCCGAGCACCACATCGCCGAGTGGGCGCTGCCGATGAAGGCCGCGATGGGCCTGCTGGCGATCCTGTCCGTGATCGGCGGCATCGTGCTTATCCCGAAGACGACGACGTGGCTCGATCACTTCCTCGAGCCGAGCTTCGAGGGCTCGAGCGTGGTGATCCACGCGAGCGACTCGCTGCTCGTGATCGGGCTCGTGCTCGGGACGGTGCTCGGGCTCGCCGGCATCGCGGTCGCCCACTACGTGTGGGTGCGCAACCCGGGCCTGAGCGCGCGGGTGCGCGAGCGCTTCGCGCCGCTGCACCGCCTGTTCGTCAACAAGTGGTACTTCGACGAGCTCATCGACCTGCTGGTCGTGCGCCCCGCCGGCTGGTTCGGGCGCTGGGCGCAGCAGACGTTCGAGCGCATCTTCGTGTCGGGCAGCGTCGACGCCACGACCGGGATCGTGCGCGCCGGCTCCGCCGCGGTGCGCGCGGCGCAGTCCGGCTTCCTGCGCGCCTACGCCGCGATGCTCCTGCTCGGCGTCGTCGCCGTCGGCCTCTACTTCCTGATCCAGAGCGCGTGACGATGCACCTCTCGATCCTGCTCTGGCTTCCCCTCGCCGCCGTCGTCGTCGGGCTGCTGCTCCCCGGCGCGCTGTCGCGCTGGGCGATGGTGGCCGGCGCGCTCGCCACGCTCGTGCTGACGGTGATCCTCGTCGTCGACTTCGACCCGAGCGCGGGCGGCCTGCAGTTCGTCACCGACGAGACCTGGATCTCCGAGCTCGGGATCCACTACAAGCTCGGCGTCGACGGGCTCAACCTGTTCCTGATCCTGCTCGGGGCGGTGCTGTTCCTGGCCAGCGCCCTGTGGTCGGCGATGAGCGAGTGGGAGCGTCCGCGGCTCTACTACTTCTGGCTCGGGCTGGCGGAGACCGGCGTGCTGGGCGCGCTCATGGCGCAGGACCTCGCGCTGTTCGTGATCTTCTTCGACCTGATGCTGGTCCCGTTCCTGTTCCTCACGGGCTCGTGGGGCGGCCCGGGGCGCGTGCCGGCGATCATGAAGCTGTTCATCTACACGCTGGTCGGCTCGCTCTTCATGCTGGCGGCGGCGATCGCGACCGGCGTGCTGGCCCCCGGCGAGGGCACGACCTTCGTGCTCAGCGACCTCGCCGAGCGACGCCTGCCGGAGGGCTCGCAGGACTGGATCTTCCTCTGCTTCGCGGCCGCGTTCCTGGTGAAGATGCCGGCGTTCCCGCTCCACGGGTGGATGCCCGACGGCTACCGCACGATGCCGCTGCCGGTGCTCGCCGTCTTCTCCGGGATCCTGTCGAAGGTCGCCGCGTACGGCTTCCTGCGCGTCGTCCTGCCGCTGTACCCCGACGCGACCGTGCGCTTCCAGGAGCTCCTGCTGCTGATCGCGCTGGCCTCGATCCTGTACGGGTCGGCGATGGCGTTCACGACGACGAACACGCGCCTGGTGCTCGGCTACTCGTCGATCGCGCAGCTCGGCTTCATCGTCCTCGGCATCTTCGCGCTCCGGCCCGAGGGCGCGCAGGGCGCGGTCATCCAGGCCGTCAACCACGGGCTCGTCGTCGCGCCCGCGTTCTTCATCGTCGGGTTGCTGGCGGCGCGCGCCGGGTCGGAGGACCTGCGCGACATGGGCGGGGTCGCGTTCCGCGCCCCGGTGCTCGCGACGATGGCGCTCATCGTGACGTTCGCGATCCTGGCGATGCCGGGCTCGTCGAACTTCGTCGGCGAGTTCCTGATCCTGATCGGCGTGTTCAACGCGAAGATCGTCATCGCGATCGTCGCGTTCTCCGGCGTCGTCTTGGCGAGCGTGTACGCGCTGCGGATCTTCATCCGCGCGCTCCACAACCGCGTCGGGCCGAGCGTCGACCCCCGCGAGATGACGGTCCGCGACGGGATCGTGCTCGTGCCGCTCGTCGCCGCGATCCTCGCCTTCGCGTTCTATCCGCAGATCGCGCTGCACAAGGGCGAGCGCTCGGTCACGCAGTCGATCCAGGCCGCCCAGCAGGCCCAGGGCCAGGGCCAGCAGGCGGAGGTGAGGCCGTGAGCGGGCTGGTGCTGGCGCAGATCCGCGCGCCCACGTTCGACTGGGCCGGCCTGTCGCCGCTGCTGGCGCTGCTCGGCGGCGCCACCATCGTCCTGATGCTCGGGCTGCTGCGCGCGCGCGTCGTGCGCGAGGTGCTCGTGCCGCTGATCGCCCTGGGCTCGTTCCTGGCGGCGATCGGCCTCGGCGTGTGGCAGCTCGGCGAGCGCTCGAGCCTGATCTCCGGCGCGATGCGCCTGGACGAGCTGACCGTCCTGCTCACGTTCATCTTCTGCGCCGCGGGCGCCGGGGCGGTGCTGCTCGCCTGGCGTGGCGTGGCCGTGCGCGAGGCGTCGCACGGCGAGTTCTACGCGCTCATGCTCACCTCGGCGGGGGGCATGTTCGTGCTCGTCGCCGCGACGAACCTGGTGACGCTGTTCCTGGGCCTCGAGCTGCTTTCGATCCCGCTGTACGTGCTGTGCGCGACCGAGATGCGGCGTGCGACGTCGCTCGAGTCGGGCCTCAAGTACCTCATCATCGGGTCGGTCGGCTCCGCCACGCTGCTGTACGGGCTGGCGTTCGTCTACGGCGCGACGGGCTCGACGGACTTCGCCGCGATCGCGTCGCGCGTGCCCGAGGTGGTCGACGACCCGCTGCTCCTGACCGGCATGGCGCTGACGCTCGCGGGCATGGGCTTCAAGGCCTCCGTGGCCCCGTTCCACCAGTGGACGCCCGACGTGTACGAGGGCGCGCCGACGCCGGTGACCGCGTTCATGGCGGTCGCCACGAAGGCGGCGGCGCTCGGCGTCATGCTGCGCTTCTTCGACGTCGCGCTGCTCGACGCGCAGGTCGACTGGGGGCCGGCGCTCGCGGCGCTCGCGACGATCACGATCGTGGTCGGCAACGTCGGCGCGCTCGGGCAGTCGTCGCTCAAGCGGCTCATGGCGTGGTCGTCGGTGGCCCAGGCGGGCTACATGCTGGCCGGCATCGTGGTGGCGACGCGCCTCGGCGTGCAGGCGATGGTCTTCTACCTCGCGGTCTACCTGTTCATGAACCTCGCCGCGTTCGCGGTGATCGTCATCCGCGAGCGCGCGACCCCCTTCGGCGACGACATCCGCTCGGTGACCGGGCTGGGCGCCGAGCAGCCGCTGCTGGCGGCCGTGATGACGCTGGCGATGCTCGGGCTCGCCGGCATCCCGGCGACGGCCGGCTTCATCGGCAAGTTCTATCTGATCGATGCCGCCGTGGCCGGTGACTACGCGTGGCTCGGCATCGTGATCGTGATCGGCTCGATGGTGTCGCTGGCGTACTACCTGCGGGTCATCGCGGCGATGTGGATGCAAACGCCGGAGCCCGCCGAGGCGGCCGCCGTCCCGGCCGGCGCGGCGGGGCAGCCGGCGCTGGCCGGGGGCGCCGCCGACGCCGACGCGCCGCGCGCGCAGCCCGAGGTGTGGCTCGTCGCGGTGGTGTTCGGGGCCGCGACACTCGTGTTCGGGATCGTCCCCTCGCCGCTGTTCGATCTGGCGGTCCGCGCCGGCGGCGCGCTCGGCAACCTGCTCTAGGCCGCCGCGACCGCCGGGCGCGCCAGCGACGCGGCCAGGTCCAGGGCGGCGCGCATGCTCGCGTGGTCGGCGCGCCCCGTGCCGGCGATGTCGAACGCCGTCCCGTGGTCGACGCTCGTGCGGAAGAACGGCAGCCCCACGGTCACGTTGACCCCCGTGTCGAAGCCCATGAGCTTGATCGGGATGTGGCCCTGGTCGTGGTACTGGACCACGACGATGTCGAACCGGCCCTGGCGGGCCTGCATGAAGACGGTGTCCGGCGGCCAGGGGCCGCTCGCGTCGATGCCCTCGGCCCGCGCGGCCTCGACCGCGGGGGCGATGACGTCGCGGTCCTCGGTGCCGAACAGGCCCGACTCACCGGCGTGCGGGTTGAGGCCCGCGACGGCGACGCGCGGGTGCTCGACCCCCAGGAGCTTGAGCGACCGGTCGGCGAGCCGGATGACGGTCAGCTCGCGCTCGGGCTGCACGCGGCGGATCGCCTCGCTCAGCGCCACGTGCGTGCTCACGTGCACGACCCGCAGCTCGTCGGTGACGAGCATCATCGCGTAGTCGCGCACGCCGGTGAGCTCGGCGAGCACCTCGGTGTGACCGGGGTAGCGGAACCCGGCCAGGTGCATAGCCTCCTTGTTCAGCGGCGCGGTGGCGATCGCGTGCACCTCGTCGGCGCTCGCGAGCTCGACCGCGCGGCGGACGTACTCGTACGCCGCGCCGCCGCCACGCGCGTCGATCTGGCCGAAGGGCAGGTCGGCGGGCAGGTCGGTCGCCGCGACGACGTCGATGATGCCCGGCTCGAAGCGCGCCTCGGCCGGATGCTCGACGGGGTGCACGCGCAGCGGCAGCCCGAGGAGGTCGATCGCGCGACGCATCATCGTCACGTCGCCGACGACGACCGCGCGGTGGGCGACGCCGTCGGCGAACACCTTGGCCACGATCTCGGGCCCGATGCCGGTGGGGTCGCCCATCGTCACGGCGACACTGCGGTCCATGCTCATGTGAATGCTCTCCTCTTCGATCCGGCCAGCGCCTCGCAGGCCGTCACGAGGACGTCCGGCGAGCCGAAGCCACCTGCCTTGGTCACGACGCGGTACGGGGCGGGCCCGAGCAGCCGGCCGATGGGGACGCCGGGCTCGAGCTCGGCGTCGACGCGCAGCCCGGTGGCGCCGAGCCGGCGCGCGACGCTCAGCGCGGTGTCGCCGCCGGTCAGCACCAACCCGTCCACGAGTCCGGCGCCGGCCAGGCCGGCGGCGACCTGACCGAGCGCGGCGGCGATCCGCCGCGGCAGGTCGGGGCCGTCGCCCGGGCCGGCCGGGTGCACGACGCAGGCGCCCTCGTTCTCGAGCGCCGTGCGGGCGGCCGCCCTGCATGCGGCGATCGCCTCGGGGCCGAGCCCGGCGAGCCCGAGCTCCACCGCGGGCACACCGGTGGCCACGAGCCGGACGACCTGCTCCCGCGCGACGACGTTCGCGCTGCCCACGACGACGAGGGCGCGGCCGTCGGCGGTCGCAGCCGCGGGCGGTGGCGGGGCGGGACCCGGGTGCGCTGCGCCGAGCGCACGGGCCAGCCCGGCCGAGCCGGCCCAGAGGACGGCGGACGGGTCGGGCACGGCGGCCACGAGCGCGTCGAGGTCTGCGTCCGTGCGGGCGTCGGCGACGACCGCGCGCGCGCCGTCGCGCAGCGCCCGCGCGAGCGCAGCCGCGTCCCCGGCGCGCACCACGGGCGCGCCCTCGAGGCCCTCGGCGGCCAGCAGCTTCGGCAGGTGCGCGTCGCGCACCGGCGCGACCGGATCGGCCGCGAAGCGCGTGCGGTGCACCGGCGCGCCGTCGACGAGCTGCACGCCGTCCGCAGTCGTGCGGCCCGTGCCCGGGAACGCGGGCGCGACGATCACCGCGCGCCGCGCGCTGGCCGCGAGCGCCGCGGCGATCTCGGCCGCCACCGGCCCGCGCAACGTCGAGTCGACCTTCTTCAGCAGGACTGGCGCACCGGCCAGCGCGCCGACAGCCGCGCGGACGCGCTCGCCCGCGGTGCGGGTGTCGGCCGCGCGCGAGTCGGTGTCGGCCACGACGGCGTCCAGGCCGGTGCCAGGCGGGACCGGCGCGCCGGGGAACGCGACGGCGGTTCGGTAGCCCGCGCGGGCGAGCTGCACGCCGCTGTCGGCCGCGCCGGTCAGGTCGTCGGCGACCACGGCCGCCCGCAGCCGGGGTGTCGGCTCGGCGCCCACGGTCAGGGCTGGAACGGGTGCGCGTGGCTGACATGCACGCGGTCCACCCAGTCGACCGCGTCGCGGACCCAGTCCTCGGTGACGCGCGCGTACTTGATGCACTGCCGCCCGCGGTAGGAGTAGGCGACGTGGATCGTGCCGTCCGGGCCGGCCACGACGCTCGGGTACGCGCACGCCCGGTTGAGCGGCTCGTTCGCCTCGCCGAAGAAGCCGTCGCCCGGGTCGATGTGGCGCATGTACGGCCACGTGCGGCCCTCGTCCTCCGACAGCGCGATCGTCACCGGGTAGCGCCGCGTGGGCCACACGGGGACGTCGGGGTCGTCGTTCGCGCTGAAGTGGTTGAACACCATCGCGATCCGTCCGCTCGGCAGCCCGGCGGCCTGGATCGAGGCGTTGTTGTTCGGCAGCGGCGTGCGCTCGGGGCGCGTCCACGTCCGGCCTCCGTCGGCCGACCGGCTCGCGTAGATACGGTCCGCCGCGCGGCTGCGGAAGAACGCGACCAGCGCGCCGTCGCCGAGGTCGACGACGGACGGGTGCACGCGGCCCTTCGAGCCCGGGATCGGGTACTCGGTCCAGCCGCGGCCGGCGTCCTGTGAGATGCGCACGACGCTGTGGTCGTCGCCGTGCCGGCCGCCCGCCTCGAGGCTGTAGTACATGGGGTGAAGCCAAGAGCCGTCGGCGAGCAGCAGCGGCGGGTGGCGGCAGAAGGAGCCGGGGCGCTCGACGAACGTCTCGACCGGGCCCCATGTACGGCCCTCGTCGTCCGACACGCGCCGGCGGATGTCCGAGGTCCACTGCATCGGGTACAGCCCCTCGACCTCGCCGGCCGCCTTGCGGCGGTCCCACTCGGCGCG
>DATAAR010000186.1:0-7983 GCA_036259975.1 Solirubrobacteraceae bacterium | reverse complement strand
GGTGCCCTCGAGCGCCTCGCCGGCCTTGCGCCGCGTGCGACCGCCCCGCCGGCCCCGCCGGCGCGGACGGGCGGCGCCGTCCTCGTCCTCGTCGCCCTCGGGCTCGTCCTCGCTGGCCGCCTCGGCCGCGTCGAGCTCGGCGGCGATGAGCGCGTCGTCCTCGGCGCGCAGATCGATCTCGTCGTCGAAGTCCGTGGCCGCGCCGTTGCCGGCGCCCTCCGGCAGCAGCTCGTTGTCGCGCTTGAACTGCTCGATCTGCTGGACCGTCACCTCGAGCTGGTGGGCGATCCAGGCGTCGGTGCGGCCCTGACGGACCCAGCCGCGGATCTGGTTCAGGTGCGGTCGCAGTGAGCGTCGTGCCATAACTGGGGCGCGGAGCCTATAGAAATGGCCCGTCGAGCAGTCCCTCCGGTTGCGCCGCGCGTATCACCGCTGTTAATCTGCGCCGACCGCCCAGCGAGGCAGGGAGGCAACGAATGCTGGTCCTGACCAGGAAGTCGAATCAGAGCATCATGATCGGGGACGACATCGAGGTGTCGGTGCTCTCGATCATGGGCGAGAAGGTGCGGATCGGGATCCAGGCACCTCGCGACATCCCGGTGTTCCGCAAGGAGGTCTACCTCGAGATCCAGCAGGAGCGCGGGCGCGAGCTCGCGGGCTCCGGCGCCCGGACCGAGGTGGACGCCGCGTTGCACCGGTTGGGCGCGGACGCGAAGTAGCGGCGTCCCGCGCGGGACGCTGTGCGTCGGCGCCGTCGTTCGGGGACGGCATCGGGAGAGTGAGGGCGCCGGAGTGCGCGTTCTGCCGCTCGCGTTGCGCTGAGCTGTTCCGGCGTGGCGGTTCCCCTGTTGCACCGGGGCGTGTACGCGGTCGGCCACTCGGTGCTGACGCCGCACGGCCGGTGGATGGCCGCCGTGCGTGCTCGCGGGCGGCCCGGGTGCCGTGCTCAGCCACGCGGCTGCCGGTGCGCTGTCGGAGCTGCGCGCGAGCGGGGCGGGCGGGGTCGACATCATCGTGCCCCGCTCCGGGAGGGCGAGGCGGGACGGGCTGCGCATCCATCGCCCACGCCGGCTCGCGGCGACCGAGGTGAGCTCGCACCACGGCATTCCGGTCACCACCCCGGCCCGCACGATCCTCGACCTGGCGGCGACGCTGCCGACACGCCCCCTCGAGCGCCAGCTGGATCAGGCGGAGAGCGCGAGGCTCACGGACGTCCCCTCGCTCGTGGCCCGGGCCCGAGCTCACGCCGGCCATCGCGGAGCCGGCCGACTGCCGGCCACCCTCGACACTCACCACCCCGGCAGGACGCAGCTCGAGTACGAGCCGCTCGCCGTCGCGGCGACCCTCACCGCCGCGCTCGGCCCTCAGCCCATCACGATGTAGAGCGCCCGGAACATCGCCACGGTCACGAGCGCCGCCGTGGCGAGCAGCACGAGCACGAGCACCCAGAAGCGCAGCGAGCCGGCCTTGTGCGTCCGCTCGCGGTGGCGGCGGTGCGACCGCTGCGCGGCCTGGCGGTAGAGGCGCTCGCGCCGAGCACGGTCGGCCTCGGCCTCCTCGAAGAACGCCCGCTCCAGGTCGGTCAGGCTCTGTCGCATGCGCAGCGCCACGGGCGACGGAGGCTACTACGCGGGCGCGCACGCGCTCCATAATCCGCGGCCCGCCTGACGCGCATCCGCCGACAGCGCGGCGAAGCGCTCCGCGAAGCGGACGTTGGGCGGGATCGTCAGCGTCCGCGCGAACCCGCCGCGCACGAGCGCGGCGTTGACGAACTCCCCGTCGCGCACGCGGTACACGTACGCCAGCAGCCGTCCGAAGCGGTCGCGCCGCTCGACGTCGAACACGAGCCGCACGCGCTCGCCGCGCACCAGCCCTGCGTTCTCCGCCGCGGCGCGCCGCGCGAAGCACTGCACCGCCGCGCCCGGCCGCTCCGACTCGGGCGTGTCGATCCCGATGTAGCGGACCGGCTGCGAGCGGCCCTCGAGCCGCACGCGCACGGTGTCGCCGTCGACGACCCGCACGACCGGCGCGACGACCGCGCTCCCCGCCGCATCCGCGCCGCCGCCGCCACCACGCCCGGGCGCGAACGCCACCCCGATGGCTGCCAGCGAGACGAGCAGAAGGACGACGGCGCGGCGCACGACGAGCCACCGTAGAGAACGGGGCGGCCACCATGGCCGCCCCGTTGCAGACTTGGTGCAGAGTCGTGGCGCGCGCTACGCGACCGCCGCCTCCTGCTCGTCGTAGACGCGGATGAAGCGCAGGTACTTCTCGGCGATCTGCTGCGCGGCCGCGTCGCGGTCCAGCGACCCGTCGAGGAACCCCTTCAGCGCGTCCCACCAGATCGAGCGCCCGATGGCGAACCCGACGAACCCCTCGACGGGCGCCGCGGCCCGCAGCCACTGGTCGACCTTCTCGTCGCTCGCGCCGCGGCCGAGCAGCACGCACACCACGTTCTCGCGGCCCGGCCCCGAACGCGTCTGTCGCGCCAGCATCTCGGCGTCCGAGCGCTCGTCGACGCCCTCGATCTTCCAGATGTCGACCTCGATGCCGAAGTCCTGGAGCTCCTCGATCGCGCGGCGCATCAGCTCGGGGCGCAGCTCGGCGTCGTAGCGATCGCTGTCCCCGCCGACGGACTCGAGCTGCGCGTCCTCGGCCGGCACGAGCAGCTCGAACAGGAACTTGCGGTCGTGCGCGTGCAGCCAGTCGGCGAGCTCCTTCAGCCGCTCGGACTGCCGGCGGTTCATCTCCTTGTCGCCGTCCGGGTTGTAGCGGACGAGGACCTTCGCGAAGCCGGGGTCGAACCGCTCGATGTGCGCGCCGAACTCGCTCCCGTACTGGAAGTCGAACTCGTCCTGGCCGGACTTCTCGACCGGCATCGCGAGCTTGAGCCCGGCCTGCTTGGCCTGCGATGGGATGTCGCCGCCGAACTGCTCGTCGACGAGCACGCCCATCGTCTCGGGCGGCACCGAGCTCGACTCCGTCGCCTTGACCATGCCCTCGTAGATGAGGTGCTTGGCGTCGGAGATCGTCCGCGTCTGCTCCTCGTCCGGATCGCCCTGGATGCCGAACATCTTCTTCTGGAAGGACCCGCGGTGATCGAAGGCGAGGATGTACAGCTTGCCGTCGTAGCCCAGTGCCATTGCGTCTCTCCGGTCGCTCGTTGTCGCCCGCAGTCTAGGTTTCTACCCGTTCGAGGGTCGGGCGCAAGGGAGAAATACGCTGCCAGGGATGAAGCACAACTTCGTCGGGCCGAGCTACACGATCGGCATCGAGGAGGAGCTCATGATCCTCGACGCGGAGTCGCTGAACCTCGTCAACGCGATCGAGTCGCTCCTGCAGGACTCGCCCGACGGCGACATCAAGCCCGAGCTCATGGAGTCGGTGCTCGAGATCGCGACGAAGCCGGCGCCGCACACCGCCGAGGCCGGCCGCCAGCTGCGCGCCCTGCGTGCCCAGGTCCGCGACACGGCCGCACAGCGCGGGCTCACCATCGGCGCGGCCGGCACCCACCCGTTCGCGCTGTGGGAGGACCAGCGCATCGCCGCGCGCCCGCGCTACCGCGACCTCGTGTCCAGCCTGCGCTTCGTCGCGCGCCAGGAGCTCATCTTCGGCGTGCATGTCCACGTCGCCCTCGACGACCCCGACAAGGCGATCCACGTGGCCAACGGCATGCGCGTGCACCTCGCCGTGCTGCTGGCGCTGAGCGCGAACTCGCCGTTCTGGCGCGCGCAGGCCACCGGGCTGCTGTCCGCGCGCACGCCGATCTTCCGCGCGTTCCCGCGCGTGGGGATCCCGCCCCAATATCGCGACTGGGCCGACTACGAACGCGAGATCGCCTTCATGGTCGACAGCGGCGTCATGGAGGACTACACATACCTGTGGTACGACGTGCGCCCGCATCCGAACCTCGGCACGGTGGAGATCCGCGTCTGTGACAGCCAGACGCGGATCGAGCACACGCTCGGCCTGGCGGCGCTGATCCAGGCGATGGTCAAGGAGCTCGCCGAGCATTACGACGCGCGGAAGGAGCTCGCCACCTACCCTTGGCAGATGCTCGACGAGAACAAATGGCTCGCGGCGCGCTACGGGCTCGAGGCCGAGCTCGTCGATCTGCCCTCCAGCGAGCGCGTCTCCGCGAAGGCGCTCGCCCGTCGGCTGGTCGACCGCCTCGGCGAGCACGCGCAGGATCTCGGCTCGGCGAGCGAGCTCGCGGCCGTCGACGACCTGCTGGCGCACGGCAACGGCGGCGCGCGCCAGCTCGTGGTGTACGAGGCCAACCACGACCTGCGCGAGGTCATGCGCGAGATCGTCGAGGCCACCGGTGCATAGGCTCGCGATCGCCGTCGCGGCCGCGGTCGTCGCCGCGCTTGCGCTCGCGACGCCCGCCGCCGCCCAGGGCTCCGGGCAGGAGGTCGTCGACCGCGCCGCGCGGGCGCTGCGCAGCGCGCCGGTCTACCAGGACCCCACCGCCGAGAACCGCATATCGCGCCGCGAGCTGAGCGAGCTGCGCGACCTCGTCGCCTCCGAGGACACGCCGGTCTACATCGCGATCCTCCCCGCGTCGGCCGGCGCGGCCGAGGGCGTCGTGGTCGACCTCGGCGAGGCCGTCGGGCGGCGCGGCACGTACGCGGTCATCGTCGGCAACCGCTTCCGCGTCGCGTCGAACGCCGAGCCGCAGCGCGTCGCCGCGGCCGAGTCCCGCGCCGCCCTCGCGGCGCACCGCGACGAGGGCGTTGCGGCGGTGCTCGAGGACTTCGTCCGGCGCACCGCCGAGCCGGGCGTGCAGGCGCCGGGGGCCGGCGAGGGCGGCGGCTCGGGGGCCGGCGGCGGTGGTGGCGGGGGCGTGCCGTGGTTCCTCGTGCTCGTGCTCGGCGTGCTCGCGTTCTTCGGCTTCCGCGCGTTTGGGCGCCGCCGGCAGCAGCGCGCCGAGGAGGAGGCCGCGCTCGCCGACGTCAAGCGCACGGCCGAGGACGACATCGGCGCCATCGCGAACGACATCACCGAGCTCGACGACGACGTCGAGGCGGCGGGCGCGCCGCCCGAGGCCAAGCAGGCGTACATGCGCGCGCTCGACCACTACCAGCGCGCCGACGATGCGCTGCGGCGCGCGACGACGGTCGAGGAGGTGCGGCAGGTCGCCGAGACCGCCGCCGACGGCCGCTACGAGATGGCGGTCGCGCGGGCGCACCTCGAGGGCCGCCCCGTCCCCGAGCGCCGGCCGCCCTGCTTCTTCGACCCGCGCCACGGGCCGTCGGTCACCGAGGTCGAGTACGCGCCGCCCGGCGGCGAGGCGCGTCTGGTGCCGGTCTGCCAGGCCGACGCCGTGCGCATCGCCGAGGGCGAGGAGCCCCAGCCGCGCACCGAGATGGTCGGCGGCCGCGAGGTCCCGTACTGGGCCGCCCCCGGCTACGGCTACTACGGCGGCGCGTTCGGCGGCTTCGGCCCCGGGCTGCTCGGCGGCTTCCTGCTCGGCTCGATGTTCGCGCCGCCCATGGCCTGGGGCGGAGGCTGGGAGGACAGCGGCGACTTCGGCGGCGGCGGCGACTTCGGGGGCGGCGATTTCGGCGGCGGCGGCGACCTCGGCGGCGGCGATTTCGGCGGGGGAGGGGACTTCGGCGGCGGCGACTTCTGAGCGTTGTGGTTCCGCGGTGGCGGGCTGCCTATCATCGCTGTAGATGGCCAGCTCCCCCGACCTCTTCGTCGTCTGCACCAACTGCGGCTCGGAGGTCAGCCCCTACATCACCGAGTGCCCGTACTGCGGCACGCGCCTGCGCAAGCGCGCGCCGAAGATCGAGCGCGACGGCACGGTCTCCGAGCCGAAGCCTAAGAAGCAGAAGCCCAAGCGCGAGAAGAAGCCGCCGCCCGAGCGCCCGCCGCGCGCGGAGCGCACCGGCTTCTCGGCGCGGCTGCAGGCGCGCCCGTACGCGACGCTCGCGCTGGTCGTCCTGTCGCTGTTCGGCTACCTGGTGCTCGCGGTCGTCGGGCGCGGGGACATCGCGGTCGCGGGACCCATCGACGGCCAGTGGTGGCGGGTCGTCACCTCGCCGTTCGTCTACGGCAACGCCTGGTACGAGCTCGCCGCGGTCACCGCGATCGGCATCTACGGCTGGCTGATGGAGCGCCGCCACGGGCCGTTCACCGTCCTGGCGCTGTTCCTGCTGTGCGGCGCGGGCGGGATCGCGCTGACGGCCGCGGTCGACCCCGTGCCGCTGGCGATCGGCGGCAACGGCGCCGCGCTCGGGCTGCTCTGCGCGTGGGCGGTGCCCGATCTCCTCGCGCGGGCGCGCGGCGAGGAGTACGACGGCGACCTGCTCGGGACGCTCGTTCTCGCGCTCGTGGTGCTGCTCATGCCGTTGGCCACCCCGGAGGCCAGCGCGATCGCCGGTTTCGCCGGCGGCGCCCTCGGCCTGCTCCCCGGGCTCCTCCTGGCGCGGGTGCGCTCGGCGTAGCGCGCGGGGGCCTCGGTGACGCCCGCGCCGTCACCAGCCAACGGAACGCGTTGCGCCCCCGTCCGGCGGGGTACGACGACGTGTTGTGCCCCCCGCCGCAGGCACGTGGAGTCGCTCTCGCGTCATGCGTCGTACATCGCATGCGCCGAGATTGGCCTCGGTGTCTGGTACCTGGTATACAACCGACCACGACGCGAATGGGGTCTGGAGGAGGCCCCCGCGCGGGGAGGCACTGCTAGACGTGGTGATGGATCAAGCGACAGGCGCTGAGCTCGTTCCGGAGCAGCTGAACGGCCGACTGGTCGTTCCGGCGCTCAGCGCGAAGGCGAGCGTCGGACAGCTCGCCTACGAGACCCTGCGCAACGCCATCCTCGGGATGGACATCTACCACTCGGATGCCGACCTGCGGCTCGACGAGAAGACCCTTGCGGCCCATCTCGGCGTGAGCCGTACCCCCGTCCGCGAGGCGCTCGCGCGCCTCGAGCACGAGGGCCTCGTGCGCATCGTCCCGCGTCGCGGCGTGTACATCGTCCGCAAGAGCAAGGCCGAGATCATCGAGATGATCCGGGTGTGGGCGGCGCTGGAGAGCATGGCCGCCCGCATGGTGTGCGAGCGCGCCGCGTCCGAGGAGATCGGCACCCTCCGCACGCTGTTCTCGAAGTTCGAGGACGGCGAGGTGCGATCGCACCTCAACGAGTACTCGGTGGCCAACCTCCGCTTCCATCAGCGGATCATCGAGCTCTCGCAGTCGCCGTTGCTCCTACAGCTGGTCCAGAACCTGCTCGTGCATGTGCGGGCGATCCGGGGCCGGACGATCGGCGAGGACGACCGGGCCGAGCGCTCGATCGTCGATCACATGCACATCATCGAGGCGCTGGAGGCCCGCGACAGCGAGCTCGCCGAGCGTCTCGTCCGAGACCACGCACTGAACCTGGCCGACCATGTCGAGCACACGGTCGACCACCTCGATTGACAGCAACCGTTCCCCATCGTCCCCGACCGGGGCGGCGAGGATGACGAAGGAGATCCCGACGTGAGCGCCACGAGGACCCCCGTAGCCGAAGAGACCACCACCGGCACCCCTGAATCCGAGGCCCAGATGATCTCTGGCGGCCATCTGGTCGCCAAGGCCCTGAAGGCAGAGGGGATCGACGTCATCTACACCCTCTGTGGCGGCCACATCATCGACATCTACGACGGCTGCGTCGACGAGGGCATCAAGGTCATCGACGTCCGTCACGAGCAGGTCGCCGCTCATGCAGCCGACGCGTACGCCCGCGTTACGGGCAAGCCCGGCTGCGCGGTCGTGACCGCCGGCCCCGGCACGACCGACGCGATCACCGGCGTCGCGAACGCCTTCCGTGCCGAGAGCCCGTTCCTGCTGATCGGCGGCCAGGGCGCCCTCAACCAGCACAAGATGGGCTCCCTGCAGGACCTGCCGCACGTCGACATCATGAAGCCGATCACCAAGTTCGCCTCGAACGTGGTGACGACCGAGCGCGTGGCCGACATGTGCTCGATGGCCTTCCGC
>DATAAR010000185.1:0-4204 GCA_036259975.1 Solirubrobacteraceae bacterium | reverse complement strand
CCTCGCCGAGCGGCGGCTGCTCGGGACCCCGCTCGGAGCGATGACGATCGCCTGCGCCGCGGTCGACCCGTCGACCGACGCGTAGCGGATCGTCTGGCCGTCATTCAGCTTCGGCTTCGCGCTCTCGCTGTAGACCGCCCGCATCGCGTTCGCAGAGTCGGCCGGATCCGAACCGTCCAGCGTGAAATACGTCCTCGCCACACCCGAGCCACCGGGGTCCGACGCGCTCAGCGTCACCTCCACCGCCGCACCCCGGAACTCCGCCGGCACATCATCGGTCGTCACCGGCCTGGTCGTATCGACCTTCGCCGCCGCCGACGTCTTCGCCACCTCGACATTGCCGACCGCGTCGACCGACGCGTACCGGATCGTCTCGCCGTCGCCGAGCGTGGGCTTCGCCCCCTCGCTGTAGCGCTGGCGAGTGCTCGCGGGATCGGCGGGGTCAGAGCCGTCCAACGTGTACCAGACGTCCGCCACGCCGCTGCCCGAATCCGTCGCCGTGAGCGTCACGGTCACCGGGCCGCTCTGGAACTCCGCCGGCACGTCGTCCGTGGTCACCGGCCTGGTCGTATCCACCTTGGCCGCCGCCGACGTCCTCGCCGCCTCCACGTTGCCGACCGCGTCGACCGACGCGTAGCGGATCATCTGGCCGTCATTCAGCTTCGGCTTGGCGCTCGCGTTGTAGACCGCGCGATTCGCATTGGCGGAGTCGGCCGGATCCGAACCGTCCAGCGTGAAATACGTCGCCGCCACGCCGGAGCCCGTGCCGTCGTTGGCGGTGAGCGTCACCTCGACAGGCCCGGGCTGCCACGACGCGGGCACGTCGTCGGAGGTGACCGGCGGCGTCGTGTCGACCTGAGCGGCGGCGGACTGCCGGGCCACTTCGATGTTGCCGGCCGCGTCGACGGACGCGAAGTGGAGCCGCTCGCCGTCACCGAGCACCGGCTTCCGCGCCGGGTCGTACGCGACGCGGCTGCCGGCCGGATTGGTCGGGTCGGTGCCGTCGGTCGTGTACCAGGTGGTCGCCACGCCGGAGCCGCCGGCGTCGGTGGCCGTCAGCGTGACCGGCACCGGAGCGCCGTGGAAGCCGGCCGGGACGGCCGCGGTCGTGACCGGCGCCTCCTTGTCGACCGAGAAGTTGAACGTGGCTGAGGGCCCGACGTTGCCGGCGCGGTCGACGGCAAGCGCCCGGACTGCTGTCGTCCGCGTGACCGCGATCGGGCCGCCGTAGCTCGGGCTCAGCGCGGTCGGCTCCGTGCCGTCGGTCGTGTACCGGACGTCCTCCTCGAGGTCGGCGCTGAGGCTAACGCTCAAGTCGAGGTTGAAAAGACCGCCGGCGGGCGTCGCGGTCGGGGGCAGCGGCGCGACCGTGTCCTTGAGGATCGTGAGCGGGTCGCCGGCGACGACCTGTGCGTCGGCGAGCGTGTACGCCGTCGACACGCTGAGCGGACCGTCGGCGAGCCCCGTGACCATGAAGCCCGCGATGACGAGCGTCCAGCTGCCGCCGTCGGCGCCGGTCGCAACCGTGGCGGGCAGCGTGATCGCCGCCGTGCCGGGATCCGTGTCGTCGAGGGTGACCTGGACCGCGATGACGCCCGGGTCGGTGGTGCCCTCGAGCGCGAGGCTCGTGTGCTCGACCCCGAACGTGCGGTTGATCGTGTTCGGCGTGGCCTGCGTGACCGCGTTGGCGGCCACTGCCGCGGCCGGCGCGGCGAGCACTGCAAGGACCGCAGCGGTCGCAGCCAGCATGGCCGCGCGCACCCGCGTACGTCCAGCCAACATCGATCGCAATCCAGCGACGGTGCGCGCGCGTCCGTGCACGCCAACCCCCCGCATGACGGCAAGCGCCATGTGTTCCCCCTGTCGAACTACCCCGCCCGGAAGAATGCGGCTCCCGCGTGACCGTCACATGGTCGGATCCCGCAGACTTGTTGCAGGGGCCTGCACGTCGGCACGAGCGTCGCGCGGTCTGCATCGGAACTGCGACAGCTCTGCGCCGAGCGTGCGGCTGGTCCGCCCCGAGGCCGAAGAGCCGACCGGAGGAAGCTCTAGCCTCACCGTCCCAATGCGCGCCCGGCTGCTCCTCGCATCGCTCGGGGCCGCGTCCGTGCTGGCGGCGCCCGCCCCGGCGCACGCGGCCGGTGATCCCCTGCTCCGCGCAATCCAGCAGGCCGAGGCGGCGGGCGCGGTGCCGCCGCCGCAGGGCCTCGCCTACCGCGACGTCCTCGCGCGGGCGCGCGCGACGCGCGACGCACTGCGCGGCGTCCGCCGGCGCGAGATGGCAGCGGCGCTGCGCGTCGCCGCGAGCATCGCGAACGGTGGCCGGCTCACGCCCGCGCGCATGCCCGCCGTGTTCCTCACGCTCCGGCGCAACGCCGAGTGGTGGGCCGCGCACGGACCGCCGGTCGCCGGATCGCCCGGCGAGAGCGGAGCCCGCGGCCGGCGCTGCCGGCCGCTGCCGGCTCGCGCACGGGCCGCGCGCGTGGAGTTCGCCGGGAGCGAGCTCGTCTTCCAGTACTACCGCGGGCTCGGGCTCCAGATCCAGGTCAACGGCACCTGGGCGCGCGCGAACGCGCTGCTCGGCAGCACCAACCCGGCCTTCGTGGCCCGCGGGGCGGCGCTGCTCAACGAGCTGCTGCCGCTCGCCGTGCTGCGCGACGGGGTGCTCGCGTGGGAGTACCTGTTCCCGATCTTCGGCGGCCGCCCGCCCTGGATCAGCGCGCTGTCGCAGGCGACCGCGGTGCAGGCGATGACACGCGCGGCGGCAAAGCTCGGCCGCCCCGACCTGCTCACGCCCGCGGCCCAGGCGGCAGGCGCGTTCGCGTTCCCGCCGCCGGCCGGGGTGCGGGTCCTGCTCGGCCGCGGGCAGGCGTGGTACGTGCTCTACAGCTTCGCTCCGCGCCAGCGGGTGCTCAACGCGCATCTGCAGGCGCTGGCGGCGCTGTTCGACTTCGCCCAGGCATCGGCCGACCCGCACACGAGGGCCGCCTACGACGCGGGGCTGCTCGCCGCGCGCCGGCGCATCGGCGGCTTCGACACGGGCGTGTGGTCGAAGTATGCGAACCCCGGCGCGCTGGCCGACCTCAACTACCACGTCCTCAACCGCGACCTCGCTCGCGGCGTGTGCCGCCGCTCCGCCGACCGCGCGATCTGCCGGGCGGCGCGCTCGTTCTCCTCCCAGCTCGAGCGCCGTTGCCCGCGCCCGGCCGCGGCCACCGCGCGACCGGCCGGATCCGAGCGCGTCCCGGAGGTGCCCGCCCGTGGCTGAGCAGCCGACCCGACCCCAGGGGGTCGCCGGCTCGGCGTTCCCGGGCCCCTATCCGGTCGGCTCGTACGCGGCCGTGCTGCGCGACGAGCTCCGCAAGCGCGCGCGAGTGCAGCTGTTCGGCGAGGTCTTCAACGTGTCCAGCAGCCGCGCGCGCGTCTACTTCGAGCTCCGCGACGGCGAGGGCGCCGTGCCGTGCGCGATGTGGCGCGACGCGTTCGACGAGCTGCAGCTGCCGGCGGACGCGCTCGCCGACGGAGCGCAGGTCGTCGTCGCCGGCGGCCCCGACTACTACCCCGGCTCGCGCACCTCGTCGCCCTCGTTCTCGTTCCACGTCACCGGGCTGCGCGTCGCGGGCGACGGCGACCTCCTCGCCCAGCTCGACGCGCTGCGCCGGCGGCTCGCGGCCGAAGGGCTGCTCGAGCCCCAGAAGCGCCTCCCGCGGCCGGCGCTGCCCCGCTGTATCGGCGTGGTGACCGGCGAGGGTGGCAAGGCGCGCGGCGACGTGCTCGCCGGGCTCGAGCGGCGCGGCTGGTCGGGACGCGTGGTGTGGGCGTTCGCGCCCGTGCAGGACCGCCGCGCGGCGCCGGCGATCACGCGCGCGCTGACCGACCTCGCGTCGCTCGCCGAGGTCGAGATCGTCGTCGTCGCCCGCGGCGGCGGGTCGCTGGCGGACCTCTTCGCGTTCTGCGACGAGAACCTGTGCCGGACGGTGGCGCTACTGCGCGTGCCGGTCATCTCGTCGGTCGGCCATCACGCGGACCGGACGCTGATCGACGACGTCGCCGCGGTCGCATGCTCAACGCCGACGCACGCGGCCGAGAGCGCGGTGCCGCTGCACTGCGGGCAGGCGCGGGCCGCGCTGGGCGCGTGCGCCGCGGGGCTGTCGCGGCACGCGCGGCGCGCCGTCGTCGGCCGCGCCCGCGAGCTCGCCGCCCT
>DATAAR010000184.1:0-10340 GCA_036259975.1 Solirubrobacteraceae bacterium | reverse complement strand
TTGGCCGCGTCGAAGCCGCCCTCGCGCTGGTAGACGCACTGCAGCGCGCCGTAGCGCCACGGGCCGAGCAGCGGCGCGACGCCGGCCGCCCACGCCCACTCGCCCATGCCGTGGAACCGCTCGCCGTCCTGGATGTCGTGGCAGTAGACGAACTCCTCGTGGGCGAGGATGTAGCGGTGGGCGTGCACGACGCCCTTGGCGACCCCGGTCGTGCCCGACGTGTAGTAGAGCTGCGCCGGGTCCTCGGCGGACGTGTCGGCGGTCTCGAAGTCGGCGGACAGGCCCGGCAGCGTGTCGGCGCCCAGGATCATGATCTCGTCGACCCACGAGGCGTCGAAGCGCGGCGCGTTGGGCTCGTCGGTGACGAGCACCTTCGCCTGCGAGTCGGTGAGCCGGTGGCGGATGCCGTCGTCGCCGTAGAGCACGGACATCGACAGCAGGATCGCGCCGAGCTTCCAGGTGGCGAAGAAGATCGCCGCCGTCTCCGGCGTCGGCGGGAGCACGACGCCGACCCGGTCGCCGCGCGTCACGCCGTGGTCGGCGAGCCAGTTCGCGGCCTGGTTGGAGAGGTCCTGCAGCTCGCCCCAGGTGAGCTCGCGCTGCGCGCCGTCGTAGCGCTCCCAGACCATCGCAAGCTTGTCGCGCGTGTGCTTGTCGCAGACGTCGGCGGCGATGTTGTAGCGCTCCGGCACGCGCCATTCGTGCTCGGCGCACGCCTGCTCGTACGTGGTCGCGGCGCTCGTGGCCATGGCTCTCTCCTCTGGGCCGTCTGTGCGGATCGGGGTCTACCAGACACCGGTGTTCGATGCCAACGGCGACTTCAGGGTCGCTAGCTGTTAGCCGATTAGGTTGCTAACCTGCTAGCAGCAGCTGAGAAAAACAGGAGGAAATCCATGGCCACCGCCACCCAGAACCAGACCGCTGTAAACGAGACCACCGAGCGCATCCGCGAGCTCAACGAGCAGATCCTCGGCGCCGGCAAGAAGGCCGGCGGCGCCTACCTCGACGCCTACGAGAAGGCGCTGAAGTCGATCGCCGACTACCAGGAGCAGGTCGCCAAGCAGACCGACGTCGAGTGGGTCTCGACGATCGTCGACGCGCAGGCGCGCTTCACCCGCGAGCTGACCAAGGTCTACGTCTCGACGGGCCGCGAGCTGCTCAAGTAACACCGTCCGTCGCCTGAAACGGCGACAGCGAACGCAGTACCGCGAGAGCCCGGGCCAGGCCCGGGCTCTTTGTGTTCTATGTGGCGTTCGGCTCTGGCGTTCGCGATGGACGCGGCGCTCGCGGATCGGCGTCGAGGAGAGGACACCCTCGCCTGTGGCGGGGTGATGCGGATCTTGGGACACAGAGGACCAGAATCCGCATCAGGTCCTCCGTGGCGAGCGCACGCGCCAGAAACGTGGGCTTCCCTTCCCTTACTGCGCCGTACGCGAGCGCTCCGCGCGCAGACCACGCCGGGCGAAGGCGCGCGAACGCCGCACGCGCTACCGCGCCGTCCACCCCAGGTCCATCGTCACCGGCACGCCGGTGAACGACCTCCCGCCCGGCCCGAGCAGGAACGCCACGACCTCGGCGACCTCCTCCGGCTCGATCAGGCGCTTCATCGCGTGCGGGGCGACGATGACCTCCTCGAGCACCCGGTCTTCCGGCAGCCCGTGGGCCTTGGCCTGGTCGGCGATCTGCTTCTCCACGAGCGGCGTGCGCACGAAGCCGGGGCAGACCGCGGTCGCCGTCACTCCGACGGACGCCCCCTCCAGCGCGAGTGTCTTGACCAGCCCGACCGCGCCGTGCTTGGCCGAGATGTAGCCCACCTTGAACGGCGACGCGACCAGGCCGTGCACGGAGGCGATGACGCAGATGCGCCCGTCGCCGCTCTCCACGAGCGCCGGCCAGGCGTACTTCGCGAGCAGGAACGGGGACGTGAGGAGGATCGCCAGCAGCGCGTCCCAGCGCTCCTCGGGGAACTCCGCCACCGGCGAGACGTGCTGGAAGCCGGCGTTGGGGACGATCGCGTCGAGGCGCCCGAAGCGCTCCAGCGCGGCATCGACCGCCGCACGATTGCCATCGCGGGTGGTCAGATCGGCGGCGAACGGCTCCCCGGGGCCGTCCTCCGCGGGCTCGAGATCGACGGCGAGCACGGACGCGCCGCCGTCGACCAGACGTTGTGTGATCGCCCGCCCGATGCCGCTTGCGGCACCTGTCACCAATACTGCGCTTGAGCGATCCTGACTGCCGGGTAGGTTGTGCAAATGGGTCACGGGTACATGGATGTTCCCATTCCGCCCGCGTGCGGCGTCCCGCCGGTCACGCGCCGCGGAGTGGACGCCGCCGTCGAGACCGCCGCTGCCGCCGTCCGCGGCGTCGCGGACTACTGGGCGAACGCGATCTCGGACGCCCGGTCGCCGCTCGACATGGCGATCGACGGCCTGCGCTGGTGGCAGCTCATGACGGACCGAAGGCCCCCGAGATGGTCGACGCGCCACAGGATCGTGCGCGGCACGCCGCTCACGCGGCTGCGCGACTTCTCATCCGGCTCAACGAAGGTGGTCCCGACGCTCGTCCTGCCGCCGCAGGCCGGCCACGACTCCTGCATCGTCGACTACAGCCCCGATCAGAGCCAGATGCGCACGATTCGCGCGGCGGGGCTCGAGCGGCTCTACGCGCTGGACTGGATCGGTGCCACCCAGGCGACGAAGGACGCCACGATCACCGACTACCTCGGCGAGGTGGCTGCCGCCGTCGACCAGATCGGCGGGCCGGTGAACCTCGTCGGCGACTGCCAGGGCGGGTGGCTGGCCACGGTCTACGCCTGCCTGCATCCCGAGAACGTCAACACGCTCACGATCGCCGGCGCCCCGATCGACTTCCACACCGGCGACGCCGTGATCCACGAGCACGTGCAGGCCCTCTCCGACGACGACCTGCGCTTCTACAAGAACCTGGTCGCGATCGGCAACGGCGTGCTCAAGGGCGAGTTCCTGCTCGGCGGCTTCATCGTCATCAAGCCGGAGAACGAGCTCGGCAAGCAGTTCCAGCTCCTCGCGAACCTCAACGAGCGCCGCCACGTCGACCGCTACCGGCTCTTCGAGGACTGGTACAAGCACACCCAGGACATCGCCGGCCCGTTCTACCTCTGGCTCGTGGAGCACCTGTTCCGCGACAACGAGCTCGTGCGCGGGACGCTGCAGGTCGACGGCCGGCCGGTCGACCTGGGCCGCATCGCCTGCCCGATCAACATGCTCGCGGGCGCGACGGACCACATCACGCCCCCGGCGCAGGTCTTCGCGCTCGCCGACCACGTCGCCACGCCGCCCAGGGACATGCTCGCCCGCACGACGAACGGCGGCCACCTCGGCCTCTTCATGGGCAACGAGGCGCTGCGCGAGCACTGGCCGGTCGTCATGGCCGCGGTGCTCGAGCACTCCAAGGTGCGCGCGAACCCGGCCGCGGCCCGGCGCCGCGCGAAGGCGATCACGCCCGCCGCCGTGCCGATCCCCGCGCCGTAGCGGTCGGAGCGTTCCGCGAGCGAGCCGGGTGTGGCTGCCCTGACCGGGCGCGCTCGTTCGAGGGCGTCCTGGCGCATCCGCCCGAGTTGGTCCGTGCGGTCGCGCTCACCCTGCGCGGCCACGGCGACGCCGACGGCGCGCCGAGCCACACCCTCGCCGACGTGACCGGGGACGTGGCGGCCGTTCTCGACGCTCTCTGCATCGACACCGCCGTCGTCGTCGGCCACTCGATGGGCTCGATCGTCACCGAGCGCGTCGCGATCGACCATGCCGACCGCGTGGCGCCCGCGCGAGCCGCTATCCCGCCTGCCGCCGCGCGCGCCCGCGCGCGGTCGGCGCGGTGAACGCGCGGTAGATTTCGAGCATCGCCTGGCGCTGGCGGCCCGTCAGCTTCGGGTCCAAGCGGATCGCCTCGACGACGGCCGGCGTCTCGGGCTCGTCGTCGACGTGCAGGCCCGCCTGCTCGCGCAGCGCCTCGACCGGGACCTGGAGCGACTTCGCAATGCCCTCGAGCACGCGCTCAGACGGCTCGCGCAGCCCGCGCTCGATCTGCGACAGGTACGGGTTGGAGATCCCCACCAGGTCGGCGAACTGGCGCATCGAGAGCGCGCTCAGCTCGCGCTGGCGACGGATGATCTCGCCCAGGCGCTCCGCTCGTTCGCCGTCCGCCATGTGAGGTTCATGCTAATGGCCGCGCGGGCATAGGCTGTGGGGACGATGGCCGACAAGCCCAACCAGGACGGGGCCCCCGCACCGACGCCGGAGCAGGAGGTCCGGCGTCTGTACGAGGAGGCCGAGACCCGCGTCGCCCGCGCCGCCGAGCGCGTCGTCTCTCGCGACAGCTTCGGCGAGCTGCTGGCGATGGTGACCGAGAACGCCGTGGCGCTCACGCGCATCGGTAACGAGGCGATGGACCTCGTGCTGCGCAACCTGCGCGTCGCCAGCCGGCAGGACATCAACCGCCTCACGCGCCAGCTGGGGCGTACCGAGGACAAGCTCGAGCAGGTGCTGCAGGAGGTCGAGGAGCTGCGCGACGAGCTCGGCTCCTCCTCGAACGGCACCGCGCGCAGCCGGAGCGGCGGCGCGAGCCGCAGCAGCGGCGCGTCGGACAGCCGCCGGCGCAACACGCGACGCTCGTCGGGCTCGTCATGACGGCCCTCGAGCGCCTCGTCCGCACGCCGATCGCCGCGCTCGAGTTCGCCAACACGGTCCTCACCGAGCGCGACGCGCCGATCGGCACCACGCCCAAGGACGTGATCTGGACGCACCGCACCACGACGCTGTACCGCTACCGCAGCGCGAACCGCCGGTACCCCGTGCCCGTGCTGCTCGTGTTCGCACTCATCAACCGCCCCGACATCTTCGACCTCCGGCGCGGCCACTCGTTCGTGGAGTTCCTCCTCGACGAGGGCTACGACGTCTTCATGGTCGACTGGGGCGTGCCCGACGAGAGCGACAGCGACCAGGGTCTCGACTACTACGTGTGCGACGAGATCCCCTCCGCCATCCGCGAGACGCTGCGCGCGAGCGGCCAGGACGAGATCAGCATGCTGGGCTGGTGCATCGGCGGGACGCTGTCGCTGATCCACTGCGGCCTGTTCCCGGACACGCCGGTGCGCAACCTGCTCCTGCTGACGACGCCCGTCGACACCAGCGGCTCGCTGTACTTCAACTGGACCGCCCGCGACTCGTTCGACGTCGACCACGTGGCCGAGGTGTACGGCTCGGTCCCGGGCCGCTCGATCGACTGGGCGAACAAGATGATGAAGCCGGTCACGAACTACTGGACGACGTACCGGCGGCTGTGGCAGGCGATCTACGACGGCGAGTCCCGGCCCGAGGCCTACCAGGCGATGGCGAAGTGGGTGGCCGACAACCCGCCGTTCCCGGGCAAGGCGTATCGGGAGTGGATCACCTACATGTACAAGGAGAACCGGCTCGTCCGCGAGCGCCTGCGCATCCGCGGCCGGCGCGTGGACCTGCGGGACGTGGACCAGAACGTCCTGGTCGTCACCGCCGGCGCCGACCACATCGCGCCGCGCCAGGGGACGCTGCCGCTGCTGGACATGGTCGGCAGCGAGGACGTCACCCACTTCGACCGGCCCGGCGGGCACATCGGCCTCATGGCCGGCTCCCGGGCCCGCAAGGAGATCTGGCCCGACATCGCCGAGTGGCTCGCCGAGCGCTCGGAGCGGTAGGGACAAGCAGAGAGAGGAGAGAGACGATGGCAACCACCCAGGAGGCCCAGAAGGTCGCCCGCGTGGGGGACAAGCTCGCTGGCCGCGTCGCGCTCGTCACCGGCGGCACGCGCGGCATCGGCGCCGCGATCTGCCGCGCGCTCGCCGCCCAGGGCGCGAACATCGCCGCGGGATACAGCCGCGACTCGGAGGCCGCCGAGCGCCTGTGCGCGGATCTGGGCGAGGCCAACATCGAGACCTCGACGCACCAGGGCAACATCGGCAGCCCCGACGATTGCCGGCGCACGGTGGCCGAGGTGCTCGACCGCCACGGCCGCCTCGACATCCTCGTCAACAACGCCGGCATCACGAGCGACAAGACCGTCTTCAAGATGTCCGACGAGGACTGGCAGAAGGTGCTCGACGTCAACCTGTCCGGCGCGTTCTTCCTGTCCAAGGCGGCGCTCGAGCACATGATCGAGCGCGGGACCGGGCGCATCATCAACATCTCGTCGATCATCGGCCAGACCGGCAACATCGGCCAGGCCAACTACGCCGCGTCGAAGTCGGGCCTGTTCGGCCTGACGATGACGTTCGCCAAGGAGGCCGCGTTCGCGCTGAACAAGGCCGGCAAGCTCGAGGGCAACGACGTCGCGATCACCGTCAACGCGATCGCCCCGGGCTTCATCGAGACCGACATGCTCTCGACCGTGCCCGAGAAGGTCCTCGACGGCATCCGCGCCCAGGTCCCGCTGCGGCGGCTGGGCAAGCCCGAGGAGATCGCGCGCGCCGCGTACTTCCTGGCGGGCGACGAGTCGGCCTACATCAACGGGGCCGTGATCGCCGTCAACGGCGGCATGGACATGTAGCTCACCACGTCTTCGCGCGCCGCGGCTCCGGCCGCGGCGCGAGCCGGACGCGCGCGTCGATGATCGTCGCGCCCGCCGGCATCACGCGGACCGGGTTGAGGTCCACCTCGGCGAGCTCGGGCACGTGCTCGAGCAGCAGCGAGAAGCGCAGGACCAGCTCGCGCAGCGCGGGGCGGTCGAGCGGCGCGGCGCCGCGCAGCCCCTCGAGCCACGCCTGCACGCCGGGCGAGCGCGACAGAAGTCCGTCGACCTCGACGTCGTTCAGCGGGGCCAGGCCGAACGCGACGTCGCCGGCCAGGCCGGCCTGGCGGCCGCCCATCCCGACGCCCACGACCGGACCGAGGTCGGAGTCGGCGACCGCGCCGACGAGCACGTCGGCGCCGGGGCCCGCCAGCGGCTGCACGCGCGCGCCGCTCCACTCGCGGCCCGCGGCGAGGACGCGGCGCTCGAGCTCCTCCCAGCCCGCCCGCACGGCGGCGCCGCCCTCGAGCCCGAGCAGCACGGCGTCGATGTCGCCGGCGCGCGCCGGCGGCGCGAAGTCGGCCTTGAGTGCCACCGGGCCGCCGATCCGCTCGGCGGCCGCCACGGCGACCTCGCCGGCCGCCACGCGCTCGACCGGCAGGACCCGCAGGCCGTGCGTGGCGAGCAGCTCCGCCGTGGCGCCCACGTCGAGCCAACCCGGGCCGCGCTCGGCCAGCAGCGCGGCGGCCAGGGCCTCGGCGCGCTCGGGATCGACGTCGTCGAACGCGGGGCGCACGCCCAGCGGCTTGGACAGCCAGTCGCGGCGGTCGGCGGCCAGTCCGAGCGCGCGCACCGCCGCCTCCGGGAACCGGTAGTTCGGCACCGTCCAGCGCGCGCGCTCGGGCAGGCGCCCGTCGGCGCCGACGGCGCAGGCCACGATCGGCTTCCGCGCCCCCGCGGTCGCCCGCTCGAGCGCCTCGAGGCCGTCGGCGCGCTCGAGCCCCGAGCGCCCGGCGTGGACGGCGATCACCGCGTCGACGCCGTCGTCCTCCAGCAGGGCGGCGACCGCGTCGAGGTAGTCCTGCAGCGGTGCCCGCACGCCGAGGTCGACCGGGTTCTTGATCCGGTCCGCGCGCGGGAGGCGCTCCGCGAGCCGCGCGACCGTCTCGGCCGCGGGGATCGCGAGCTCCAGCCGCCGCGTCGTGCACGCGTCGGTGGCGATCCGCCCCAGCCCGCCCGAGTTCGTCACGATCCCCACCCGCCGCCCGCGCGGCAGCGGCTGGCGCTCCAGCAGCTCGGCGGCGTCGAACAGCGCCTCGGTGCTCTCGACCCGCAGCACCCCCGCCTGACGGAGCAGCGCGTCGGCCGCGGCCTCATCGCCCAGCGCCCCGGCCGTGTGCGAGGCGGCCGACGCGGGCAGCCGGCCGCGGTTGCCCTTCACCGCCAGGATGGGCTTCAGGCGCGACACGCGCCGCGAGATCTCCGCGAAGCGCCGCGGGTTGCCGAACGACTCGACGTACAGGGCCAGCACCTGGCAGCGCGGGTCGTCGGCCCAGTACTCGAGCAGGTCGTTCGTCGACACGTCCGCGCGGTTGCCGAGCGAGATGAACGCCGCGATCCCGAGTCGCCGCGCGGCCGCGTGGGCGAGCAGCGCCAGGCCGAGCGCGCCCGACTGCGATGAGAGCGCCAGCCCGCCGGGCCGCACCTCGACGTCGCCGAGCACGCCGTGCAGCGCGACGTCAGGGTCGGTGACCACGAGGCCGAGGCTGTTGGGGCCGACGAGTCGCGCCCCGCGCGCCCGGACCGCCTCGAGCAGCGCCTCCTCGCGCTCGCGCCCCTCGGGCTCGTCGGTGTCCGAGAAGCCGGCCGACACGACCAGCACGCCCCGCGCGCCGCGGTCGACCGCCTCGACCACAGCGTCGACCACCTCGTCCGCCGGCACGGCGACGATCGCGAGCTCCGGCGGCTCGGGCAGGTCGGCGGTGCTCGGCACGGCGCGCATCGACGCGACCACCCCGCCCCCACGGCTCACCGGCGCCGCGACGCCGGCGAAGCCGCCGGCCACGACGCGCCGCAGCAGCTCGCCGCCGACACTGTCGGCGCGCGCCGACGCGCCGATCACCGCCACGGAGCCCGGGTGCAGCACAGCGCGCAGCGAGGCGACGGTCGCGCGGTGGTCGCGCGCGGCGATCCGCTCCGCCAGCCGCTCGCTCGGGCGGATGTCGAGCTCGACGTGCGCCTCGCCGAACGCGCTCTGGCGCCGCACGTCGAAGCCGGCGCTCGAGAACACGCCGAGCATCGCCCGGTTCTCGGCCATCACTTCGGCGTCGAAGCGGCGCACGCCGTGGTCGCCGCCGACGTCGGCGAGCTGCTCGAGCATGCGCGTCGCCAGGCCGCGGCCGTGGAGGTCGTCGGCGACCGCGAACGCCACCTCCGCCACCCCCGGCTCGTTCAGGCGGTCGTAGCCCGCGACCGCGACGACCCGGTCGCCGAGGTGCGCGAGCAGCGCGACGCGGGTGTCGCCATCCGCGTTCGCGTAGTCGTGCGCGACGATGTCGGTGCGGCCGTGCCCGTGAAAGCGCATGTAGCGGCTCTCGGGCGTGAGGCCGTCGAAGAACGCCTTGATCGCGGGCTCGTCGTCCGGGCGCGGCGAGCGCAGGCGCAGCACGCTGCCGTCGCGGAGGATGACGTCGCGGACGATCGGTGAAGCCATGGGCGGCCGGAGCGGTACGGCGTACCGCTCCGGCCGGGGAGCCTAGTGGCTAGTCCTCCTGCTTCTGGCGCTCCTGGATCTTGCCCTGGAGCTGGTTCATGACGTCCGGGTCGCGCAGCGTGGTGACGTCGCCGAGCTCCTTGCCCTCGGCGATGTCGCGGAGCAGGCGGCGCATGATCTTGCCCGAGCGCGTCTTCGGCAGGTCGTCGGCCCAGATGATGCGCTTCGGCCGCGCGAGCTTGCCGATGCGCTTGGCGACGTGCTCGCGGATGTCGTTGACGAGGTCGTCGGAGCCCTCGTGGTGGCCCTCGAGCGTCACGAACGCGGCGACGGCCTGGCCGGTGTCCTCGTCGGACTGGCCGATGCACGCGGCCTCCGCGACGACCGGGTGCGAAACGATCGCCGACTCGATCTCCGCGGTCGACATGCGGTGCCCGGAGACGTTGATCACGTCGTCGATGCGCCCGATGATCCAGAAGTAGCCGTCCGCGTCATGGCGCGCCGCGTCGCCGACGAGGTACGTCTCCTTGCCGAAGCGCTCGAAGTACGTCTCGACGTAGCGGTCGTCGTCGCCGTAGAGCGTGCGCAGCATGCCGGGCCACGGCCGGCAGAGGACGAGCAGCCCCTGCTTGTTGCGCTGGGCCTCCTGGCCGCTGGACTCGTCGAGGACCTTCGCCTCGATGCCGGGCAGCGGGGTCCCGGCCGAGCCCGGCTTCATCTCCTGCGCCCCGGGCAGCGTCGTGATCATGATCTGGCCGGTCTCGGTCTGCCACCACGTGTCGACGATCGGGCAGCGCCCGGCGCCGATCACCTTCCAGTACCAGAGCCACGCCTTCGGGTTGATCGGCTCGCCGACCGTCCCGAGCAGCCGCAGGCTCGACATGTCGTGCTTCTCGGGATGCTCGACGCCCCACTTCATGCACGCGCGGATCGCGGTCGGCGCCGTGTAGAAGATCGACACCTTGTAGCGCTCGATGAGCTCCCACCAGATGTCCTTGGCCGGGTAGTCCGGCGCGCCCTCGTACATGACCGACGTGGCGCCGTTCGCCAGCGGCCCGTAGACGATGTAGCTGTGGCCCGTCACCCAGCCGACGTCGGCCGAGCACCAGTA
>DATAAR010000183.1:0-15230 GCA_036259975.1 Solirubrobacteraceae bacterium | reverse complement strand
CGGATGCCCTCGCCGAGGATCCCGGGCTCGCCGCGCGAGGCGCCGAGCACGACCCAGCGGCGCTCCTGGCCCTTGGCGTTGCGGTAGTAGGCCTGCAGCCCACCGGGACCGCGGTCGAGCTCGAAGTGCCGGCCCGACGCGGTCTCGAGCGTGAGCCCCTGCAGGCCGCGCACGTGCAGCGCGGGCGTCGGCTCGAGCGTCACGCGGACGTCCTGGCGGCGGCCCGACGCCGAGCCCATCAGCTTGCCGCCGCCGCCGGTCACCAGCGGGCTGAGCCGCCAGTCCAGCCGCGACGCCAGCCAGCCGATCAGCAGCAGCCCGACGACGCCGGACTCGGGGTGGTGGCGGATGGTCACCGCGCTGATCGTCTGCAGGTCGGGGCGCAGGTGCGGCGTGTCGAACGTGGCCGCGACGCGCTCGCGCCACGGCGTCGAGCGCAGCCACGCGAGGTCCACGACGTAGACGTCGTCGAGCAGCGTCTGCACGCGGCGCAGCGCCTCGCGCATGTCGGGCTCGTCGACCGAGTCGAGCAGCACGACCTGCGCCAGCGACAGGAGCGCCTCGACGGCCTCCGGGTGGCCGTGCGGCGCCCAGACGACCGTCGGCAGGTCGGTGACCACCAGCGGGTCGACGACCGTGTCGAGGTGCGACAGGTGGTGCTCGCCGACGTCGACCACCACGGTCTCGCGCAGCAGCGCGAACTCGCCCGGCTTGGGGTGCACGTCCGAGGCGATCGTCGCGACGGCGTCGATCGTCGTGCGCCGCGGCTGCACGGCGCACACGATCGTGCGCGCCGCGTGCGGGCGCCCGACCCCGCGCAGGCGGTTGGCGATCTCGCCGCTCCACTGCCTGTCGACGATGCAGACGAGGTTCAGCGTGCGCGCCGGGACGTAGCTGGCGTTCTCGGAGTGGCGTTCCTTGAGCATCGCCCGCAGCGCCTCCTCGATCGCCCCGGGCGTGGTGGCCTGCGCGCTCCAGACGATGTCGCTGACGGCGGGCATGGGAGCGCCTGCTGCGAGCCCTCAGATCGAGCGCCAGTGGTCCTCGCCGACGAGCAGCCGATCGGCCTTCTCGGGTCCCTGGGACCCGGCCGCGTAGGTCGCTAGGCCGTCGGCGCTCGCCGCCCACGCGTGCACGATCGGGTCGATGATCCGCCACTGGGCCTCGACCTCGTCGTTGCGGGTGAACAGCGTGGCGTCGCCGCGCATGGCGTCGAGGATCAGCCGCTCGTAGGCCTCCGGCGACTGCGACAGGAACGTGGTTCCGTAGAGGAACTCCATGTTCACCGGCGTCAGGCGCATGCGCGTGCCCGGGATCTTGGCCGCCAGCTGCAGCGACACCCCCTCGTTGGGCTGGAGGGTGAGCACGAGCTGGTTGGGGCGCACGCCGACCGAGCCGTCCTGGGTGAAGCCGAGGTGCGGCACCGGCTTGAGCGTGATCGCGATCTCGGTCACCTTGCGCGCCAGGCGCTTGCCGGTGCGCAGGTAGAACGGCACCCCGGCCCACCGCCAGTTGTCGACGTTCAGGCGGATCGCCGCGTAGGTCTCGGTGTGCGAATCGTCCGGGACGCCCTCCTCCTCCAGATACCCCGGGACGTGCTCGCTCTCCGACATGCCGGCCGTGTACTGCGCACGGACCGCCATGTGCGCGATGTCGTCGGCCGACGGGCGCTCGATCGCGTGCAGGACCTTGACCTTCTCGTTGCGGACCTCGTCGGCCGTGAAGTCGACGGGCGGCTCCATCGCCACGTGGCACAAGAGCTGCAGCATGTGGTTCTGGATCAGGTCGCGCATCGCGCCGGCCGAGTCGTAGTAGCCCGCGCGCGACCCGATGCCGATGTCCTCGGCGGCGGTGATCTGGACGTTGTCGATGTAGTTGCGGTTCCACAGCGGCTCGAACATCCCGTTGGCGAACCGGAACGCCATGATGTTCTGGACCGTCTCCTTGCCCAGGTAGTGATCGATGCGGAACACCTGCGCCTCGGCGAACACCGACAGCACCTGACGGTTGAGCCGCTGCGCCTCGGCCAGCGTGGTCCCGAACGGCTTCTCGATGATCACCCGCACATCCGCCCCGTCGAGGCGGTTGAGCCCCTGCCCGCCCAGGCGCTCTACGATCACCGGGAAGAACGTCGGCGCCGTCGACAGGTAGAAGCACCGGTTGAGCCGCTGCCCGGCCTCCCTGTCGAACTCGTCGAGCGCGCCCTGCAGCCCGCCGTACAGGCCCTCGCTGTCGAACGTGCCCGCCACGTAGCGCGCGCCCTCGAACAGCCGCTCGAGCACGGCGTCGTCGGGCGGACGGCGCGAGAACTGGCGGACGGCCGTGATGGCCATGTCGCGGAACTCCGCGTCGCTCATCTCACTGCGCGACGTGCCGACGAGGTCGAAGCGCTCGGGCAGCGCGCCGTCGTGCGCGAGGTTGTAGATCGCCGGCAGCAGCTTGCGGTTGGCGAGGTCGCCGGTCGCCCCGAAGATGACGAGGCTCGTGGGGTGGACGGGCAGCCGCTCGAGCCCCTCGACGAGCGGGTTCTCGGCGAGCACGCCCGTGGTGGCGGTCACAGCATGCTCCGGACCCGGTCGGTCAGCGCCCGGACGGCGCCGGCAGGGTCGCCGCCCGGCTCGGTGAGGCGCTCGGCCGGGCGCTCGTGGTGGCGCAGCGTCTCGAGGTCGCCGATCGCCTGGGCGCGCTTGAGGCGTGTGAACCCATAGCCCGCGGCGGGCACCTCGAGGTCCGGCTCGGAGTCGTGGACGAGCTGCAGGAAGCGCCCGTGCGGCGGCCCGCCCTTGTGCAGCTGGCCGGTCGAGTGCAGATACCGCGGGCCGTAGCCGAACGTCGTCGCCGCGCCGGTGGCGTCGCGGATCACGGCGCGCAGGTCGGCGATCGCGGCGTCGAACTGGGCCGACGGCTCGAGGAACCCGAGGATCGCGAGGTACTCCGGCGCGCGCAGGCCCGAGAGCAGCGCGCGCAGCGCGTCGTCGCCGGCGTCGGGCGGGTCCTCCACGCGCTCGTCGAGGACCCGCGCGGTGGCGTCCTTGGCCTCCTGCACGTTGGGCTGGTCGAACGGGTTGATGCCGAGCACCCAGCCGGCCACCGCGGTCGCGAACTCGGCGAAGAAGAACAGCCGCCCGAGGTCCGTCGGCCCGTGGATCGAGCGCGTGATGACCGGGTGCCCGGCCGCCGCGAGCGCGTCCATCTTCGCGTCGAGCTCCGCGTCCGGCGAGTCGACGCGCCGGAGGTACATGAAGGTGCGGTCGTGGCCATAGGACTCCGGCGCGCCGATCGGCTCGCCGACGACCGGGAGGATGCCCTTGCCCTGCTTGCCGGTCGACTCGGCGATGAGCTGCTCGACCCAGAGGCCGAAGCTCTCGAGCGGCGGGTCGATGGCGTAGGTCAGCTTGTCGCGCCCGGCCAGCGCCAGCTCGCCCCAGGCCAGGCCGAGCCAGAGGCCGCTGTTCGTGTTCGACGAGTCGAAGGTCAGGCAGTTCTGCTCCGCCACCCCGGCGCGGTCCAGGATCCCGGCGACGTCCGCGCCCATGAGCGCCGCGGGCACGAGCCCGAAGTACGACAGCGCGCTGTAGCGGCCGCCGATCTGCGGGTCGTTGAGGAACGTGCGGCGGAACCCGTGCTCGGTCGCGAGGTCGGCCAGCCCCGAGCCGGGGTCGGTGATCGCCACGAACTGGCGGCCCTCCGAGCGCAGCGACCAGAAGTACCGGAACAGCGACAGCGTCTCGATCGTCCCGCCCGACTTGGTGGAGACGAGGAACAGTGTCTTGTCCAGGTCGACGCGCTCCTGCACGCGGCGGATCGCGCCCGCGTCGGTCGAGTCGAGCACGTGCAGGCTCGGCCAGGCGTCCTGCTCGCCGAAGCTCTGGCGGATGACCTCGGGGGCCAGCGACGACCCGCCCATGCCCAGCAGGACGACGTCGGCGAAGCCCTCCGAGCGGATCTCGTCGGCGAACGCGTTGAGGTCGTCGACCGCCTCGAGCATCGTGTCGACCACGGTCAGCCAGCCGAGGCGGTCGGCGACCTCCGGCTGGTCGGGGGGGCCCCAGAGCGTCGCATCCTTCTTCCAGATGCGGTGCGCCACGTCCTCGACCATCGCGCGCTTCACGCGCTCGGCGATCCGCGGCTCGAGGTCGTCGGGGATCGACGCCTTGATCGTCGGCGGGCGCGCGGTGACGATCGCCTCGCGCTTCTCGTCGATGCCCTCGAGCAGCTTGTCCATCGGCTCGACGAACTTCTCGACGCCGTCGCGCAGCAGCTTGTCGGTGACGTCGTCGAGGTCGATGCCCGCCTCGGCGAGCGCGCGCAGGTCCGGCTCGGGCTCGATCTCGACCGTGTTCCCTTCGATCCTGGCGTGGTCGGCCGCGGCCAGCAGCGTCGCCATCGGCATCGTGTTGACCGTCTCGGGACCGACGAGGCCATCGACGTACATCGTGTCCGCGTAGCGCGGGTTCTTCACGCCGGTCGAGGCCCACAGCGGGCGCTGGACCGCCGCGCCCGCGTCGCGCAGCGCGGCGAAGCGCTCGCCGTGGAAGATCGCCTTGTAGCGCCGGTAGGCGGCGCGCGCGTTCGCCACGCCCGCCCGGCCCATGAGATCCTCGCGGCCGAGCGCCTCGAGGCGCTTGTCGACCTCCGTGTCGACGCGCGAGACGAAGAACGACGCAACCGACCGCATGTCGATGCTCTTGCCCTCCGCATGCCGGCGTTCGAGGCCGCGGATGAACGCCTCGGCCACGCGCTCGTAGGCGGCGACCGAGAAGAGGAGCGTGACGTTGATGTTCAGCCCCTCGTAGATCATCTGCTCGATCGCGGGCACGCCCTCGTCGGTGCCGGGGATCTTGATCATCAGGTTGGGGCGGTCGACGCGCCGCCAGTACTCGCGCGCCTGCTCCATCGTCTTCTCGGTGTCGAAGGCGAGGTCGGGGTCGACCTCGAACGACACGTAGCCGTCGTAGCCGTTCGTCTCGTCGTAGACCGCGCGCAGGATGTCGCAGCCGTCCTGGATGTCCTTGATCGTGAGCTCCTGGTAGATCTCGCGCGTCGAGCGCCCCGCGCGGGCGCATTGCGCGAGCTGGTCGTCGTAGTCGGGCGCGCCGAGGATCGCCTGGTTGAAGATCGTCGGGTTGGAGGTGACGCCGCGCAGCGAGTCCTCCTCGACGAGGCGGCGCAGCTCGCCGCTCTCGATCAGCTGCCGCCCGATCTGGTCCAGCCACACGCTGGTCCCGGCGGCGGTGAGCGCGGCGAGGCGCTCGTTGATCTGCTGCGTGGCCATGCTCGTCACTCCTTGAGTCGGTCGACCACCGCGCGGCCGGTCTCGGCGACGCGCTCGGGGGTGAACCCGAAGTGGCTGAAGAGGTCCTTCGCCGGGGCGCTCGCCCCGAAGGTCGTCATGCCGATCACCTCGCCGGCGTCGCCGGCCCAGCGGTGCCAGCCCAGCGGGCTCAGCGCCTCGACCGCGACGCGGGCGCGCGTCTCCGGCGGCAGCACCTTGTCGCGGTAGGCGCGGTCCTGGTCCTCGAAGCGGTCCATGCACGGCATGGACACGAGGCGCGTGGCGACGCCCTGGTCCTCGAGCAGCGCAGCGGCCCGGTTGCAGAGGTGCACCTCCGAGCCGCTCGCGATCAAAATGAGGTCGGGCGGCTCGTTGCGGCCCTTGAAGCTCTCCCGCAGCACGTACGCGCCGCGCTCGATCGCGGTCTTCGGCACCCCGCTCGGCCGCCAGACCGGCAGGCCCTGGCGGCTGAGGACGATGACGGTCGGCGTCTCGGTCTGCGAGAAGGCGAAGCGGTAGGCCTGCGCGGTCTCGTTCGCGCCGGCCGGGCGGATCACGTTGAGGTTCGGCTGCGCGCGCAGCATGGCGAGCTGCTCGATCGGCTGGTGGGTGGGGCCATCCTCGCCCAGGCCGATCGAGTCGTGGGTGAAGATGAACACCGAGGGGATCCGCATGACCGACGCCAGCCGGATCGCGCCCTTCATGTAGTCGCTGAAGATCAGGAAGCCCGAGCCGAAGGCGCGGAAGCCGCTCAGCACCAGGCCGTTGACCGTCGCCCCCATGGCGTGCTCACGGATGCCGAAGTGCAGCAGCCGCCCGTCGTAGCGGCCGGGGCCGACCGAGTCGCCCTCCGGCACCTGCAGCGTCGAGGGCGCCAGGTCGGCCGAGCCGCCGACGAGGTGCGGGATCTTGCGCGACGCCCACTTGAGCACCTCGCCGCCGGCCTTCCGCGTCGCGATCGTCGGCACGTCGCGCGGCGAGAACGTGGGCAGGTCCTCGTCCCAGCCGTCGGGCAGCTCGAACCCGCTCCAGCCGCCGGAGCGCTCCTGCCACTCCTCGTACAGCCGGTTGCCGCGCTCGACGCACTGGCGGAAGTGGTTGAGCGCCTCCTCCGGGACGTAGAAGTGCTCGTCCGGCGGCCAGCCGTAGGCGTCCTTCGTGAGCCGGACCTCCTCCTCGCCGAGCGGCGCGCCGTGGGCGGCCTCCGTGTCCTGCTTGTTCGGCGAGCCGGGCGCGATGTGCGTGCGCACGACGATCAGCGACGGCTGATCCTCGACCGCCATCGCGTCGCGCGCGGCCTGCTCGATGCGGTCGAGCGCCAGGTCCTCGCCGAGGTTCTGGACGTGCCACCCGTAGGCCTCGTAGCGCTTGCCCACGTCCTCGGAGAACGCGAGGCCGGTGTCGCCCTCGATCGAGATGTGGTTGTCGTCGTAGAAGACGATCAGCCGCCCCAGCCGCAGGTGGCCGGCGAGCGATCCGGCCTCGCCGCTGATGCCCTCCTGCATGTCGCCGTCGGAGGCGATGCAGAACGTGTGGTGGTCGATCACGTCGTCGCCCAGCCGCGCGTTGAGCATCCGCTCTCCGAGCGCGAGGCCGTCGCAGATCGAGATGCCCTGGCCGAGCGGCCCGGTCGTCGCCTCGATGCCGGGCGCGTGGCCGTACTCCGGATGGCCGGCGGCGGGCGAGCCGAGCTGGCGGAAGCTCTTGAGGTCGTCGAGGCTGACGCCGTAGCCCGTGAGGTACAGCATCGCGTACAGCAGCATCGACGCGTGCCCGGCACTGAGGACGAACCGGTCGCGGTCGGGCCAGTCGGGATGCTCGGGCGCGTGGCGCATGACGCGCGTGTAGAGCACGTAGGCGATCGGCGCGAGCGCCATCGGGGTGCCGGGGTGGCCCGAGTTGGCCTTCTGCACCGCGTCCATCGCCAGCGTGCGGATCGTGTTCACGCACAGCTCGTCGAGCTCGGCGGTGGTGGCGGTTCGCTCGGTCGTGGTCATGAGTCGGTCGCGTCGTAAGCGCGGCGCTCCACGAGCTGGGCGACGTCGTCGTCGCTCATGGGTTCATTGCGATCTGCGTAGAAGCCGGCCACGGCCTTACGGAGATCGTCGTCGTTGGCGGCCTGCAGGGTGTCTCCGGTGTCGAGATCGATCACGCGCATCAGCTTCGTAGGCCTTCCCGTTCCATCGCGGTCACCTTTCCGAGCCGGCGCACGTGTCGCTCCTCGCCGGAGAACGATGCGCCGACGAACGCCCGCACGCAAGCGGCGGCGAGCGCGGGCCCGACCACCCGCGCGCCCAGGGCGAGCACGTTGCAGTCGTCGTGCTGGACGCACTGCGCGGCCGTGTACGTGTCGTGGCCGACGGCGGCGCGGATGCCGGGCAGCTTGCACGCGGCCACCGCAACGCCGGCGCCGCTGCCGCAGACGATGACCCCGCGCTCGCAGTCGCCGTCGAGGACCGCCCTCGACACGTCGACCGCGGTGTCGGGATAGTCGTCCTGCGTGCCCACGTCGACCGGTTCGTGGCCGGTGGCGCGCAGCGTCTCGAGCACCGTGTCGCGGAGCGGGACGCCCGCGTGGTCGAAGCCGACGGCGACCTTCACGGCGCCACCTCCAGTTCCTGGCCGGCAAGCAGCGTGGCGCCGCGCACGCCGGCCTGCGGTCCGTACCGGGCCGGCCGGATCTCGGTGCGCGTGCCCACCCCGCGCACCACGAACCGCTGCGCGGCGTCGCGCGCCGGGCCGAGCAGCAGCTCGCCCGCCGTCGACACCCCGCCGCCGACGATGACGAGGTCCGGGTCGAACGTGTTGATCGCGTTGGCAATCCCCACGCCGAGCGACTCCCCGACGATGCGCAGCGCGTCGATCGCGTCCGGGTCGCCGGCGCGGGCGGCGGCCACGACCGCGTGGCCGTCGCCGATGCCGCGTGCGCGCCCGAGCCGGTCCAGCGCCCGGCCGGCGGCGTGATGCTCGAGCGAGGCGGGGTGGGGGAACGGGGCGGCGGGCGGCGCCCCGTTCTCGAGGTTCGCCGCCACGATCGTGTGGCCGATCTCCGGCGCGGCGCCGGTGGCGCCGCGGAAGATGCGCCCGCCGATCACGATGCCGCCGCCGACGCCGGTGCCGACGGTGAACATCACGACGATGTTGGCGATCGGGCGCATGTCGTCGTCGTGTGCCTCGGCGAGCGCGGCCACCGTCGCATCGTTCTCCACGAACGTCGGGATGCCAAGGCGCTCGGTCAACAGGTGGCGCAGCGGCACCCCCTGCAGCGGGATGTTCACGGACGAGCGCGCCGTGCCCGTCGCGAAGTCGATGACCGACGGCAGGCCGATGCCTATCGCGCTCGCCGGCCCCTCGGCCGCGATCGCCGCGGCGAGCTGATCGACGAGCGCCGTCGAGCCCGACAGGTCGGTCGGGCGGATCTTGGGCTCGGCGAGCCGCCCGTCCTCGAGGACGGCGACGGAGACCTTCGTGCCACCGACATCCACGCCGATCAGCCGCTCAGCCATGCGGGCGGACACTACTCGCCCGCCTCGCCGGGCCTCTGGCCGCGACCGCGACCCCAAGGGCGGGTAGGTCACCGCCATGACCTCAATTCCGGCTCCTCCCGAGACCCTCAGCCACGTCGGCCGCGCCGCTCACGACATGGGGCTGGCCGGCCTGCTCGGCGGCTACCTGTTCGGGCGCCTGGCGCTGCACCCGGCGGTGGCGAACATCAGCGACGCGCGCGAGCGCGGGGAGGTGGTCAACGCGGCGTGGCGCCGCTACGGGGTGGTCAACTCGCTGAGCCTGGCGGCGGTGATGAGCGGCTGGGCGGGGGCGCGCATGGCCGAGGCGGCGGATCGCAACCTGACGCCGCGGGAGCGCCGGCTGGCGCGCGCGAAGGACGGTCTCGTGGGCGCGGTGGCGGTGTGCGGCCTGGCCAGCGCGATCGAGGGCATGCGGTTCGCGCGCGCGGCGCCGCACGGCGCGGTGCCGCTCGCCGACGGCACCCGCCCGGCGCCGGAGACGCCCCCGCCCGCCGCGCGCCTCAAGCGGCGCGTGAACGCGCTCGGGCTCGCGACGCTCGCGGCCGAGGTCGGCCTGGTCGCGGTCAACTCCGCGCTGGCGCAGACGGGCTTCCGCCGCCCGCCGCTGCGCCGCCGGCTTCCGGGTCGCACTCGCTGAGCCACGCGTCGTCGTCGGCGAAGAGCGGCAGGTCGACGGCGGCGGCGACGTTGAGCAGCATGCCGTCGCCGAAGAACCGCCGCAGCGCGTCGCCGCCGGCGCCGCTCAGCTCCCGCACCAGCTCGTAGAGGCGCGCGTACCGGCGGCGGACGACCGTGCGCACCTCGTCGTCGCCCGACGCGGCGTACGCCTGGAGCTGCAGGCGCAGCAGCTCGCGGTCCTCGAGCAGCCCGACGTAGGCCTGGCCCATCGCCGCGAGGCGCTCCTCGGGGTCGGTCGTGCTTGCGGCCGCGCGGAAGGTCTCCTCGACGCGGTCGAAGCCGTGCTCGACGGCGGCCAGGAAGAGCCCCTTCTTGGTCTTGAACAAGCTGAACGCGTACGGCTGGGTGACGCCGACGGCATCGGTGATCGTGCTCACGGCCGTGCCGTGCAGCCCGCCCTGCGCGAACGCCGGGACGGCGGCGCGGACCAGCTCGTCGCGGCGGTCGGCGGCGGACATGCGCAGGCGTGGGGCGGACGGAGGAGGCATTCCTTGACAGCATACTTAGTGACCGCTAACTTCTGCAACTAGTTAGCAGTCACTAAGAAAGGCTCGGACTCGATGTCGTCCCCACATCCCCGCACCCGCTCGACCCTCGCGATCGTCTCGCTCGCGCTGTTCATGGTCGTGCTGGACAACCTCATCGTCACCGTCGCCCTGCCCTCGATCCGCGAGGACCTCGGGGCGTCGCTGCAGCAGCTCGAGTGGACCGTGAACGCCTATACCCTCGCGTTCGCCGTGGCCCTCATCCCCGGCGCCGCGATCGGCGACCGCTTCGGTCGCAAGCGCACGTTCCTCGCCGGCCTGGCGCTGTTCACCGCCTCCTCGGCCGCGGCCGCCTTGGCGCCGGGCAGCGGCGAGCTCATCGCCGCACGGGCGCTGCAGGGCGTCGGGGGCGCGATCGTCGCGCCGCTGACGCTCACGCTCCTCGCCGAGGCGTTCCCGGTGGAGCGCCGCGGCGCCGCGCTCGGCATCTGGTCGGGCATCAGCGGCATGGGCATCGCGCTCGGCCCGCTCGTCGGCGGCGCGGTCGTCGACGGCATCTCCTGGCAGTGGATCTTCTGGATCAACGTGCCGCTCGGGCTCGCCCTGCTGCCCGCTGCGGCCGTCATGCTGCGCGAGAGCCGCGGCCCCGCGACGCGCCTCGACGTGCCCGGGCTCGCGCTCGTGGCCACGGGCCTGTTCGGCCTCGTGTTCGGCCTCGTCCGGGGCCAGGGCGACGGCTGGACCAGCCCGCTGATCGTCGCGTCGCTGGCCGGCGGCGTGGCGATCCTCGCCGCGTTCGTCGCCTGGGAGCGCCGATCGCCCGAGCCAATGCTCCCGCTGCGGCTGTTCGCGAAGCGGACGTTCGCCGTCACCAACGGCGTCTCGTTCTTCATGTACTTCGGGACGTTCGGCTCGATCTTCCTGCTCACCCAGTTCGCCCAGCTCGTGATGGGCTTCTCGCCGCTCGAGGCCGGCGTGCGGATGCTCGTGTGGACCGGCGCCTCGGCGGTCACCGCGCCGATCGCCGGCGTGCTTGCGGAGCGCTACGGGTCGCGGACGTTCATGGCCGCCGGCCTCGCCCTGCAGGCGACGGCGCTGGCCTGGATGGCGGCCACCGCGACGGCGACCACGACGTTCGGCGAGCTCATCGTGCCGTTCGCCATGGCGGGCGTGGGCATGTCGCTCGTGTTCGCCCCGTCGGCGAGCGCGCTGCTGAGCGTCGTCAGCCCCGAGCGCGCGGGCCAGGCGTCCGGCACGAACAACGCGATCCGCGAGGTCGGTGGCGTGTTCGGCGTCGCAGTGCTGTCGACGATCTTCGCGAGCGCGGGCGGCTTCGCCTCGCCGCAGGCGTTCGTCGACGGCTTCGTCCCCGCCGTGTGGGCCGGCGCCGGCATCGTGGCCCTCGGCGCGCTGCTCGCGCTCGCCCTGCCGGCGCGCGCCGCGGCCGCCGCGCGGGTGGCCGGGGCGGAGAGCGGGCGGGGCGCCGAGGCGGTGCCCGTGGCCGCCTGACGAGCGGCCGGATTCCTGTGCGACGATGCTCCCGTGAGCGGCAGTAGCTACCTGGCGGCCGACGAAGTCCTGTTGCACGGCCACCGCGTGCGGTTCCACCGGGCGGGCAATGGCCCCCTCGTCGTCCTGCTGCACGGGATCGCGAGCACCGCGGACACGTGGGCGCCGGTCGCCGGCGCGCTCGCGCAGCGGCACACCGTGCTCGCGCCCGACCTGCTCGGCCATGGCGAGTCGGCCAAGCCGCGCGGCGACTACTCGCTCGGTGCGTACGCGAGCGGCGTGCGCGACCTCATCGCCGCGCTCGGGCACGACCGCGCCACCGTGGTCGGGCACTCGCTCGGCGGCGGCATCGCGATGCAGTTCGCCTACCAGTTCCCCGAGCGCGTCGAGCGGATGGTGCTGATCTCGAGCGGCGGGCTGGGCCGCGAGGTCCACGCGCTGCTGCGCGCCGCGACGCTGCCCGGCTCGGAGCTCGCGCTGGCGCTGCTCGGCGGCCGGTGGCTGCGGGCGACCGGCGCCACCGTCGGCTCGGTCCTCGGCCGGCTCGGGCTGCGCGCGGGCGAGGACCTCACCGGGGTGGCGGCCGGGATCGCGTCGCTCGGCGACGCGGGAGCGCGCTCGGCATTCGTGCACACGGCCCGGGCGGCGCTCGACGCGGGCGGCCAGCGCGTGTCCGCCACGGACCGCCTGTACCTCGCCGCCGAGCTGCCCTCGCTCGTCGTGTGGGGCGAGCGCGACCCGATCATCCCGGCCGCGCACGGACGCGCCGCGCACGCCGCGATGCCCGGCAGCCGCCTCGAGGTCTTCGCCGGCGCCGGGCACTTCCCGCACCGCGAGCACCCCGCGCGCTTCGTCTCGGTGCTCGAGCGGTTCGTCGCGGAGACGGAGCCGGCGGCGCTGGGGGAGGCGCGCTGGCAGGAGCTGCTGCGCGCCGCGGAGTAGCGGCGACCGCTCGGGCTTGCCCTCGGCGCGGCGGGTCAGCACCCTTCGGCCATGGCGCGCGCGCGTGTGCATGGCCGCTTCCTCGCCGGCGAGGTCGGCGACCTCGCCGGCGTGTCCGGCACCACGATTGGGCAGTGGGCGCGGCGCGGCTACATCCGCGCGTCGCGGTCGGCCGGCGATCCGCACGTGTACAGCCTCGAGGACGTCCTCGAGGCCTCCGTCGTGCGCGCGCTGCTCGAGCGCGGCGTCGGGCACGCCGCGATCCGCCGCACCATCGCCGCGCTCGGCGAGTACGGCGACTGGCCGCTCACCGTGGCGCCGCTGGCGACGACGAGCGGCAACGGCGCGCCGCGGATCGTGCTGGCCGAGCGCGGCGGGGTGTACGCCCTGTCGGGCCGGGGCTGGCAGCGGCTCGCGGTCGAGCCGCCGCTGCGGCGGCTGCGCGCCGCGGTGCCCGGGCTGCCGCGGACGGGAGCAGACGGGCCGGACGGCGGCTAACACTCGTCGAGTGGCCTTGTGCGGTCGGCGAGCGGCCTCGAAGCTCCGGCGGTGCTGAAGGGGTGTTCCTCCTCGCGCGTACGCGACCCGGGAGACGCTGGCCTCGGTCGCGGGGCTCCGGGCGGTCGCCTACCCGGTCGCCGACCTGCTGCTGCTCGCGCTCGTGGTGCGGCTCTTCCTCGTGGGCGGGCCCCGGCCCCGCGCGCAATGGCTGCTCGGGCTCGGGCTGTGCGCGCTGCTGTGCGGCGACGCGCTGTACCTGGCGGTGACGACCGCCGGCAGCGTCGGGATCCCGGCGCTGGCGATGCAGCTCGCGTGGCTCGCGTCCTACGCCCTGCTCGGCGCCGCGGTCCTCGATCCCACGATCCGCGGCGTCCCGGAGCCGGCCCCGTGCGGCGGTCACGCGCGCGGGCGGCCGTGGGTGCTGGTCGCGGCGTCGCTGCTCGCGCCGGCGACGCTCGCCGTCGAGACGCTCACGACCACGTCGAGCCACGCGCTGCTCATCGCCGCCACGTCGGCGGTCCTGTTCGCGCTCGTGGTGCTCCGCATGGCGGGCCTCATGCGGCGGGTCGAGGAGCAGGCGAACGAGCTGGCCCGAGTGGCGCGCACCGACGCGCTGACCGGCGTGCCGAACCGGCGCGCCTGGGACGAGCAGCTCGGCGTCGAGCTCGCTCGCGCGGCGCGCACGCGCGCGCCGGTCTGCATCGCATTGCTCGACCTCGACCACTTCAAGGCGTTCAACGACCGCGAGGGACACCCCGCCGGCGACGAGCTGCTCCGAGCGGCCACCGCCGCATGGCGGCGCGAGTTGCGCGGGATCGACGTGCTGGCCCGCTACGGCGGCGAGGAGTTCGGGCTGATCCTGCCCGGCTGCTCGTCGGCGGAGGGCGCCCCGATCGTCGACCGCCTGCGCGAGCTCACGCCGCTCGGCGAGACCTCGTCGGCCGGCGTCGCGGCGTGGGACGGCGCGGAGAGCGCCGACGCGCTCGTGGCCCGGACCGACCGCGCGCTGTACGCCGCCAAGCGCTCGGGGCGCAACGCAACCGTCGTGGCTGACGCGCCGGCGCTCGCGGCGTAGCCTGGGGCGCGGATCAGGGTCGCGGCGCGAGCTCGTCGATCACCGCGGGCCAGCGCTCCGGCTCGCACATCGGCGCGAGCACGAACGTGGTGATCCCGGCCTCGGCGAACTCGCGCAGGCGCTCGCGCTGCGCCGGGCCGTCGCCGAAGACGAACACCTCCCGGACGAGGTCGTCGGGGACGAGCTCGAGGGCGCGCGCCCGGTCGCCGGCCTCCCAGGCCTCGACCATCGGGTCGATCCGCTCGCCCCACCCGAGCCAGCGGAAGAACGCGGTGTACACCGGGACCGTTGCGTAGCCGACGAGCATCCGTCGCGCCGCGGGCAGCGCCTCCGCCTCGGGCTCGGGGAAGCAGAAGAACCGGCACAGCAGCTCCTTGTCCGGGGCGCCGAACGCGTCCGCGACCTGGCGCGCGCCGCTGAGCGGCAGGAAGTTCGTGAACGCGCCGTCGCCGAGCTCGGCCGCGAGGGCGAGCATCTTGCCGCGCAGGGCCGCGATGACGATCGGCACCGGCTCCCGGGGCGGGGTCTCGAGCTTGAAGCCCCCGGGGCCGCGGTCGCCGGCGAGCACCGGGCGCAGCGCCTCCACGGCCGCTCGGACGCGGCTCAGCGGCCGCTCGAACGGCACGCCGTTCCAGCGCTCGACGATCACGTTCGACGACGAGCCGAGGCCGAGCGCGAAGCGGCCGCCCGACGCGTCCGCCAGCGCGGCGGCGTGCTGGGCGAGGACCGCCGGGCCGCGCGTGAACGCGTTCACCACGCCGGTCCCGAGCCGGACGCGCGACGTGTGCACCGCGGCGAGCGCGAGCGGCGTGAACCCGTCGTGGCCGGCCGTCTCGGCGGTCCACAGGTCGTCGTAGCCGGCGGCCTCCGCGCGGCGGAAGAGGTCGCCGTGCGCCGCGAGCGGGACGCCGGAGAACGGGACGGTCAGACCCCAGCGCAGGTCGGGCATCGGTGCGGGAACCTACCTCCCCCGCGCGCGCCAGGCCCTACGCTCGCCTCGTGCACGAGCCGCTCGAGGGCATCGCCGCCGCGGACGTCCGCCTCGGGCGCCCGTTCCCGCTGCCGAGGATCGAGCTCCCGCTCGTGCGTTGGGTCGAGGTGACGGCGGTCGGCCGCGGGGCCGAGGTCGCCTGGAACCTCGACGACTCGCGGCCGGGGTCGCCCGGCCGCCTCGCGCTGTACGCCGGCCCGGAGCCGCCGCCCGCGCGCGACCTGCCCGGCGGCGCGGCCCCCGAGAC
>DATAAR010000182.1:0-3354 GCA_036259975.1 Solirubrobacteraceae bacterium | reverse complement strand
ACGTCGACGCGGCCGAACCGCTCGACGGCCGCAGCGATGGCCCGCTCGGCGCTCTGCGCGTCGGTGATGTCAAGCTCGGCGACGAGCAGCCGCTCGTGCTCGCCGACAGCCGACTGCACCGTGTCCGGGTTGCGGCCGGTGGCGACGACGTTGTGGCCGGCGGCCAGGGCCGCCTTGGCGAAGTCGACGCCCATGCCGCGCCCGGCGCCGGTGACCAGCCAGGTCTTGGTGTTCGTGGAAGTCATGCCCGTTACGGAAGCACCGGTCCGGGCGTGTTGAGAGACCCTGTGAGGGTGACCCTGGCAGGGTCCCCCACGGGGCAAATGGCAGCTCTACGCTGATCAGGCGATGGACACCCGCAGCGAGATCCGCGAGTTCCTGACCTCCCGCCGAGCGAAGCTCAAGGCCGCCGACGTCGGGCTGCCCGACTACGGCACCCGCCGCGTCCCGGGCCTGCGACGAGAGGAAGTCGCCGTCCTTGCCGGCGTGAGCGTCCCGTACTACACGCGTCTGGAACGCGGCGATCTCGCCGGCGCCTCCGACAGCGTCCTCGACGCGCTGGCCCGCGCCCTTCAACTCGACGCCGCCGAGCGCGCCCACCTCTTCGACCTCGCCCGCGCCGCGCAGCCCATCGGGGCGCCCCCGCGCCGTAGACCCACGAAGCACCGCATCCGCCCGTCCGTGCAGCAGCTGCTGGACGCGATCACCGGCGCCGCCGCCCACATCGGCAACGAGCGCCTCGATATTCTCGACGCCAACCCGCTCGGCCGCGCTCTCTTCCTTGAGATGTTCGATCGCCAGGAACGGCCGAACGCCGCGCGCTTCGTCTTCCTGGACCCACGCGCCCGCGACTTCTACCGCGACTGGGACCGCATCGCGCGCGACGTCGTCGCCACCCTGCGCTCCGCCGCCGGCCGCAACCCCTACGACCGCGACCTCACCGACCTCGTCGGCGAGCTCTCAACCCGCAGCGAGGAGTTCCGCCAACACTGGGCCCGGCACGACGTCCGCTTCCACATCAGCGGCGTCAAGCAGTTCCACCACAGGCAGGTCGGCGACCTCGAGCTGAACTACGAACGCCTCGAAGTGGTCTTCGACACCGGCCTGACGATCTTCACCTACACCGCGGACCCGGGCACACGATCCGCCGAGGCGCTCGGCCTCCTCGCCAGCTTGGCCGCTACCAGCGCGGCCGAGCACATGTCGCCGGCGCCCTGACGCGGGTCACCGCGGGGGCACTCAATCGCCGGCCCGCTCGGCGCGCTGGTCCACCAAGCGCAGCTCTTGCGGCGCGTCGCGGCGCGTCACCTACGTTTTCGATCTGCGTCGTCGGAGGAGGTTGTCGCGGATCGGGGCGTGGAAGAGCAAGGTGTCCTGCACGATCCGATGTCAGCGCGCAGCGGCTGGAGCGCGACGTCACGGGCGTCGGGGCCGTCGATCGGCGCGCGTGGCGGTGGGGCCGTACGAGCGCGCGATCAGCGCGGTCAGCGTGGTCTTGCCCGCGCCGCCGGGGCCGACCAGCGCGACGAGCGCCCCCGGTTGGATCCGCGCCGTGAGGTCCTGCGGTGCGGGACGTGGGCACCGGTGCCGCGCCGCTGACATCGGTCAGGAGATGAGGTCAGCGGCCGCTCGCAGGACGCTCTCCACGCCGATCCCGGTCACGCAGTCGGGCTCGAGTGCGGCACCACACGGCGGATGCTCGAACGTTCCGCACGGGCTGCACCGAAGCCCGGCGCGCACGACGCGTACGCTGCCGGGCCTGGCGAGCGGCGCGAAGCGGAACGGGTCGCCCGGGCCGAAAAGAGCGACGACCGGTGTCCCCATGACGGCGGCCAGATGCAGCGCACCGCTGTCCGTCGTCACGACGAGGCGCGCGCGTCGGTGGATCGCGGCGAGCGCGCCGAGGGACAGTCGACCGGCGATATTGATCGCCGGTGTTCCGTCGGCGACCTCGTGGGCGAGCGAACGCTCCGCCGCCGTCCCGGCCACGAGGGGCCGGGTGCCAAACCTGCGAGCAAGCTCGGCGGTCACGTGGCACCAGCGCGGCACCGCCCAGTTTTTCAGCGGCCATCCGGAGCCCGGATGGACGACGATCAGCGGGTCAGCGGCGTCGACCTCGAACAGCACTTCCCGCGCCTGCTCCTCGTCGGCGCGCGACGGAACGAGGCGTGCAGCCAGCACGCGCTCCGTCCGCCCGCCCAACGAAAGCCGCCCGAGCAGCGCGTCTGCCAGATCGAAGCCGTCGAGTGCGACATGCCGGTTGCCCGGCACCGGCAGCGCCTCGGTGAGGTATGGGCGCGTGCGCGGCATGTCGAACCCGAGGCGGATCGGTATCGACGCAGCGGCAACGAGCTGTCCCGACCAGGGGTCGTCGGGGCGCACGACGAGCGCCGCATCGAACGCATTCACGAGCCTCGCTGCCTCCACGCGCAGCGTCTCGCGCCAGGCGACGCCGTCGCACTCCTCGCGGCCGAACGGCGGAAAACGGACGGTGAGCGTCTCGTCGAGGTTCGGGCAGCGCGCCGCGATTCCGGCCGCCGCGGGCGCCGCGGCGTAGGCCAGATACGCGCCCGGGAGCGCGCGCCGCAGCGCACCCACAGCCGGCAGCGTGAGCAGCACGTCCCCGACGTGGTCAGGTCTCACAAACAGGATTCGAGGACGCCGCCCGCTGCTCATGTGCCACCTCTGTTCTTCCCGCAGTCCGACGACGACGCCAGGAATCGACGCCGTGCGCGTCTGCTGCGCCCCTTCCGCCGCTCGCCGTCGGCGTGGCGGCTGGCGTCGGTGGTCGGGCAGGACATCCGGGCCGCCTGCCAGCGCGTGGCGCCGGCCTGCAGCTCGAGGGGCGGAACTTCGTGTGGGGTCAGCGCCCAGCAGCTGGTGGTCAGCCCGCCCACGTCGCGGACGCACGTGAGCCGCGCCATGCGCAAGCTCGACGCACGCGACCGCGCGCAGATTGTCGCCTTCGCGTACCAGACGGGCCTGGCAGAGCCCGGCGGCACCGTGCTGCCCTCGCCCGTCGCGGCGCCCGCGGTTGACCCGGTCGTCAGGCTGTGCGCGCGCCGTGAGCTCGCCCGCGACCGGCTCGGCGCGCTCGTGCCGGCGAGGCGGCCGGGCGAGGTCACGGCAAGACGCGCACCCCGCTCGCTGTAGTGCAGGCGCAGCGATGGCGACCACGGAGGGGTCGCGCGCAGTCCCGGAGGTCGAGCGCCGTCGACGCTTCTCTACATCGCACGGGGCGGCGGGCCGGGTGCTCAACCGTCGAAGAGACAGATCGGCACGCCGTCTCGAGCGCGCTCGCGCTCGGCGTCGACCGCGTCCTACGGGGCGAGACTGGTCGCCGCTGCTGCCTGG
>DATAAR010000181.1:0-8656 GCA_036259975.1 Solirubrobacteraceae bacterium | reverse complement strand
TCTCGCCGTTGACCTGGAAGGGCAGCGTCTCGCGCTCGAAGCGGCCCTCCTCGGTGGCCCTGGCCGCCAGCTGGTGCGAGCGCAGCGCGAGCTCGTCGAGCTCCGAGCGCGGGATCTCCCACTGCTCGGCGATCATCTCGGCGCCCAGCCCCTGGCCGACGAGGTTGTGCTTCTCCATGAGCTGCGGGGTGAAGGCCGTGCCGAACTCCTGCTGGGTCTTCATGGCGGCCGCGAACGGCAGGTGCCCCATGTGCTCGACGCCGGAGCCGATGACCACGTCGTGCACGCCGGCGGCGATGAGCGCCGCGCCGAAGTTGACCGCCTGCTGCGCCGATCCGCACTGGCGGTCGACGGTGGACGCGGCCGCCTCGATCGGCAGGCCCTCCTGCAGCCACGCGTTGCGCGCGACGTTGAAGCCCTGCTCGCCGAACTGCTGCACGCAGCCGGCGATGACGTCCTCGACCTCCGTCGCGTCGACGCCCGAGCGGCTGAGCAGCTCGGTGTAGCAGCGCCCGAGCAGCGTGTTCGGGTGGACGTCCTTGAAGTAGCCCTTCTCCGGATGCCCTCGCCCGATCGGCGTGCGCACCGCATCGACGATGACGACCTCGCGGCCCTGCTGGCTCATTCGGAATCCTCCGTCAGTTTTCCGTGACGCGGCCACGGACTCTAGCCCCGTCCGGTCTCGACGCCCGCGCGCGTCTCCCCCGGCCGCCGCCTCGTGGCCGCTCGCGCCACAATGCCCGCCCCTATGCGCGTCCTGCGGATCCCGTTCTCCACCAACGTCGAGCGCGTCGCGCTCGCGCTCGGCCACAAGGGCATCCCGGTCGAGTGGGTCGACGTCGACCCCGCCGACCGCTCGCCGGTCCGCGAGCTCAGCGGCCAGGACCTTGTGCCGGTGCTCGAGACCGACCACGGCGAGGTGCTGACCGACTCCATGCGGATCGTCGCCTGGCTCGAGAACTTCCGCGCCGCTCCGCCGCTGTGGCCCGCCGCGGATCCCCGCCGCACTGAGATCGACGTGTTCATCGAGTGGTTCGACCGGGTGTGGAAGGTGCCGCCGAACGCGATCGAGGCCGAGCTCTGCCGGCCCGAGCCCGACGAGGCGCGCATCGCGGCGCTCGCCGAGCGGATGCACGGCTGGCTGCACTGGTTCGAGGCGCTCCTCGAGGACCGCGACCACCTCATGGGCGACGCGTTCAGTGCCGCCGACGTGTGCGCCTTCCCGTTCCTCAAGTACGGCGTGCTGCACGACCCCGACGACGACGAGCTGTTCCACCGGATCCTGATGGAACGGCTGCCGATCGCGGGCGGGCGCTTTCCGCGGCTCGAGGCGTGGGTGCACCGCGTCGACGAGCGCCCCCGCTCCTGAGGTGGAACCGACAAAACTTTTATTGGCGCTTGAGGAAGCGGATCGACAATCGCGCAGCGAACGTACCTCGCAAGTGCACCTCCTCCCAGAAGCACACGACCGGCCCGCCGCGAGCGGGCCGGTTGTCTTCCGCCCCCTGGGCAGGCGCGCGCTGCACCCGAGCGGCCGGCCCGCGTTCGCGAAACCGGCCGCGCTCGAGGTGGACCCACCCTGATCCACCGATCCTCAGTTGCCCCGCGGCGTCCCACCGCCCGCGAGGCGACGTCTCCCGCCCCCGGGGACGTCATCGGCGCAAACGCAGCGCCCGCGCCGAACTTGCGCTGATCGCGCGCCGCGCGCCCTAGTTCGACGGCTGCCGGCCCGCGACCGCCCTGCGCTCGCGGATCCGGACCGCCTCGATGCGGTTCTCGCGCACGGACTCGACCCGGATCGAGTAGCCGTCGGCAGTGATCGTGTCGCCGCGCTTGGGCAGCCGCCCGAGCTCCGCGAAGACGAAGCCGCCGACCGAGTTGTAGGCGTCGGTGTCGACCGGCAGCTCGAGCCCGTAGTCGAGCAGGTCGGTCACCGCGACGTGCCCGCGCACGAACCAGTCGCCGTTCGCCAGCCGGCGGACCTCGCCGCCGGCCGGGTCCGTCTCGTCGGCGATCTCGCCGACGACCTCCTCGACGATGTCCTCGACGGTGACGACGCCGGCCACGCGGCCGTACTCGTCGATCACCACCGCCATCGACGAGCGCTCGTGCTGGAGGTCGGCGAGCAGGTCGTCGAGCGGCTTGGTCTCGGGGACGATCGGCGCGGGGCGCACCAGCGGCTCGATCGAGGCGTTCGGCCCCTCGGCCATGAGCTGACGGGCAAGCGAGTTGGAGTGCACGATCCCGCGCACGCGGTCCTGGTTCTCGTCCTCGGTGACGACCAGCCGCGTGTGGCCCGAGGAGATGCAGCGCCGCAGCGCGGTCTCCGCGTCCTCGGAGACGTCGACGGTCACGACGGCCGGGATGGGGGTCATGACCTGGCGCGCCTCCTGCTCGTGGAGGTGGAAGACGCCCTGGAGCATCGTCGCCTCACCCGGGTCGAGCGTGCCGCCCACCCGCGCCTGCGCGATGAGGAAGCGCAGCTCCTCGGGGCTCTGGTTCTCGGCGAACTCGGCGTCCGGGTCGATGCGCATCAGCCGCAGGATGCCGTTCGACGCGCTGTTGAGCACGTGGATGAACGGCCGCATGAGCCGGTTGAACCAGTCAAGCGGGCGCGCGATCCGAATCGCCACCGACTCTGCCTTGACGATCGCGTAGATCTTCGGGACCTGCTCGCCCGCGGTGATGTGCAGCGACGTGACGAGCACGTACGCGATGCCGATCGAGATCGCGACCGCGACGCTGTGCGCGAAGCCGCCGAACAGGGGCTCGACCAGGTCCGCGATCGCGGGCTCGCCGAGGAAGCCGATGCCCAGCGAGGCGAGCGTGATGCCGAACTGGCAGGCCGACAGGTACTCGCTGATCGCGTCGACCTGCTTGAGGACGAGGCGGGCCCCCGCGCGCCCCTCGGCCGCAAGCTCCTCGAGCTTGGACCGGCGCGAGCGGACGAGCGCGAACTCGGCCGCGACGAAGAACCCGTTCGCGAGGACGAGCAGGACGACCGCGATGAGCAGGAGCGCGATCATCGCGGCACGGCGTGTGAGCCGCTACTTCGAGGAAGATCGTCTGGCACGGGCCGGAGTGCGTGAGGCTAGCAGCCGACTCCCCGGCAGAGGAGGCGGTCGCATACGCTGCCCGGGGACCATGCGGATCGTGAGCCTCGTGCCCCACGCGACCGAGCTGCTGTTCGCGCTCGGGCTCGGCGGCGACGTCGTCGCCGTCACGCACGAGTGCGACTTTCCCCAGGAGGCGACCCGCCTCCCGCACATCACACGCGACGTCCTGCCGCCCGGCCTGAGCGCGGGCGAGATCGACGCCGCCGTGCGCGAGCGCACGCAGCAGGGTCAGGCGATCTACGAGCTCGACGAGCGCGCGCTCACCCGGCTCGAGCCCGACCTGATCGTGACCCAGGCGCTGTGCCAGGTGTGCGCGGTGTCCTACGACGACGTCGTGAAGGTCGCCGAGCGCATCCCGAGCACGCCGCGCGTCATCTCGCTCGACCCGAAGACGATCGGCGAGGCGATGGGCGACATCCGCACGATCGCGCAGGCGACCGGCGCGCGCGACGCGGCCCTCGACCTCGTCACCCGCCAGCGCAAGCGCATCGACGACGTGCGGCGGGCGGTGAAGGGCCTGACACGGCCGACCGTGGCCGCGCTCGAGTGGCTCGACCCCGTGTTCGTGGCGGGCCACTGGACGCCGCAGCTCATCGATCTGGCCGGCGGCGAGGACGTGCTCGGCCTCCCGGGCGAGCACTCCGCGGAGTCGAGCTGGGCGGCGGTCGCCGCCGCCGGCCCCGACGTCGCGGTCGTCATGCCGTGCGGCTACGACGGCCCGCGCGCGCTCGAGGAGGCCGGGCGCTACCGCGACCGGCTCGCCGCGACGGGCGCGAAGCGGATCGTCGCCGTCGACGCGGCGGCGTACTTCTCGCGGCCCGGCCCGCGGCTCGTCGACGGGCTCGAGCTCATGGCTCACGTCCTGCATCCCGACGCGGTGCCCGACGCGCCCGCGGCGGTCTACGAGGTCGAGGTCTGAGCGCCCGCACGGTCCTGCTGCTGCATTCGCGCGGCAGCCGATACGGGGCGGACCGCCAGCTGCACGCCATCGCGACCGGACTGGACCCGGCGCGGTACGTCCCGCTCGTCGTGCTGCCCGAGGCGGGGCCGCTCGCGTGCGACCTGCGCGCCGCCGGCGTCGAGGTCCTCGTGCGCCCGCTCGCGGTGCTGCGGCGGTCGGTGATGTCGCCGCGCGGCGTGCGCCGCGTCGCCGCCGCGTGGGCCGCCGACGCGGGCGGCCTGGGGCGCCTGGCGCGCTCGCGCGACGTGGCGCTCGTGCACACGAACACGTCGACGACGCTGGGCGGCGCCGCCGCGGCGCGCATCGCCGGGGTCCCGCACGTCTGGCACGTGCGGGAGATCTACGCCGGCTTCGAGCGGTGGTGGCCGGCCTACCGGCGGCTGCTGGTGACCGCCCACGCGCTCCCGTGCGTCTCGGCCGCCACGTGCCGGCAGTTCGAGGGCGCGGTGCCCGCGTTCGTGCTGCCCGACGCCCTCGCCGTCGCCCCGCGACCGCGCGACCGGACGGAGGCGCGGGCGGCGCTCGGCCTGCCGGAGGACGCGATGGTGGCCGCGCTGCTGGGCCGGGTGTCGGGCTGGAAGGGACAGGACCAGCTCGTGCGCGCGCTCGCGGCCCCGGCGCTGCGCGGGCGTCCCGAGGTCGTCGCGCTGCTCGCAGGCGCGCCCGCGCGCGGCGAGGAGCGCCACCGTCGCGCGCTGCACCAGCTCACGGACCGCCTCGGCGTCCGCGGGCGGGTGCACGACGTCGGCTTCCAGGACGACCTCGACGTGGTGTACGGCGCCGCGGACGTCGTCGTCGTGCCCTCGCGCCATCCCGACCCGCTGCCGAGCGCGGCGATCGAGGGCGCAGCGGCGGGGCGCTGCGTCCTCGCCGCCGACCACGGCGGCGCGCCGGAGATCGTCCACGACGGCGTGACCGGGCGGCTCGTGCCGCCGCGCGACCCGACCGCGCTCGCGGAGGTGCTGGCCGAGCTCGCGTCGGATCGGGACCAGCGCGAGCGGCTCGGCGCGGCCGCCGCGGCACACGTGCCGGCCCGGTTCGCCCGCGAGCGCCTGCTCGCGGGCGTGCACAGCCTCTACGACCGGCTGCTGGCGGGTCCGCCCTCGCTCAGCCCGTGAGGCCGTTGCCGCCCGCGGCGGCGATCCCGCCCACGACGGCGAAGACCGACAGGACCGCGCACGACGCGTAGCCGAGCGCCCGGTTGCGATGCCGGTCGGCGTAGCCGAGCGCCATCCCGGCGAGCGCGCCGCCGACGAGCCCGCCGATGTGCCCGCCGATCGAGATGCCCGACAGCACGAACGACAGCGCGAGGTTGAACAGGATCAGCATCCCGATGTCGGTCTGGAACGGGTTGATCCCGCGCGAGCGCAGCTCGACGGCCGCCGCGCCCATCAAGCCGAACACCGCCCCGGAGGCGCCGACCGTCACCGCGTCGGGGGTGACCACGAGCGCCCCGAACGAGCCCCATAGCAGCGCGGTCGCGTACAGCGCCGCGAACCGTCCCGAGCCGAGGGTGGGCTCGAGCATCTGCCCGAGGATCCACAGCAGGTACATGTTGAAGCCGATGTGCAGCAGGCCGGCGTGCAGGAAGCCGCCCGTCACGAGCCGCCAGTACTCGTCTCCGCTGGCGATCGCGGGACCGAAGAGGGCGAAGTCGTTGAACAGCCGGTTGCCGCCGGACGAGCCGATCCCGAACGAGCCGCTCGCCAGGAACGCCACGACGCACGCGATGATGACCCCGACCGTCACGCGCGGGTCGCTGTGCATCGCGCGCATGTTGTGGACCTTCGTCTTCTGCTTGGCGCACTCCGGGCAGCGCATGCCCACGGGCGTGGGCGTCATGCAATCCGGGCAGATCGGCCGGCCGCACGAGGAGCACGACACGCCCGTGACGCGGTTCGGGTGGCGATAGCAGGTCTGGGTGGCGGTTCCGGCTCCGGCGGCTTCCATTCGGGCCAACAGTACAAGGCCGCCCCCGCGCTCTCGCCGACCCGCGGCCGGGGTCGGCCGCCGCGCCGCGATCGGCGCCCGGCGCTCAGGCCGGCGACGCGATGATCACCGGATCGCGCGTCGGCTCGCGGCTGCCGCCGTCGGGCTCGGCGGTGACCAGCACCTGCTCGACGCCCTCGACGCTCCCGGGCACCTCGACCGTCGCGTCGCCGTCGCGCGTCGTGAACAGCGCGGTGGTGGGGTCGGGCGGGCGGTTCGGGCGCTTCAGCCACACCTGGTAGACGCGGCCGCTCGGCGGCGGCGGGAAGTCCTGCACGCGCAGCGTGGCGCGCTCCCCCTCTGTGGTCAGCGACGCACGCGCCGCGGGCGCCGACGGCGCGACGACCTGCGCCTCGACCGTGCGCGCCTCGTCGCCGCCGGTGAGCAGGACGCCGCCCCCGACGCCGATCGCGATGATCACGGCAGCGGCGACGGCGGCCGGGAGCGGCCGCAGGGCGAGCGACGGCAGCCGCCCCCACCACGGGCGGCGCTCCTTCGGCTGGCGCTCGCGCGCGGGCGCCGCGGGCGGCTCGGCGGCCGCCGGCTCGGCGGTCGCCGGCCCGGCGGTCGCCTCCGCGCCCGGAACGTCGGCGGCCGGCCCGGCGGCGTGCATGACCGCCGCCTCGGCGCGCACGACGCTCATGATCCGCTCCTTCAGCTCCGGCGGCGGCGCGACCTGCGGGGCGGCGAGCGGCAGCGTGTCGGCGACCATCTGCAGGTCCGCGACCTCGCGCGTGCAGATCTCGCAGCCGGGCAGGTGCGCGGCGAAGCGCTCGCGCTCCGCGTCGGGCAGCGCGCCGAGCACCCAGGCGCCCGCGTCGTCGCGGTGCTCGCAGCTCATGCCATCGCCTCCGCCAGACCGTTGAGCTCGCCGCGCATCTTCTGCAGCCCCAGCCGCATGCGCCCCTTGATCGTGCCGATCGGCGTGTCGAGCATCGACGCGATCTCGGTGTGGGTGAAGCCGCCGAAGTAGGCGAGCTCGATCACCCGGCTCTGCTCGGGCGGCAGCGCCGCGAGCGCGCTGCGCACCTCCCGCGCCTCGTCGCGGCGGGCGGCCTCCACGTCGGTGCGCTCGCTCGACTCGAGCCGCTCCTCGATGCCCTCGTCGCTGGCCCGGCGACGGTCGTGCACCATCGACCGCCGCAGCGCGTCGATCGCGCGGTTGTGGACGATCCCGAGGACCCACGTCCGCACCGAGCCACGGGTGCGGTCGTAGCGCGCCCCGGAGCGCCAGAGGCTCAGGAACGCCTCCTGGACGACGTCCTCGGCGACGTTGCGGGTGCCGGTCATGCGATAGGCGAGCGAGAACGCCGCCGTCGCGTGGCGCTCGTAGACGACCTCGAAGGCCATCGTGTCGCCACGACGGACGAGCTGCATGAGGTCCTCGTCGGCCAGCGCGGACAGCGACATCCCAGAGCGACCTTACGCCGCTGGCGCATGTCCGGATCAGCGCTTCACGATTCGGCGCACCTCGCCGGCGGCGAGGCGCACGCTCCGCTGGCGGCGGTGCTGGTGGCGCCAGCCCAGCACGATGAGGCCCGCGCCCGCCGCGGTGCCCACCGCGATCGCCGCCACCGGGCGCACCCAGTTGCGCGGATCGCGCATCGCCGAGAGCTCCCAGCTCTCGAGTTCGTCGACCGCCATCTCGGTCAGGCTGCGCAGCGTGCTCTCCAGCCGCATGGGGAGGTCCTCGGGCGGCTCGACCGGGGCCAGCGCCCGGCGGATGATGTCCTCGAAGTCTCCGGCTGCCTGGTCGCTCATCTCAGCGCCTCCCTGCCTGGCGGACGTTCACGATCTCCTCGAGCTGACGGATGGCTCGATGGATCAACACCTTCGTGGCCCCGTCGCTGCGCCCCATGGCGCGCGCGATCTCCCGGTTGTCCATGCCCAGCGCGAACCGCATGATCAGCGCCTCGCGGCGGTCGTCCGGCAGCTCGTCGATGCCCTCCAGGATCCGCGACAGCTCGTCGCGGCCCTCCACGAGGTCCTCGGTGGTGTGCGTGGCCGACAGCGTCGTCGTGTCCTCGATCGGCGTCTGCGGGCGCCGGGCCCGGTCGCGATACAGGTTCGCCGCCAGATTGTGCGCGATCCGGATCAGCCAGGGTCGCAGTGGCCGGCCGTCGGATTCCTCCACCGCCCGCTCGAAGTGACGGTAGGCCTGCAGGAAGGTCTGCTCGGTCAGGTCCTCCGCGTCGTGGTGGTTGCCCACCCGGTAGTAGGAGTAGGAGTACACGTCCCGCAGGTGCGCCCGGTACAGGTCCGAGAACTCCCGATCGAGTTGCTCCTTCTCCACGCACGCCAGCCTACTCAGGCAGCACGAGAACGCCCGTTCGGGCGGCTCCGGGCGGTCAGATCGACGGCCCGGGCCGCGGCGGTCACGTCGGTCGTGCACCTGACGTCGAGCCCGGCGGCGCGCAGCAGGCGCCCCACCTGGGCGAGGAACGCGCCGTCGGCGCAGGCGAGGACGAGCGGCTCTCCGGCCGCGAGCGCGCCGCTCGGGCGCAGCGCGGCCACCGCTCGCGCGCGCACGCGTGCGGAGACGTAGCCGATGGGCACCGCGCCGGCGGCCGGGGCGCACAGCACCAGCACG
>DATAAR010000180.1:0-12917 GCA_036259975.1 Solirubrobacteraceae bacterium | reverse complement strand
GGCGACGCCGGCGCGCCGCCGCGAGCCCCGCGCGCCGCGGCCGCCCCGCGAGCCGGCCCAGAAGCGCCGCCGCCGGCGCCCGCGGGTCCCGACCGGCCTGCTCGTGAGCCTGTTCTTCCTGTTCGCGATCGGGCTGAGCGGCTGGTACGCGTCGCAGACCGTCTACTTCGTGGGCTCGAACGAGGGCTTCGTCACGGTCTACCGCGGCCTGCCGTACGACCTGCCCGCCGGCCTCGACCTCTACAGCGTGAACTACACCTCGGGCGTGCCGGTGAGCGCGCTGCCCGCTCGCCAGAAGACGCTCGTCACCGAGCACAAGCTGCGCTCCCGCGACGATGCGCACGAGCTCGTGCGCCAGATGGAGACCGGGGAGCTGGGGGCGCCGTGAGCGCGCGCAACCGCGAGCTGCTCGCGCTCGTCCCCGCCTCGCTGCTGCTGACGGCGGGCTTCGCGGCGGTCTTCATCGAGCGCGACGACGTGCTGACGAACGTGTCGTTGACCTTCGGCGGGATCTTCTTCGGCCTGTGCCTCGCGGCGCACATCGTGCTGCGCTTCACGCTGCCGCACGCCGACCCGTACCTGTTCCCGTTGTTCGCGGTACTCGCCTGCTTCGGCCTGGTGATGATCTATCGGATCGACGAGGAGCTCGCCCGCGAGCAGGCGCAGTGGTTCGTGGTCGGGCTGCTGCTGTTCACCGCGACGATCATCGCGCTGCGCGACTACCGCGTCCTCGAGCGCTACCGGTACACGATCGCCGCGGCGGGGATCGTGCTTTTGCTCCTCCCGCGGGTACCGGGCATCGGCCAGAACGTCAACGGCGCCTACCTGGGCGTCAAGCTCGGACCGCTGTCCTTCCAGCCGGCCGAGTTCGCGAAGATCGCGATCATCATCTTCCTGGCCAGCTACCTGCGCGACACGCGCCAGCTGCTGGTCCTGGGCGGGCGCCGGTTCCTGGGCATCACGATCCCGCCGCTCAAGCACTTCGGCCCGCTCCTGCTGATCTGGGGCGCGGCGATGGCGATGCTGTTCTTCATCCAGGACATCGGCTCGTCGCTGATGTTCTTCGGCGGCTTCCTCGCGGTCCTGTACGTGGCGACGAACCGCTTCTCGTTCGTTGCGATCGGCCTGACCCTGTTCGCGTTCGGCTCGTGGGCGCTCTACCAGGTACGGCCCACCATCCAGAACCGCGTGGACGCGTGGCTGGACCCGTTCGACACCGCGCTCTACGACAAGATCGGCGGCAGCTACCAGGTCGCCCAGTCGCTGTTCTCGCAGGCCGACGGCGGCCTGTTCGGGCAGGGCTTCGGCCAGGCCCTGCTCACCGTGGGCAGCGGCGAGGACAGGATCCAGCTGCTGCCGGCAGCGCACACGGACCTCATTTACGCCGTCATCACGAACGAGCTCGGGCTGCTCGGCGCGGCGGCGGTGCTGTGCACGTACCTGCTCGCGATCGAGCGCGGGTTCAAGATCGCCACGCTCGCGCGCGACTCGTTCTCGAAGCTGCTGGCGACCGGCCTGACCGCGGTCTTCGCGCTGCAGGTGTTCGTCATCGTCGGCGGCGTCACGAAGGTGATCCCGCTCACCGGCGTGACGCTTCCCTTCATCTCGTACGGCGGCTCGTCGATCCTCGCCAACTTCGTGCTGCTGGCACTGCTGCTGCTCGTGTCCGAGCGCGCGCGCCGAGAGGCGGAGATGCCGGCGTGAACGCGCCGATCACCCGTCTCTACGTGGTCGTCATCGTGCTCTTCGCGGTGCTGATCGGCTTCACGTCGAACTGGACGGTGTTCGGCGCCGAGAGCCTGCGCGACAACCCGAAGAACCGCCGCGAGCTGCTCGAGCAGCAGCGGATCCGCCGCGGCGTCATCCGCGCCGACGACGGGTCGCTGCTCGCGCGCAGCGTGCGCCGGCCCGACGACACGTTCACGCGCACGTATCCGCAGGACCGGCTGTTCGCGCACGCGATCGGCTACTCGTTCACCCGCTTCGGCCGCGCCGGGCTAGAGCAGTCGCGCAACGACGCGCTGAGCGGGACGACGAACGAGCTCGGCACGATTTTCGACCGCCTCAGCGGCGGCGAGCCCGAGGGCGAGGACGTGCGCACGACGCTCGACCCCAGCGCGCAGCGCGCCGCGATCCAAGCGCTCAACGGCCGCAAGGGCGCGGTCGTGGCGCTCGACCCGCAGACGGGCGCGATCAAGGTGATGGCCTCGATCCCCGACTACGACCCGAACGACCTCGCGCAGCCGGGCGCGTTCACTCGCCTGAACCGCGACCAGGACGCCCCGCTGCTCAACCGCGCGACGCAGTCGGGGTATCCGCCTGGCTCGACGTTCAAGGTCGTCACCGCGATCGCGGCGACGGACAGCGGCGAGTACACGCCGGGCTCGACCGTGAGCGGCCGGAACCTCAAGCCGATCTCCGGCGTGCCGCTGCGCAACTTCGGCAACGAGAACTTCGGCCAGATCACGCTGACCGACGCGCTCACGCATTCGGTCAACACCGCGTGGGCGGAGGTTGGCGAGAAGCTCGGCAAGCGGACGATGGGCGAGTACATGGACCGGCTCGGCTTCAACGACCAGGTCCGCGTCGATCTGCCGCCCGACGAGCGCCGCGCCAGCGGCGAGTTCCAGAACGGGCGCCTGCTCAAGCCGACGAGCCGCGCCGTCGATGTCGGCCGCATGGCCATCGGTCAGGACAAGCTCAACGTGACGCCGCTGCAGATGGCGATGGTGCCGGCGGCGGTCGCGAACGGCGGCCGCCTCATGGAGCCGCACCTCACGGACCGCATCGTCGACCGTGACGGACGGACGGTCGACCGCATCCAACCGAGGGAGATGTCGCGCGTGATGTCCGCCCAGGCCGCCGGCGAGGTGGCCGACATGATGGGCCGGGTGGTCGAGGAGGGGACCGGCACGGCCGCCGCGCTCGAGGGCGTCTCGGTGGGCGGCAAGACCGGCACGGCCGAGGTCGACCGGCCGTGCGGCCCGAACCAGGCGTGGTTCATCGCCTTCGCGCCCCGCCACGATCCGAAGGTCGCGATCGCCGCGACGGTCGAGTGCACGTCGGGCACGGGCGGCGACACCGCCGCGCCGATCGCCAAGCAGGTGATGCAGGAGCTTCTGCGATGAAAGAGCGGCTCGCTTCCGAGACCATCGTCGATGGCCGCTACCGGGTGCTCCGGCGCATCGGCTCCGGCGGGATGGCCGACGTCTACTGCGCCGAGGACCTGCAGCTCGGGCGCCAGATCGCCCTGAAGGTGCTGCACGGCCGCTTCGCCGAGGACGACGAGTTCGTCGAGCGCTTCCGCCGCGAGGCCCGGAGCGCGGCCGGCCTCCAGCACCAGCACGTCGTGTCCGTGTACGACCGCGGCGAGTGGGACGGCACCTACTACATCGCGATGGAGTTCCTGGCCGGCCGCTCGCTCAAGGCGATCATCCAGGAGGAGGCGCCGCTCGACCCGGAGCGCGCGATCGACCTCACCGTGCAGGTGCTGCGCGCCGCGCGCTTCGCCCACCGCCGCGGCGTCATCCACCGCGACCTGAAGCCGCACAACGTCATCGTCGACGAGGAGGGCCGCGCGAAGGTCACCGACTTCGGGATCGCGCGCGCCGGCGCGTCGGACATGACGCAGACCGGCTCGATCATGGGTACGGCGCAGTACCTGTCCCCCGAACAGGCGCAGGGCCACGCGGTGAGCGCGCCGTCGGACCTGTACTCGGTCGGCATCATCCTCTACGAGCTCCTGACCGGCCGCGTGCCGTTCGAGGGCGAGAGCGCGGTCACGATCGCGCTCAAGCAGGTCAACGAGCGCCCCGTCCCGCCGTCGATGTTCAACCGCGCGGTGACGCCTGCCCTCGAGGCCGTCGTGATGCGCGCGCTGGAGAAGGACCCGGGTCGCCGCTTCCCGGACGCGGACGCGTTCATCGCCGCGCTCGAGCACGCCCGCGCCGAGCTTCCCGCCGGCGTCGTCGCCGCGCCCGTGGCCGCGCCGACTGTCGTCGAGACCACGCCGCTGTACGACCCGTACGTCGAGCAGCCGCCGCCCGAGGAGCTCTACGAGGAGGAGGCGGCGAGCCGGCGCTGGTGGCTGTGGCTCGTCGGCCTGCTGCTCGTGGCGGCCGCCGCCGCCGCGGGCTTCTTCCTCCTCAACCGCGCATCCGGGCCGCCGCAGGTGACCGTGCCGAACGTCGTCGGCGCCGACCAGGCCGCCGCGGAGGCGCGGCTCACGCGGGAGGGCTTCGTCACGCGCGCCGTCAGCCGCACATCGGAGGAACGGCCCAAGGGCGAGGTGCTCGGCACCGATCCGGCACCGGGCGAGCAGGCCGACAAGGGCTCCACGGTGCGGCTGACCGTCTCCGACGGGCCCGGGACCGCGTCCGTGCCGTCGGTCGAGGGCCTGACCCGGCGGTCGGCCCGCGCGCGCCTGCGCCGGGCTGGGTTCGAGATCGAGGAGCGGCGCGAGAGCTCCGACACCGTGCCCGACGGCCGGGCGATCCGAACGAGCCCGCCGGACGGCTCGACGCTCGAGAAGGGGCGCACCGTCACGCTGCTGCTGTCGACCGGCAAGGAGCAGGTCGAGGTGCCCGACGTGACCGGCCAGACGTTCGAGGAGGCGAGCTCCGCGCTCGAGAACCGCGGCTTCCAGGTCGCGCGCAACGACCAGGTGACCGACGACGAGGATCCGGGCACGGTGCTGAAGCAGAGCCCGGGCGGCGGGCAGCGCATCGACAAGGGCTCCACGATCACGCTCGCCGTGGCGAAGGAGCCGCAGGAGGCGGAGGTCACCGACGTCACCGGCGAGACGCAGCGCGATGCGGTCCAGACGCTGTCGCAGGACGGCTTCGAGATCGACATCCAGGAGCAGCCGGTCGAGTCGCAGGAGGGCGACGGCGTCGTCATCGAGCAGGACCCCGCGGGCGGGCGGGCGCGGCGCGGATCGACCGTGACGCTCGTCGTCGGGCGGTTCGACCCCGCCGCCCAGCCGCAGACGCCGCCGCCGACGACCAGCACGCCCACGACCCCGCCCCCGACGCCGTGAGGGTGGCGGTTCTGGCCGGCGGGCGCTCATCGGAGCACGAGGTCTCGCTGAGCTCCGGCGCCTCCGTGCGCGACGGCCTCGAGCAGGCGGGGCACGAGGTGCTGCCGGTGGAGCTCGCGCGCGACGGCACCTGGTGGCACGACGGCGCGGAGCTTGCCCTGCGACCGGGCCGCGGGCTGCTCGGCGCCGACGCTGCGTTCCCGGCGCTGCACGGCCCGTTCGGCGAGGACGGCACGGTGCAGGGGCTGCTCGAGCTGCTCGACGTCGCGTACGTCGGCTCCGGCGTGCTGTCGAGCGCGCTGTGCATGGACAAGGTGCTGTTCAAGGACCTCATGGCGCGGGCCGGGCTGCCGCAGGTCGGCTACGTCGCGGTCGACGAGGGCGTCGCCGACGGCGCCGCCGGGCGGATCGCCGAGCTCGGGCTGCCATGCTGGGTCAAGCCCGCGCGCCTGGGCTCGTCGGTCGGCATCGTCCGCGTCGGCGCGTCGGGCGAGCTCGGCGGCGCGCTCGAGACGGCGTTCTCGCACGACCCCCGCGTGATCGTCGAGGCGAGCGCGACGGGCCTCGAGGTCGAGTGCTCGGTCCTCGGCCACACGAGGTCCCCGAGGGCGAGCGAGCCCGGCGAGATCGTCCTGAAGAAGGGCGAGGGGTGGTACGACTACGAGGCGAAGTACGCCGAGGGCGGCATGGAGCTCGTCGTGCCGGCGCGGATCTCGGAGGCGGCGCGCGAGCGCGTGCGCGAGCTCGCCGTCACGGCGTTCCGCCTGGCCGGGTGCAGCGGCCTCGCGCGGGCCGACTTCTTCGTCGACGGCGACGAGGTGCTGCTCAACGAGCTCAACACGATGCCCGGATTCACGGCGACGAGCGTGTACGCGAAGCTGTGGGAGTCGAGCGGGCTGCCGTATCCCGAGCTCGTGGATCGGCTCGTGCGGATCGCGGTGGAGCGCTTCGAGGCGGAGCGGGCGCACCGGTTCTAGGTCGCATTCCGCTCCGGCCGTGCGCCGGGTCGTGGCGCGTGCGGGCAGCGCTTTCGAAGCGGAGGGGCGCTTGCGCCGGTGGCGCGGCTCCGGTCCGTTGGGGTGGGCCGATCTCTGTCGGACTATCCGGCAAGTCGCCCCACCCCACGCAGAACACGCGCCTTCCTGCTCGCTCCCTCTCGATGCACCAACCCGCGCCGCGCAGGGCCACGGCGCTCGAGCGGAACGCCGCTTATCCCCGCGCCTCGAACGCCCGCCCTATCCACTCCATCAGCGCGCGCGACACCATCCCGCGCGACGCGCGCTCCGGGCCCTCGCTCTCGTACATGCGCTCCAGCGAGTCGCGGATGCCCGCGTCGCCGCCCGTGAACTGCTCGATCAGCTCCTGCCAGCGCGTCGCGATCGCCTGGACGCGCGGGTCGGACGGGTCGGCGCCCTGCGCGCGCAGGCTCTCGGCCTCGGCGATCAGGTCGGCCCACTCCTGCTCGGCGCGGCGCATCCGGTCCTCGCCGAGCGCGCGGCGGCGCTCGTCGAGCTGCGCGCGCTGCTCGGGCGTGTAGTGCTGCTCGGCCATCGTCATCCCTTCGATCGCTTCCAGGAACAGCTCGGATGCGGCGCCGTCGGCGCCGTCGAGCGCGTCGAGCAGCCGGTTGAGCCGGTCGCGCAGGCGCCGCTTGAGCTCGAGCTCGGCATCGAGGCGGGCGAGCTGGTCGCGGACCACGGCGCGCGGGTCGCCGCCATCGCGGTCCAGGAGCGGCCCGATCTCGCCGAGCGCGAAGCCGAGCTGCCGGAACGCCACGATCCGCTACAGCCGGCGCATGTCGGCGTCGGAGTACAGCCGGTAAGCGGCCTGGCTGCGCTCGGAGGCGGCGAGCAGCCCGATCTCGTCGTAGTGGTGCAGCGTCCTGACCGTCAGGCCCGTGGGCCGCGGCGACGTCGCCGATGCGTCGCATGGCCCGAGGCTAGGGCCTCACCTCGCGTGAGGGTCAAGGGTCGACCGGTGCAAGCCGCCCTCACCCGATCGGGTGACCCGCAGACCGTTCGCGACGTCCACCGGCGGGGCGATGTGTGCCGGGCGCCCGCGCGCGACACTCCTGTCGTCCGGCGGAGCTGGGGGGCGCGCCGGCACGGAGATTGGGGATCGCCGCCGCGGGGGCACGGTGGCGCGCCGAAGCCGGGACCGGCACGACCGGGGCGCGTGTCGGACAACGACTAGGGGACGGCAGAGCATGACGGACGAGACGGAGCGGCGGACCGATCTCGCGCGACGTCGGCGGGTCGATCAGCTGCTCGAGCGGGTGCGCAGTGCTCGGGACGAGATCATCGACCGCGGCCTCGACGCGGTCCACGGCCAGCGATCCCGCGATGGGGAGGACCCGGAGCCCACGCCGCCGCCGAAGCGGCCCTGACGACGCTCAGGAGCTCAGGCGGAACAGGCGGATCTCGGCGATCTCGACCGCGCTCGCCTCCGGCGGCAGGCTCGTGATCCAGACGAGGTAGTAGCGGTAGCGGCGGCCGCTCGTGCCCAGCCGCACCCGCGTCCGCGTGCGCGTCTGCGCGATCGGCGCGAGCCGCCGGAAGTCCTCCAGCCGCTGCGGCGTCGGCCCGTTGGGCGCGGCGTAGATCTCCCCGCGCCAGCCACGCGTGGGCGAGATCACGTCCATCGCGCGCGCCGCGACGCTCGGCTTGGCGTCGACGAAGATGCCGACGCCGGGCTTGTTGTTCAGCGTCCCGCCCTCGTAGCGCTCGGTCGACCAGGTCGACTTCGTGTCCTGGTCCACCACCGCCTTGGCCTCGATGGCGTGCTCGCCGTCGCCGCCGAACGGATCGAAGTCCTTCGCGCGGCTCTGCCCGAGCGACACGGACCGCAGCCCCGGCGGAGGCTTGACGTTCCGGGTGCCGGTCCCGCGCTCGGCGCGCTCCTTCGTCGCCATGAGCACCGCCGCCACCGCGGCCACCGAGCCGATCAGCGCGAGCACCGCGACGACCCGCGCCGGGTGCAGCACCCGCCACGGCAGGCGTCGCTGCGCTCCGGGCGGTAGCGTGCGCAGCACCGCGGTCGCCTCGCCGGTGGCCTGGCCCGAGCGAGCGGTCTCGATGCCCAGGACGTCCTCGAGGTCGCGGATGAGCTCGGCGTCGGTCTGGTAACGGCGGTCGAGGTCCTTGGCCGTCGCCCGGTCGACGACGGCGGCCAGCGCGCTCGAGACCTCGGGCCGGCGCATCTGCACGTCGGGGAGCTCCTCGCGCACGTGCTTCATCGCCACGGCGACCTGGTTCTCGCCGCGGAACGGCACCTCGCCGGTGAGCATCTCGTAGAGCACGATGCCCAGCGAGTAGACGTCCGACTGCGGGCCGACGTCGCGGCCGAGCGCCTGCTCGGGCGAGACGTAGTCGGTCGTCCCGAGCACGCGCCCGTCCGCCGTGAGGCCCTCCTCGGCGAGCGAGCGGGCGATGCCGAAGTCGGTGACCTTGGCCGTGCCCTCCTCGTCGATGAGGACGTTCTGGGGCTTGACGTCGCGGTGGACGATGCGGCGGTCGTGCGCGGCCTGCAGCGCGCGGGCGATCTCGATCGCGTAGGCGACCGCCTCGGGCACCGGCAGCCGCCGCTGGCGGCGGATGCGGTCCTTGAGCGTCTCTCCCTCGACGTACTCGAACACGATGTACGGCATGCCGACCGGCTCGCCGAACGCCGGCTCCTCCTCCGGCGTCGCCTCGCCCGCGTCGATGACGCCCACCACGTGCGGGTGGTTGAGCTGCGCGACGGCGCGCGCCTCGCGGCGAAAGCGCTCGAGCTGGTCCTCGTCGGCGGCGATGTCGCGGTGCATGAGCTTGATCGCGACCTGCCGCTCGAGCACCGTGTCGAACGCGCGGTAGACGGTCGACATGCCGCCGGCGCCGATCTGGGCGTCGAGGCGATAGCGGCCCGAGAGCAGCGTGCCGACCTGCGAGCTCATGCCTCTATTGTGCGGGTGTGGGCGTCGTTCATGTGACGTACTACACGGATCCGGCGTGCCCGTGGTCGTGGGCGGCCGAACCGGGACTTCGACGGCTCCAGGCGGAGTTCGGCGACTCGCTCGAGATCACCTACGTCATGGGGGGCCTGGCCCGGGAGTTCCGCAAGCCGCTCGAGACCATGCGCCACGTGCTCGACGCCGCCGAGGCGAGCGGGATGCCGGTCGATCCTCGCGTCTGGCTCGACGCACCGCCGCGCTCGTCGTATCCCGCCAGCCTGGCCGTCAAGGCGGCGGCCGAGCAGCGCCTCGACGGGCCGTACCTGCGCGTGCTGCGGGAGGGCATGATGGCCGGCCGCCGGGCCCTGGACACGCCCGATGCGCTGACCGACGCGGCCCGGCAGGTGCCGGACCTGAACGTCGAGCGCTTCGCGATCGACCTGCGCTCGAACGCGATCACGGAGGCCTTCGGCGCCGACATCGAGCGCGCCCGCGGCGCGGCGCCCGAGACGCACACCGACGAGCGCCGGCGCGTGCCGTTCCCGTCGTTCGAGTTCCGCGGGGACGACGGCGCCGTGCACGGCGTCTACGATTCGGGCGACGCGGGCGAGCTGCGCGCCGCCGCGCTCGCCGCCGGCGCGAGCCCGAACGGCGGCCTGCCGGGCGTCGAGGACGCCCTGCGGCGGTTCGGGCGCATGGCGACCCCCGAGGTCGCGGCCGTCTGCGACCTGCCCGGGCCGCGCGCCGCCGCGGAGCTGTGGCGCCTGGCCTCGGAGTGGCGGGTGCGGCCCGACCGGGTGCTCACCGGCGAGCTGTGGACGGCGGCCTGAGCGCTCAGCGGGCAAGGGGCGAGCACAGCAGGTCGACGAGCAGGGCGGGGTCGCGGCGCACGCGCTGGCCATCGGACGGCGCGCGCTTGGCGAGCGCAAGCTCCGCGGGACGCTCCAGCCGGCGCAGGCGGCCCTGCGCGATGAGCTGCTCGTCGACGGCGCCGAGGCGGCCCTCGAACGTCGTGTAGACGGGCGTCCCCAGGGCCACGGCCTCGCGGTTCATCGTGCCGCCCGCGCTCACCACGAGGTCGGCGAGCGCGATCAGCGACTGGGCGTCGATCGCGCGCTCGGGCACGCAGAAGCCGCCGGCGCGCCGCAGCTCGGCCCGCTGCTCGGCCGTGCGCGGCAGCACGACCACCTGGCCCTGGTCGCGCAGGCGCTCGAGCACGCCGGCGAAGACGACGTTGGCGAAGCGGTGGTACAGCGAGGCCTCGGGTGGCGTGCGGACCACCGCGATCGGCGCGGCGCGGTCGAGCGACAGCTCCGCGAGCACGCGGTCGTCGGGCGTGAAGTCGGCGAGGTAGTACTCCTCCTTGAGCCCGGGGTAGCGCGCGAGCTTGCCGCGCGCGCCGTACCGGTCCAGGCGCTCGGGCGGGATCGCCTCGGGTACGACCACCGCGTGGGCCAGGCGGCAGTTGACCGTGTGCTGGACCGCGGCCCACTCGTAGTCGAACATCGTCGAGCGCGGGATCCGCAGCGCCGCGGCGGCGACGGTCACGTCGTTCGAGCCGTGGCCGAGCGCGAGGTCGAAGCGGCCCCGGAGGCGCTGAGTGGCGTGGGCCCAGCGGGCGAGCGCCGTCGCGCGGGATGCCAGACCGGCCGCCTTGGCCGCGAGCCGGCCGCCGCGGTGGCGGCCGATGACCTCGACGCCGAGCCCGAAGCGCTCGGCGAGCCCGACCGTCTGGGCGAAGTCGCGGGCGGTCACCTGGACGTCGGCGCCCTGCGCGCGCAGCGCGGCGATGACCGGCCGCAGCACGAGGACGTGCGGGCTGTTCGTCAGGTCGACCCAGACGCGCACGGCACGAGGGGCGGAGGCATCCGCACGCAGGGTAGTGGCTGGGGGCGCGGCTCCGGCCGCGTCCCGCAACCCTCGCGACCGCCGGTTGTTCGCGAAGATGACCGATGCACATGGGGAGAGGAGCGGGTGTGACGAGAGCGGCGCGGCGGCGGATCGCGGTGGCGGCCGGAACGGTGGCCGCGCTCGGCCTGTCCGCCGGCCCGGCCGTCGCGCAGGTGCCCGGCGTGACGACGGGCGGCGCGGCCCGGATCACGAGCCAGGGCGCGACGCTGACCGGCCAGGTGAACCCGCGGGGCCAGGCCACGACGTACGTCTTCGAGTACGGGACGACGACGGCGTACGGCGCGCGGACGTCCTCCGCGAGCGCGGGACGGGGCACGGCCGCCGTCGCGGCGGCGGCTCCGGTCACGGGCCTCGCCCCCGCCACGCTGTACCACTTCCGGCTCGTCGCGCAGAACGCGTCGGGCGTCGCGCGGGGCGCCGACCGCACGTTCCGGACCGCGGCCCAGCCGCTGGCGCTGGCGCTCGCGGCGACCCCCAACCCGGTGCCCTTCGGCGCACCGGTGACGCTCGCCGGCACGCTGTCCGGCACCGGCAACGCCCGCCAGACGGTGCAGGTGCAGCAGCGCCCGTTCCCGTACGTCGGCGGCTTCGCGCCGGTCGGCAACGCGGTCGTGACCGACGCCCGGGGCCGCTTCGCCGTTGCGCTGGTCTCCCTCGCGCTCAGCACGCAGTACCGGGCGGTCGTCGTGGGCCGGGCCGGGCTCGCGAGCCCGGTCGTCACGCTCGGCGTGCAGGCCGCCGTCCGCGCCAAGGCGACACGCCGGCGCGTCCGCCGCGGTGGACGGGTGCGCTTCTCGGGCACCGTCCGCCCGAGCGAGGTGGGCCGGCCGCTGGCGATCCAGAAGCGGCGCGGCACACGGTGGGTGACGGTGTCGGGGATGCTCGTCCGCGCGGGCCGCGCCGACTACGGCGTGTTCGGCAAGACGATCCGCATCCGGCGCGGAGGCGACTACCGGATCTACGTCGGCGCGGGGTCCGGAGCGACCGTGCCCGCGGTGTCGCGCTCGATCCGGATCCGCACGACCTAGCGCCCGATCGGAGCGCGCCGACCCCGCACGCGGGTCCGCCCGCTACCCTCGATCGCTCCCGTGCTTCCACATCTGCTTCCGCTCGCCTCCCTCACCGACCCGCTGGTCCGCTTCGCGACGGACGTCGTCGCCGAGCTCGGCCTGGCCGGGATCTTCGTGCTCATGCTGTTCGAGAGCGCCTGCATCCCGATCCCGAGCGAGGCCACGATGCTGTTCGCCGGCTTCAACGTCTCCGAGGGCCACTACAGCCTGTTCATGGTGACGCTCGTCGGCTCGCTCGCCAATCTTGTCGGCTCCTGGCTGGCGTACGCGATCGGCTGGTACGGGCGCGTCGACATCCTCGAGAAGCACGGTCGCAAGCTGCACATCAAGCCCTCGCACCTGGCCTGGGCCGACCGCTGGTTCGAGCGCCACGGCGACGCCACGGTGTTCTTCACCCGCATGCTGCCGATCATCCGCACGTTCATCTCGCTGCCGGCCGGGGTGGCGCGCATGCCGTTCTGGCGCTTCTCCGTGCTCACCTTCGCCGGCTGCGTGCCATGGGTCTTCATGCTCGCGTTCATCGGCCAGCAGGTCGGCGTGCGGTGGGAGGCCTGGAAGGACAGCCTGCACTACGTCGACTACGCCGTCGCCGCGCTGATCGTCGTCGGCGTCGTGGTCCTGATCGTGCGCAACCGCCGCGACCGCAAGCGCCCGCGCGAGGCCGCCGCGGATGCGCCCGGCGCCTGAGCCGGGGCTTCCGCTCTCCCACGCCCTCGCGCTCGGCGCGCTGCACGGGCCGGCCGAGCTGCTGCCCGTCTCGTCGTCCGCCCACACGACGCTCGTGCCGTGGCTCCTGGGCTGGCCGTATCCGCGCCTGGATCCGGAGCTGCGCAAGGCCTTCGAGGTGGCGCTGCACGCCGGCACCGCCGCGGCGCTGCTGATCGGGCTGCGCGACGAGGTCGCCGAGGCGGGACGCGGGCTCGATCGCCGGCGCGTGACGCTCGTGATCGGCTCGTTCGCGCCGCCGGCC
>DATAAR010000179.1:0-8998 GCA_036259975.1 Solirubrobacteraceae bacterium | reverse complement strand
CGGACGGGTAGTACTTGTCCGGCTCGCCCTTGTCGGCGCCCGCGCCCCCGCGGGTGAGCCCGACGGCGGTGTTGGACGGCGAGATCTGCAGGATGCCGGCCTCGTTGAGGATCGGCAGCGAGATCGCGGTGGCGCCGGAGTTGAATTCGCCGAGGTACACGATCGTCGACTGGTCCTGCGCCGCCTTGCGGGCGTTGGCGGAGGTCTGACCCGCCTCCCACTTGCCGGCTGCCGCGGTGGCGTCGTCGAGGCTCCTGTACGTGATCTTGAAGTTTCCGACCTTGCCGCCGGCCTCCTCGAGCGCCAGCTTCTCGCCGTTGACGACGGACTCCGACTGCGGCCGGGAGTCGCCCTGGAGCGGCAGGCTCGAGTAGATGGTGAGCGTCGTGCGGCCGGAGTCGCCCCCGCCGCCACCGCCGTCGTCGCCGCCACCACAGGCCGCGACACCGAAGGCAAGAGCGGTCAGGAGGCAGCCGCTGGCTGCCACTGAACGTACTCGCAAGTTGGGTCCCTCCTCAAGGAACGCGATACCGAAGAGGGCGGAATTGTATGGGGGCCGTCAGACGAGGCGCAACGTCCCTCGAGGCCAGCCGCGTTAACCCTGAGTGAAGGCGCGTGCGCCGGTCCCGCGTACGGCGAGCGGCCGGCCCGGCCGCGGGACGGTCGCGCGGGCCCGCGGGACGGTCAGGGGCGGCGGTTGCCGGGCAGGTACGGCGAGAGCATCCGCAGCGTCGCGGCGACGACCGCGATCAGCACGGTGATCATGAAGGCGTCGATCGCCTTCTGGCCGAGCGACCACAGGACGAGCCAGATGATGAGGCCGGCGGTGGTGGCGACGATCACGCCCATGCGGGCGCGAACGCTAGCAAGCGGTATGCGACGCCGCGGTTCCGGTGGCTGCGCCAGAGTGCGGCGTGCGCCGGTCTTCCGCACGGTGTGGCGCCCTCTTGCCGCAAGCGCACACTGGACGACACACACCGTTCCGGAAGTGCAACAGCGCCCTCCCTCGAAGCGCTGTCCGCGCGCGCCGCGCACCGCGACCCTGCCGCGCGCGCACGCCGGGACGGACGACGAGCGCTCAGGCCCGCAGCGCCGTCGCCATCTCCGCCACGACCTCCCGCACCGCACCGGCCGGGTCGCCCGCCTCGCCGGCCGCGCGGACGAGGCGGCTGCCGACGATCACGCCGTCGGCGCCGGCGTCGGCCGCCTGGGCGGCGTGCTCGGGGGTCGCGATCCCGAAGCCGAGCGCGACCGGCACCGAGGTGTGGGCCCTGGCGCGGGCGACCACGCCCGCGAACGTGTCGGACAGCGCCGCGCGCTCGCCCGTCGTGCCGGTCACCGAGACCGTGTAGAGGAAGCCGCGCGCGCGAGCGCCGATGGCCGCGAGGCGGTCGTCGGGCGTGGTCGGCGCCACGAGCGGCACCAGCGCGAGGCCGGCCGCGTCGCACGCCGCCAGCGTGTCGTCCGCCTCCTCCAGCGGCAGGTCGGGCACGATCAGGCCGCTCGCGCCGACCGCGGCGACATCCGCCGCGAACCGCTCCACCCCGCGCGCCATGAGGAGGTTCGCGTAGCACATGAGCACCACCGGGAGCCGCTCGGCCAGCGCCCCGGCCAGCTCGATGACCGCCGCCACCGTCGTCCCGGCCGCGAGCGCGCGCGTGCCCGCCGCCTGGATCACCGGGCCGTCGGCGAGCGGGTCTGAGAACGGCACCCCGAGCTCGACGAGGTCCGCGCCGCCGTCGGCGTACGCCTCGCCGATCGCCCGCGACACCTCGAGATCCGGGAAGCCGCCCATGAGGTACGGCATCAGCGCGGCGCGCTTGCCCGATCCCGCGAACGCGTCGGCGATGCGCTCCGCGCCGGCGTTGGCGGGCAGCGTGCTCACGAGCGGGCGAGGACCTCGGCGAGGTCCTTGTCGCCCCGCCCCGAGCAGCACACGACATCGAGCGCGCTGTCCGACGGAAGCAGCGCGTGGTGCAGCGCGTGCGAGGTCTCGAGCGCCGGGATGATCCCCTCCAGGCGCGTCACGCGCCGGAACGTCTGCAGCGCGTCCTCGTCGTTGACCGCCACGTACCGCGCCCGCCCCGAGTCGCGCAGCCACGCGTGCTCGGGCCCGGAGCCGGGGTAGTCGAGACCCGCCGAGATCGAGTGCGCCTCGCGGATCTGGCCCTCGTCGTCCTGGAGGATCGCCGACAGCGACCCGTGCAGGACGCCCGGCCGCCCGCCGACCGTGAGCGGGGCGCCGTGACGGCCGCTCTCCAGGCCCTCGCCCGCCGCCTCGACGCCGACGAGCTCGACGTCCGCGTCCTCGACGAACCCGGCGAACATGCCGATCGAGTTCGATCCGCCGCCGACGCAGGCCAGCACCCGGTCCGGCAGGCGCCCGGTGCGCTCGAGCAGCTGTGCACGCGCTTCGTCGCCGATCACGCGCTGCAGGTCGCGCACGATCGCCGGGTACGGCGCCGGCCCGACGGCGGAGCCGATGATGTAGTGCGTGCCGCCGACGTTCGTGACCCAGTCGCGGATCGCCTCCGACACCGCCTCCTTGAGCGTCCGCGCCCCGGCCTCGACGCTCACCACGCGCGCGCCGAGCAGCTCCATCCGCTGCACATTGGGCTGCTGGCGGCGGATGTCCTCGGCGCCCATGTAGACGATGCACTCCAGGCCGAGCAGCGCGCAGACGGTCGCGCTCGCGACCCCGTGCTGGCCGGCGCCGGTCTCGGCGATGATCCGCTCCTTGCCCATGCGGCGGGCGAGCAGCGCCTGGCCGAGCGCGTTGTTGAGCTTGTGCGAGCCGGTGTGCATGAGGTCCTCGCGCTTGAGCCAGACCTCGCGGCCCGCGACCTCGCTCAGGCGCTCGGCGAGGTACAGCGGCGTCGGGCGCCCGCAGAAGTCGCGGCTCAGCAGCGCGAGCTCCTCCTCGTAGGCGGGGTCGCGCCGGGCGGCCAGCCACGCCGCCTCGAGCTCCGCCAGCGCCGGCATCAGCGTCTCGGGGACGTACTGGCCGCCGTACGGGCCGAACCGGTGCTCGAGGCCGCCGACCGCCATCAGGCGGGGTCCTGCGCGAGCTCGGGCACGGTCGACCGCACCGCCGCGGCGAACGCCCGGAGCTTCTCCGGGTCCTTGACGCCCGGCCGCGCCTCGGTGCCGCTGGCGGTGTCGACCGCGTAGGGGTGCGTCGCCTCGATCGCCGCGGCCACGTTGTCGGGCGTCAGGCCGCCGCTCAGCACGACGGGGATGTCGGTGCGCCGCTGGTGCACGAGCTGCCAGTCGAAGGTCTCGCCCGTGCCGCCGAAGCGCCCCGGGTGGTGCGCGTCGAGCAGGTGCAGGTCGGTGTGGAACCGCTCGAGCGCGATGATGTCCGCGCCCGTGCGCACGCGCGCCGCCTTCATGACCTTGGCGCCGGTGCGGCGCGCCACCTCGGCGCAGAACGACGGGCCCTCGTCGCCGTGCAGCTGCACCATCGTCAGGCCGAGGCCGTCCGCGACGCCGGAGACCTCATCGAGCGGCGCGTTGACGAACACGCCGCAGATCTCGGCCTGGCGCCGCAGGGCGCCGGAGATGCGCTCCGCCGCCGGGAACGGGCAGCGGCGCGGAGAGCCGCTGAACAGGATCAGGCCCAGCGCCCAGGCGCCGGCCTCGACGGCGCGCTGGGCGTCGTCGAGGCCGGTCATCCCGCAGAACTTGATGCGCGGCGGCCGGGGGGTGGTCACGCCTGCATCGTACGGGCTATCCGTGCCCGTCGGTCTGCGTCGGTCTGGAGGCCAGCTCGACCTCGACGGTGCGCTCGCGCCCGTCGCGCAGAAGCTGGATCTTCACCGTGTCGCCCTTCTTGCGGCCGGCGATGGCGGCCACGAGGTCGTCGTTCGTTCGGATGGCGCGGCCGTCGACCGCGGTGATGATGTCGCCGCCGAGGCGGATCGGCCGGTCGCCGAGCTGCGCGCCGAGGTCGCCGCCGCGGATGCCGGCCTTCGCGGCCGGGCTGCCGGGCGTGATGCTCTGCACGAGCACGCCGTGGTCGACGGGCAGGTTCAGCGGGTCGAGCGAGCGGTCGATGGTCACGACGTCCTCGACGCCCAAGAACCCGCGGTCCACGCGGCCCTCGGTCTTGAGCTCCGGCATGATCCGCTTGGCGGTGTCGATCGGGACGGCGAAGCCGATGCCGACGTTGCCGCCGCCGCTGCCGCCGGTCTCGATCTGCGAGTTGATGCCGATCACCCGGCCGGCCGCGTCGAGCAGCGGGCCGCCCGAGTTGCCCGGGTTGATCGCCGCGTCCGTCTGGATCACGCCGTCAATCTGGAAGCCGTCGGGCGCGCGGATGGTGCGCTTGGTGGCCGACACGACGCCGGTGGTGAGCGTGCGCTCGAGGCCGAACGGGTTGCCGATCGCGATCGTCGGGTCGCCGACCTGCACGCTCGCGGAGGACCCGAGCGTGAGCGGCCTCAGCTCGTCGGCGGGCGCGTCGACCTTGAGCACGGCCAGGTCGGTCGAGTCATCGCGGCCGAGGATCCGCGCCTCGCGGACCCGCTTGTCCGCGAACTGGACCGTGACCTCCGTCGCGCCGGCGACGACGTGCGCGTTCGTGAGGATCGTCCCGTCCTTGTCGGTGACGAAGCCCGACCCGGTCGCCTCGCCGCGCCGCTCCTGGGGGAAGCCGAAGTCGAACGGCGACGCCGAGCGCTCCACGACCTGGGCGCGGACGAACACGACGCCGGGCGCGTACCGCTTGTAGATCTCGCGCGGCGTCAGCCCCGAGCCGCCGTCGCTGGACGCCTGCTGGCCCTGCAGCGGGGCCTGCTGGATGACGGTGCGGGTGTTCGTGTGCCCACCGCCGAGGTCGAGCAGCGACACGATGCCCACGGACGCCGCGCAGCCGAGCACGGCGGAGATGACAGCCACGGGCACGAGCGACTTCCACTGCACGGCGCCAGTGTGGAAATACGCCCTCAAGCGGTGCTAAACCGCGTCTTACGTGGCGTTTAAAGATTCTCGGCGGCGCCTCAGTACGCCTCGGAGTCGCCCTCGCGGCCGCTGAGCTCCCGGCACGCGAGCTCGGGATCCGGCGCGCGCATCAGCGTCTCGCCCACGAGGACGGCGTCCACGCCGACGCGCTCGAGGTCGTCGAGCTGCTCGCGCGTGTGGAACCCCGACTCGGAGACGACCGTCTTGCCGGCCGGCACGTCGGAGAGCAACTCGTACGTGCGCTCGACGTCGACGGAGAAGTCCACGAGATCGCGGTTGTTGATGCCGATCACGTCGGGGTCGGCGACCTCGAGCGCGCGCTCGAGCTCCTCCTCGCTGTGGACCTCGACGAGCACGTCGAGGTCGAGCGCGAGGGCCTCGCGGTGGAGCATCGCGAGGTCGTCCTCGTCGAGCGCGGCCACGATCAGCAGGATCGCGTCGGCACCCGCGACCGCCGACTCGTACACCTGGTAGGGGTCGACGATGAAGTCCTTGCGCAGGATCGGCAGCGCCGACGCCCCGCGCGCCTCGCGCAGGTCGTCGAGCGAGCCCCCGAAGTGCGGGCCCTCGGTGAGAATCGACAGCGCCGCCGCGCCGCCGCGCTCGTAGGCGGTCACGATGTCGGCCACCGTCGCTCCGGCGCGGATCTCGCCCGCGCTCGGCGAGCGGCGCTTGTGCTCGGCGATCAGCGAGACCCCCGGACGGGTGAGCGCCTCGCGAAATGGGCGGTCGTCGCGCGGCGCCGACAGGCGGCCCTCGAGCTCGGAGAGCGGCACGGCCTCGCGACGCCGGGCCACGTTCTCGCGCGTGGCGTCCACGATGCGGTCGAGGACGCTCACGCCGGGGCGAGCTCCTGGCTCAGGGACACGTAGGCGTCGAGCGCCCGCCGGGCGGCGCCCGAGTCGATCGCGGCGCGGGCCGCCCCGACCCCGGCGGCCAGCGAGTCGGCGAGGCCGCCGGCGTAGATCGCGGCGCCCGCGTTGAGGACGGCCAGGTCGCGCGGCGCGCCGTCGTCGCCGTCGAGGATCGCGCGCGTGACGGCGGCGTTCTGATCGGGCGTGCCGCCGCGGATCGCGTCCGCCGGCGCGACGTCGATCCCGACGTCCGCCGGGGCGACGACGTAGCGGGAGATCTCCTCGCCGTTGACCTCGACGACGTGCGTGGGCGCAGACGTGCTCATCTCGTCCAGGCCATCCTCGCTGGACACTAGCAACGCCCGGTCACACCCCAGCCGCGCGAGCGCGCCCGCCATGCGCTCCAGGTAGTTGGGGTCCGACACCCCGACGAGCTGCCGCCGCGCGCCGGCGGGGTTCGTCAGCGGCCCGAGGAAGTTGAAGATCGTGCGGACGGCGAGCTCCTTGCGGACCGGCACGACGTAGCGCGTGGCGGCGTGGTGGGCGGGGGCGAACATGAAGCCGAAGCCGGCCTCGTCGATGCACCGCGCGACCGCCTCGGGCTTGAGGTCGATGCGGGCGCCGAGCGCCTCGAGGACGTCGGCCGAGCCGCTCAGCCCGGTCGCGGAGCGGTTGCCGTGCTTGGCGAGCGCGCAGCCCGCGCCGGCGGCGATCAGCGCCGCGGTGGTCGACACGTTGAACGTCGGCCGGCCGCCGCCGGTGCCGGCCGTGTCGACGAGATCGCCGCGGTCGCACGGGACCGGGGTGGCCAGCGCGCGCATCGTGCCGGCCAGCCCGGCGAGCTCGTCGACCGTCTCGCCCTTCGTGCGCAGGGCGATGAGGAACGCCGCGATCTCGGTCTCCGACGCGTCGCCGCGCATGATCTCGCCGAGCACGGCGCCGGTCTGCTCGCGCGGCAGGTCGGTGCCGGAGGCGAGCGCGTCGATCGCGCGGGTGAGGACCGGGTTCGGCACGTCTTAGGCGGAGGGCTCCTCGGCCAGGAAGTTCTCGAGCATCCGCTTGCCGGACTCGGTCAGGACCGACTCGGGGTGGAACTGCACGCCCTCGGCCGGCAGCTCGCGGTGGCGGATCGCCATCACGACGCCGCCGCCGCGCGCCGAGACCTCGAACGCGTCGGGCACGGCGTCGTCAGCGACCACCAGGGAGTGGTAGCGCCCGACTGTCAGCGGCGAGGGCAGGCCGGCGAAGATCGTGCGGCCGTCGTGCTCGATCGTCGTCGTCTTGCCGTGCACGGGGACGTGGCGGATCACCGTTCCGCCGAACGCCTGGGCCATGGACTGGTGCCCGAGGCAGACGCCGAGCGTGGGCACCCCGGCCTCGGGGAAGCGGCGGACCGCCTCGAGCGAGATGCCGGCCTCGTTCGGCGTGCACGGCCCGGGCGACACGACGACGCGATCGTAGCCGCGGTCGAGCAGCTCGTCGACCGACGCGCGGTCGTTGCGGACCACCTCGAGCTCGCAGCCCAGCTCGCCCAGGTACTGGACGAGGTTGTAGGTGAACGAGTCGTAGTTGTCGATGGCGAGGACCTTCACGGCCAGTCGGGCTGCTCCAGCGCCAGCTCCACCGCGCGCAGCACCGCGCTGGCCTTGGCGACCGACTCGGCGTACTCGTAGTCGGGGCGCGCGTCGGCGACGGTCCCGCCGCCGGCCTGGACGTGCGCGCGCCCGTCCTTGATCACGACGGTGCGGATGTGGATGCACGTGTCGAGGTCGCCCGTGTAGCTCAGGTAGCCGATGGCCCCACCGTATCCGCCCCGCTTGACGGGCTCCAACTCGTCGATGATCTGCATGGCGCGGACCTTCGGCGCCCCGCTGAGCGTGCCGGCCGGCAGGACCGAGCGCAGGGCGTGCATGGCGCCGACCTCCTCGCGCAGCGTGCCCGACACGCTCGAGACGATGTGCATCACGTGCGAGTAGGTCTCGACCGCCATGAACGTGTCGACCGCGACCGAGCCGTACTCGCACACCCGCCCGAGGTCGTTGCGCCCGAGGTCGACGAGCATCACGTGCTCGGCGCGCTCCTTCTCGTCGGCGAGCAGGCCCTCGGCGATCGCGGCATCCTCGGCCGCGTCGGCGCCGCGCGGGCGGGTGCCGGCGATGGGCCGCGTCGAGACGTGGCGGCCCGAGACGGTGAGCAGCGGCTCGGGGCTGGCGCCCGCGATCTGGAAGTCGCGGAAGTCCAGGAAGTACATGTACGGGCTCGGGTTGACGACCCGCAGGCCGCGGTAGATCGAGAACGGGTCGGCGTCGAGCTCGGCGCTCCAGCGCTGCGAGGGGACGACCTGGAAGGCGTCGCCCGCGTGTACGTACTCGACGATCCGCGCGACCATCGCCTCGAACTGCTCGCGCGGCATGTTCGAGGAGAACTCGGGCCGCGGGCGCGCGGGGGTGGCCGGCGCCTGCGGGAGCGGCCCGTTGAGCAGCGCGCGCACCTGGGCGATCGTCTCGAGCGCCGCCGCGTAGGAGCCGTCGACGTCCGCGTCGTCGGCGTAGACGTTCACCAGCACCGTGATCGTGTGCTTGAGGTGGTCGAACACGACGAGCACGTCGGAGAGCATCAGCGCCATGTCGGGCAGGCCGAGCGCGTCGGGGTTCGGGTCGCCGAGCGGCTCGACGGTGCGCACGAGGTCGTAGCCGAAGTAGCCGACGGCGCCGCCGGCGAACGGCGGCAGCTCGGCGAGCGGCGCCTGGCGGTAGCGGCCGACCTCCCGCGCGGCGATGTCGTAGGGGTCGCCGTCGTCGCCCAGCGACCAGCGCACCACCGCGCGCGGGCGAACGCCGATGAACGAGTAGCGCCCGACGCGCTGGCCCTGCTCGGCCGACTCGAGCAGGAACGCGGGCGACTGCGGCTCGGTCCCGCGGAGCTTCAGGAACGCGGCGACGGGCGTTTCGCAGTCGTCGATGAACGTGTGGCGGACCGGGACGAGGTTGTGCTCGCGCGCGAGCGCGCGGACCTCCGGGAGGGAGGGCTCGACCCGCAGCGCGGCGCGCTCAGCGGCGACGGCCATTGAGCACCTCCTGGGCGTCGTCGAGCCCCCGGCCGCGGCTGTGGAGCAGCACGGTCAGGTGGTACAGGACGTCGGCCGCCTCCTCGTCGACGCGGTCGTCGGGCTCCTCGCGCGC
>DATAAR010000178.1:0-5332 GCA_036259975.1 Solirubrobacteraceae bacterium | reverse complement strand
GGGCGCCCCTCGTCGTTTCACGCCCGGCGCGCGGTGTGCGCGATGCCGCAGGCCGTGCTGCGCAGGAACGCTCTAGGCGGTCCGACCCGCAACACTCAGCATTCCGGGCAGTACACGGAAGGCTGGGGAACGACCAAGGGGGTCGGGGTGCAGGATCGGGGGATGCTCGCGCGGCCGCGGACGGCCGCGTGGAGATGGGCCACGGCCGCCGCGATCGCGGGCTCGGTCGCGCTGAGCGCCGACGCGCACGCGGCGCTGACGGAGCCCGGCAGCGTGCGGGCGGGCCACAACGTGTCGGTGTTCCACGAGATCGACTTCGTCGCCACGTTCGGCCACCAGGTCGGCACGCCGCTGCGCGTCGAGGTCTTCCGCGGCCCGCACCTCATCGCGCGCGCCGCCGGCCCGGCGGTGAGCACGCCCGAGGGCGGCGGCCTCGAGGTCAACCACGGGCCCGAGGGCGCGCCCGTGGCCGGCGACTGCTGGTCGAAGGCCACGGCCGACATCAAGCCCTACGACAAGATCGTCGTGACGGACGCCGCCGGCGGCACCGATACGATCCTGGTCGACGACATCGTCGTCGAGTCCGGTCCCGAACCCGATCCCGCGAACCCGGACGACATCGTCCTCACCGGCCGCGCCCGCTCCGCGCTGGGCGGCCCGATCGCCGACGAGCTCGAGGCGGAGTTCCGCCTGACGAGCAGCCTCCGCGGCGGCCCGGCACGCATCGAGCGCGACGGCGAGACGTTCAAGGCGGTCTACACGCCGCCCTACACGATGCTGCCGGACAAGGGCGGGCGCGCAACGCCGGCGCAGCTCATGCACCCCGACGCCGAGCACACGATCGGCTTCGGCCACACCTTCCCGTTCGCGACCGGCGAGACCCAGATCGCGGACGCCGGCTCGGCGCCCGGACCCGCGATTGGCTGCGAGGGGCTCGCGCCCGCGGCGCCCGACGCGAACGCCGCCACGGCGGTCGATCGCGACGTGGTCGGCGCCGGTGCCGGCCTCGAGGTGAGCGGCACCGCGACCGCAACCGTCGACGGCGTCACCGTCACGCTCGATGACGGGCCGGGCGGCGCCGACCCGATCGAGAAGGCCGCGAGCGCGCTGACCGCGGCCGACGGCGCGCCGGCCGGCGCGGACCGCGCGTGGACCGTCGCGTTCGGCGCCGAAGAGGTCGCGACCTTCGGCGCGAACGCGAACCTGACCGCGACGCCCGCGTTCTCGGGCGGCGGCGCCACCACCGCGCCCGGGCTGCGCGTGGGCCGCGACACCGTCGCCCCGGCCGCGCCGCAATCGAGTCCCGCCGCCGGCCGGTACGAGGCCACCCAGTTCGTCGACCTGTTCGCCGAGCCGGGGACCGTCATCCACTACACGACCGACGCCTCCGTCCCGACCGAGGCGAGCGCGCGGTACACCGGCTTCTCGCTCACGGTGAACCGCACGACGACGATCCGCGCGATCGCGATCGACGCGGCCGGCAACGTCTCGCCCGTCGCGACGCTGGCGTTCACGATCGTGGCCCCCGGCACCGGCACCGGCACCGGCACGGCGCCGGTCCCGCTCGCCGCGCCCGTGCCCGGCCTGGCCTCCGTGGCCGCGCAGGCGCCCGCGGTCTCCGCGGTCGCCGGCGTGACCCTGCGTGCCACGCGCCTGTCCGCGCCCGCGCGCCTCTCGGCGCGCGCCGCGCGCCGCAACGGCGTTGTCGCGTCGTTCGTCGCCCCGCGCGGCGCCGAGTACGCCGAGGCGCGGCTCTACCGCCTCGCCGGGGCGCGGCGGACGCTCGTCGCCCGCAAGACCTTCGCCACTTCGGCGGGCCGGCGCGACGTCGCGCGCTTCACGAGCGCGGCGGTCCGCCGCAAGCTCAAGGCCGGGCGCTACGTGCTCGAGGTCCGCACCGGCCCGGAGCTGACCCGCCTCGGCCCGGCCGTCGTCCGGTCCCTGCGGATCGCGCGCTAGGCGCCGTCCCGGCGGCGGCGGCGGGAGGGGCCGCCGCCGCCGGCGCCACGCCCGGTGCTCCGAGCGCCCGCCGCGGTCGTCCGGAACACAGAGCGCATGCGGGGTCGCGCACCGGGACGCTGCGCGAACCACCCTGGGGCCTCGCATCCGGGACCAGCAGCATGCGGCCCACGGTCCAGCTCAGGGAGTGCGGTGGTCTTGGCGGGAGGCAACATGTCGTTCGCGCGCGCGCGTCGATGGGCGCGCGCAGCCGGCGGCGCGGTGTGCGCCGTCGCGGCGCTCGGCGTCGCGGGCCCCGCGTGGGCCGGCACGGTCGCGGGCCCGAGCGTGGACGCTGCTGCCAACGGCTGGAGCGACTGCGGCGACGGCTTGGGCGGCTCCGAGCGCCTCACGACGGTCGGCACGGGCGCGGCGACGGGGCATGCGCTGCACGAGCACCGCTACTGCCCGACGCGGCCGGCGAGCGTCACGTACTACTTCTACGCGTACGACACGAGCTTCCGCAACATCTGCGACCGGCCCGAGCGCCCGTGCGACCCGGCGATCCCCTTCCACGCGTACGCCGCGGTGACGCTCGCGATGGCGCCCGGCGACTTCGGGCCGGGTGGTCGATGCCATGAGGACGGATGCCCGGTCGTGGCGCCGCTGCCCGCGGGGAACGGCGCGGCCATCCGGCTGGTTATCGCCGAAGCCGTGGACGACACGGGCGCCTACGGCCTGACCCACATGGTCGGCTGGGACCCGACCCCCACCCTGAGCCCGGAGCCGGATCCCGCACCGGTGCCCCGGCCTCCGACGCCGGACCCGCCGGCATCCGATCGGCCGGCATCCGAGCCGGCGCCCGACCCGCCGGCGCCCGAGCCGCCCGCCTCCGAGCCCGCGCCGGAGCCGGCCGCCGCACACCTGCGGCTCGGCTGAGTGCGGCGGACGGACCCCGACTGGCGCGAACCGGCCGCTGGCGCTACCCTTCCGCGGTCGGCCAATAGTCGAAGCCGCCCAAGACACCGGCGCCGCGCCACATACGCGGCCGCTGCGGGCGGGGTCCGTGAGCGCCGAATGCCCCCCGGCGGGGGCTGCCTTGCCCTGTGCTATCTTGGATGGTCGCTCTTGCTCGCAGAGCGCCCCTCCGCCGTGTTCTCAGCTTTCGACCCTCTGAGGAGTCGCTGTCTTGCCTAGCGTTGTCGCTCCGCGCGCGCGCCGCTCCTTCGCGCGCCTGAACAAGGTCCTCGATGTCCCCAACCTGATCGACATCCAGCGCCGGTCGTTCGACTGGCTGGTCGATCCGGAGGCCGGTGGTCTGCGCGAGACCATCGACGACATCTCGCCGATCGAGGATTACACCGGGCACCTGGCCGTCCAGTTCGGCGAGTTCCACTTCGACGAGCCGACCGCCTCGATCGACGAGTGCCGCGAGAAGGACCTCACCTACTCGCGCCCGCTCACGGTCACCGTCGCCTTCATCAACCACGAGACGGGCGAGATCCGCGAGCAGTCCGTCTTCATGGGCGACTTCCCGTGGATGACCGAGCGCGGCACGTTCATCATCAACGGCACCGAGCGCGTCGTCGTCACGCAGCTCGTGCGCTCCCCGGGCGCCTACCTGATGGAGCCCAAGGACCGCGAGAAGCAGGTCTTCACCGCGAACCTCATGCCGGCCCGCGGCTCGTGGCTCGAGCTCGAGATCGACAAGAAGGGCCGCGTCTACGTCCGCATCGACCGCAAGCGCAAGCTGCCGGTCACCGTGCTGCTGCGCGCGATGACCTACAACCCCGAGACCGACGGCAACGTCGAGGAGGGGATCGAGGACATCGAGCGCCTCGACCAGGAGCTGCTCGACCTCTTCGAGAACAGCCTCTACCTGCGCAACACGATCGAGGCCGACCCGGAGAACACGAAGACCAAGAAGGGCGCGCTCATCGAGCTCTTCAAGAAGCAGCGCCCGGGCGAGCCGCCCAGCGTCGACGCCGCGTACGCACTGCTGCAGCAGCTGTTCTTCGACCCCAAGCGCTACGACCTCACGCGCGTCGGGCGCTACAAGCTGAACTCGCGCCTCGGCCTCGACGTCGACCTCGACGTCCGCACGCTCACGCACGACGACATCCACGCGCTCGTGCGCGAGCTCATCAGCCTCCCGAAGCTGCTCGGCATCCCCGAGGACGGCGAGGTGGAGATCAAGGACTACGCGGCCGAGGCCCAGGCCATGCCGCGCGAGCCGGTCGTCGACCACCTCGACGAGTACGAGCACTTCGGCAACCGCCGCCTGCGCACGGTCGGCGAGCTGATCCAGGAGGCCTTCCGCATCGGCCTGTACCGGATGGAGCGCGTGGTCCGCGAGCGGCTGACCACCGAGGACGAGGACACGATCACGCCGCAGACGATCGTGAACATCCGCCCGGTGGTCGCGGCGCTCAAGGAGTTCTTCGGCTCCAGCCAGCTCAGCCAGTTCATGGACCAGACGAACTCGCTGGCCGGCCTGAGGCACCGCCGCCGCCTGAGCGCCCTCGGCGCCGGCGGCCTCACGCGCGAGCGCGCGCCGATCGAGGTGCGCGACGTGCACCCCACGCACTACGGCCGCATGTGCCCGATCGAGACCCCCGAGGGCCCGAACATCGGCCTGATCGGGTCGCTGTCGAGCTACGCCGAGGTCTCCGAGCACGGCTTCGTCACCACCCCGTACCGCGTGGTCAAGGACGGCGTCGTCACCGACGAGATCGTCCACCTCGACGCGACGCAGGAGGAGCCGCGGCTCATCGCGCAGGCCAATCACCCGCTCGACAAGGACGGCAAGCTCAAGGGCCCGGAGGTCGTCTGCCGCACGCAGGCCGGCCAGTACGTGACGGTCGGCCCCAAGGACGTCGACCTCATGGACGTCTCGCCCGAGCAGATCTGGTCGATCACCACGGCGATGATCCCGTTCCTCGAGCACGACGACGCCAACCGCGCGCTGATGGGCTCGAACATGCAGGCCCAGGCCGTGCCGCTGCTCAAGACCGACGCGCCGATCATCGGGACGGGCATGGAGCGCCGCGCCGCGCTGGACACGGGCGACGTCCTGCTCGCCCGCACCGACGGCACGGTGGCCTACGTCGATGCCAACGAGATCGTCATCGAGACGAAGGACGGCACCGACAGCTACGAGCTGCAGAAGTTCATGCGCTCCAACCAGGGCACGCTGATCCACCACAAGCCGCTGATCGCGACGGGCCAGAAGGTCAAGGCCGGCGACGTCCTCGCCGACGGCTCCTCGACGAGCCAGGGCGAGATGGCGCTCGGCAAGAACCTGATGGTCGCCTTCATGTCCTGGGAGGGCTACAACTTCGAGGACGCGATCATCCTGTCCAACCGCCTGGTCAAGGACGACGAGCTCACCTCG
>DATAAR010000177.1:0-2212 GCA_036259975.1 Solirubrobacteraceae bacterium | reverse complement strand
TTCGGCAGCTTCATCCTGCTCACCCACCACGCGATCGGCGACGAGCCGGAGGCTCACCTGCCGCATCCGGAGATACTGCTCGTCGCGATCACGACCGCGTTCGGCGTGGGGCTGGGCGCCCTCGGCGGCCGCAGGCGCCACAAGCACGAGGTAGAGGGTCCCAAGGAGAAGGAGGAGAGGGAGCGCGTGGACTTCAAGCGATTGCACTGGGCCGAGTTCATCGGGTTCGGCGGCTCGGCCGTGCTGCTGTTCTCGCTGTTCCTGCCGTGGTTCTCGACGAGCTGCGACAGCGTCGGTCCCGCCCGCCCCGAGGGCTGCAACCCGAACTCGAACTACGGGGGGCGGTTCGGCGAGTTCAACGCGTTCGAGACCTACGGCCTCCTCGACTGGCTGCTCGTGCTCGCCTGCGTCGCGCCGTTCATCCTGGCCTACCTGGTCATCCGGCAGGCGCAGCTGTCGTGGCGCCCGGGCGAGGTCACGATGATCGTCGGCATGATCGCGCTGGCCCTGATCCTGATGAACGGGATCATCCTCGGGCGGCCGGGCGAGAGCGTCGAGATCTCGATCGAGTACGGCTACGTCGTCGGCGCGCTCGGCGCCACGATGATCCTGGTCGGCGGCGCGCTGCGGCAGGCCCTCGGCGGGCGCACGCGCAAGCCCCCGGGCGTCCTGTGATGCCGGACCCCACGGGCGGGCGCCCGGACCGCAACCTGGCCATGGAGCTGGTCAGGGTCACCGAGTACGGGGCCCTGGCGGCGGCGCGCTGGGTCGGGCTGGGCGAGAAGGAGAAGGCGGACGGCGCCGCGGTCGACGCGATGCGGCTGATGCTCGACACCGTGCGGATGGACGGCGTCGTCGTGATCGGCGAGGGGGAGAAGGACGAGGCGCCGATGCTCTACAACGGCGAGCACATCGGCGACGGCTCGCCGCCCGCGGTGGACATCGCGGTCGACCCGCTCGAGGGCACGACGCTCGCGGCCGAGGGCTCGCCGCGCGCGCTGGCCGTGATGGCGCTGTCGGAGCGCGGGACGATGTTCAACCCGGGCGCGGCGGTCTACATGATGAAGATCGCGGCGCAGCCGGCCTTCGCGCACCTGCTCGACCTCGACCGTCCGCTCACCGAGACGCTCCAGCTCATCGCCAAGGAGAAGGGCACCGAGGTGCGCGACGTCACGGTGATGATGCTCAAGCGCGACCGCCATGCCGACGCGGTCGCCGAGATCCGCCGGGCGGGCGCGCGGATCCGCTTCATCTCGCACGGCGACGTCTCGGCCTCGCTCCTGGCGGTGCAGGAGAACTCGCCGATCGACCTGCTGTGGGGGATCGGCGGGACGCTGGAGGGCGTGATCTCGGCGGCGGCGATCAAGTGCCTCGGCGGGCAGATGCTCGGGCGCCTGTGGCCGCGCAACGACGAGGAGCGTCAGGCGCTGCTCGACGACGGCTACGACATCGACGAGGTGCTCGACGTGGACCGGCTCGTGGCGGGCAACGACGTCTTCTTCGCCGCGACGGGCGTGACCGACGGCGACGTGCTCGAGGGCGTGCACTACACGCCCACGGGCGCGACGACCGAGTCGCTCGTGATGCGCACGCGGTCCGGCACCGTGCGGCGGGTGTCGGCGGTGCACGACCGCGCGAAGCTGCGCGAGATCTCGGGCGGGCGGCTCTAGCGGCGGCTGCAAAGCGTCGGATTCCGGCGTCCTCGGTCGCTCGCGTGCTGGCGCACGCGTCGCTCCCTGCGTCCGTGGACTCCTCGCTTTTCGCCGCCGCGGCCTACGCCGCGACTCGATCCTGGGTCTCCGCCCCGAGCGCCGCGCGCGCCTCGCGCAGCGACCCCACCACCGACTCCGGCAGCTCGAGCCGCGCCAGCGAGCGCAGGAACGCGTTCGTCACGATCACGTGGATGCGGAGCTGCGTCTGCTGGTAGAGCCAGGCGCCGAGGCGCGCGAGCCGCGCCGGCACCCAGCTCATCGCGATCGCGGGGTAGAAGTTCGCCACCTCGGAGCTCACACGCGCGGTGATCTCGTCGCCGCCCGGGTCGGGGTCCGGCCGCTCCACGCAGATCCGCAGATGCCCCCTCCGGCGACCGCTCGGCGCGACCAGGATTCCCTTCTCGATCCGCCACGTCACCGTGCCGCGGTGCGGCTCGGTGTCGTACTCGGGCGGCTTGAAGGTCAGCAGGCGCAGCGGCCGTCCGATCAGCACGACCTCG
>DATAAR010000176.1:0-6221 GCA_036259975.1 Solirubrobacteraceae bacterium | reverse complement strand
GCCGCGTCGAGGATCCACACGACCGAGCCGAGCAGGGCGGCGAGGACCAGGTAGGCGCTGAGCCGGGCGCGCTCGATGATCGCGCCCGACATGATCGAGGCGGTCGTCCACGAGAACAGCAGGAACGCGAGGAAGAAGATGAGGTTGATGTTGTTCGTCAGGTTCGGCCCGAAGGCGTCGCTCCACGGGACGCCGGACTGGCACGTCACGGAGGTGAAGTCGCTGCTGTTGGGGCCGATCGCGAGCCCCGGCTGGGCGCAGCTGTAGATCCACCACCCGACGTAGTAGAAGGTCGGCGTGACGACCGCGATCGTGAGGATGTTCTTCATCGCCGTCGTCATCACGTTCTTGCGGCGCGCGACGCCGGCCTCGTACGACATGAAGCCGGCGTGGATGAGCCACATCAGGACGACGGTGAAGAAGTAGAACTGCTCGCCGAGGATCGCGCTGTCGCGCGTCTGGGCCTCGGCGCTCGCGGCGTCCTGGAGGTTCTGCACCTGCGCGACGACGAATCCGCCCATGTGGCCTCCTCAGACCCGGGGTCTCCGTGGCGAATTGGTACGGCGACCAAACCTTTAGGGCTTGGACAAATTGGACGTATAGCGGCGCGCGACGAGCGCGTGGGGATTTTTTCGGAGCGTCGGCTCGGTGGAGGGTGCTAAATCAGCGCTCAGCGGTGCTGGGCGGTCGCCCTACGGCGCCGTCGGCGCTGGAAGATCCACAGCTTCTCGGCCAGGAAGCCGAGGACGTTGAAGATGAGGACGAGCATGAACCACCAGACCTTGACCTGGAAGTCCAGGTCGTCCTCGTCGCGGAGATCGAGCCACGCGAGGTAGAGCATCCCGAGCTGCGCGACCAGCAGCACGGTCGGGACGTGGCCGAGGATGACGAAGAGGATCACCGGAGCGCTGACGATAGCCCGCGCCACGCGGCGGCGGAACAAGAGAGGATCGCGGCCTCCCGGGCCGGCGCGGCCCCGGGGCCGCGTCCGTGCCCCCTGACCATGACGATCCGGGCCAAGCTCTACGCAGCGATCGCAATGACCGTGGTCGGCCCGGTCGTCACGATCGCCGTCGCGCTCAGCGGGATGGCCGCGCTGGGGGACCGCTTCGACGAGGTGTCCGACCGCGCGGCGCAGCCAGGCGCTCGCGCTCGAGCTGAAGTTCGGGGTCACCGACCTCAACGGCTGGCAGACCGCCTACGGCTACGACGACGGCCGCAGCCGGCCGCGGTTCGAGCGGGCGCGGACGGAGGTCCAGGCCACGCTGGGGCGCGCCCGGCGCGCGCTCACCGACGCCCGAGAGGTCGCGCTGCTCGGCCGGCTCTCGGACGCACTGCGCCGCTTCCTCGCGCTCGACGCCGACGCGTTCGCCGCACTGCGCGCGGGCCGGACCGAACGCGTGCGGCGGATCTTCCTCGGGCCCGAGATCGAGCACCTCGAGCGCATGGCCTCCGCGGCCGCGCAGCTCGCCGCCTACGAGGCGCGCCAGGCCGAGCGCACGCGGCGGGCGTTCGGCGACCAGCGGCGTGACGCGCGGCGGCAGCTCGTCGCCGTCGGCGTGGGCGCGGCGGTGCTCATCGTGCTCCTGCTCGTCACCGCGCAGGACGTGGCCCGGGCCGCGCTCGAGCAGCGCGGGCCCCGCTCGGAGCCGCGGTGACGCGCGACATCATCCTCACGCTCGGGCTGCTCCTCGGCGCGGGGCTCGCCGCGCGCGGGCTGGCGCAGGCGATGCGCGTGCCGGAGGTCCTGGTGCTCGTCGCCGCGGGCGCGCTGCTCGGGCCCTCCGCCCTCGACGTCATCGACGTCCCGCTCGACTCGCTCGGCGCACAGCTCGTCTTCACGCTCGGCGTGTCGGCGATCCTCTTCCACGGCGGGCTCAGCCTGTCGCTCGACGTGCTGCGGCGGGTGTGGATCAGCCTCGGCCTGCTGGCCGTAGCGGGCGTGGTGCTCACCACCGCCGTGGTCGGGGCCGCCGCTGCGCTGGCCTTCGGGATGCCGCTCGAGCAGGGGCTCCTGCTCGGCGCGGTGCTGTCGCCGACCGACCCGGCGATCCTGATCCCGCTGTTCGTCGGATCGCGCCTGCCGGAGAAAGTCGCCCAGGCGGTCGTGGCCGAGTCCGCGCTCAACGACCCGACCGGCGCCGTGCTCGCGCTGGCGCTTGCCGCGGCGGTCCTGAGCGGAGACCCGTCGCTCGGCGAGCCGGTCGCCGACTTCGCGGGCGAGCTGGCGCTCTCGACGATCCTCGGGATCGTCGCGGGCGTCGTGCTGTCGGCGACGATCTCCAGCCACCGGGCCGGCATCTGGCGCGACTCGGCGCCGATCGCCGTGCTGGCCGTGGTCGCGATCAGCTATGTGTCCTTGGATTCGGCCGGCGGCAGCGGCTACCTGGGCGCGTTCCTCGCCGGGCTGGTCGTCGGGAACATGGAGCGCCTCGGACTCGCCATGCACTCCGACCACGAGCGCGACATGCGGATCTTCGCCGCCACGCTCGCCAACGTCGTCACGGCGTTCGTGTTCCTCACCGCCGGCGCCAGCCTTCCCTTCGGCACCATGGCCGACCAGGCGCTTCCGGGGCTCGCGGTCATCGCGGTGCTCGTCCTCGTCGCGCGGCCGCTGACCGTGCTCGCGTGCACCGCGCCGGACCGGGGCGCGCGGTGGACGCGCGCCGAGCTGGCGTTCCTGGCCTGGACGCGGGAGACCGGCGTCGTTCCCGCGGCGCTCGTCGGCGTGCTCGCGGGCCTCGGCGTGCCGGGCGTCGACGTGCTCGCGAGCGTGGTGGCGATCGCGATCGTCACCACGCTGATCGCCCAGGCGGTCCCGGCGCCGTGGCTCGCGCGGCGCCTCGGGCTGCTGGATGCCGAGCCGGGCTAGATCGTGAGCAGCCGGCGGCCGACGACGAGCACGTCGAGGGTGTCGCCCTCGGCGTCGGAGACCTCGACCATGACCGACTCGCCGAACGGCTCGACGATCGTCACCGGCGTGCCGGGCGGCCAGTTCGCCACCCGGCGCGCGAGCATCACCGGCGCGTAGAACGCACCCGGGCGGCGGCACGGTGCCTCGGCCGCGCCGGCGCCGTCGGCGCGGCGGCGCCGGAACCGCCCGGAGGAGTCCAGGGCCATCTCCGGGCGGGCTACCCGGCGCCCGCCAGGCTGACGCGCGGCTCGGCCGGGTCGTCTTGTCCAGACCGGGCCGCGCGGGCCGGGCAGATGTCAGTAGAGCTGCAGGTAGCGGTCGAGCTCCCACTTCGTGATCTGCTCGTGCGCGGCCTTGAACTCGGCGCGCTTGACCTTGCAGAAGTAGTCGACGTAGTCCTCGCGGCCGGTGTGGCCGAGCGCGTCGCGCAGGACGTCGTCGCGCTCGAGCTCCCGCGTCGCGTCGAGGAGGTTCTCGGGCAGCATCTCGACGCCGAGGTCGTTGCGCTGGTCCTCGGTGAGCTCGTGGAGGTTCAGCTCCGTCGTGGGGTCCCCGGCCTCGAGGCCCTTCTCGATGCCGTCCAGGCCCGCGGCGAGCACCGCCGTCGCCGCCAGGTACGGGTTCGTCGAGCCGTCGACGGTGCGGTCCTCGATTCGCCCGGCGGCCGGGATGCGCAGCATCTGCGTGCGGTTGTTGTAGCCGTAGGAGATGTAGACCGGCGCCCACGTGGAGCCGCTCTGGGCGCCGCCCGCGACGAGCCGCTTGTACGACGTCACCGTCGGCGCGGTCACCGCGATGTAGGCCTTCGCGTGCGTCTTGAGGCCGCCGATGAACTGGTAGGCCGTCTCGGACAGGCCCATGCTGTGCGGGTCGTCGGCCGGGTCGGCGTCGAAGACGTTCTCGCCGTCCTTCCACAGGCTCATGTGGAAGTGGCAGCCGTTGCCCGTGAGGTGCGCGAAGGGCTTGGGCATGAACGTGGCGATCAGGCCCCGCTCCTGTGCCATCGCCTCGACCATGTAGCGGAAGAAGATCGCGCGGTCGCACGTCGTCAGCGCGTCGGCGTAGTCGAAGTTCTGCTCGAACTGGCCGTTGGCGTCCTCGTGGTCGGTGGCGTAGTTGTCCCACCCGAGCGCGGTGATGTTGCGGGCGACCTGGCCGACGAAGTCGAGGTTGCGCGTCAGCGCGCGCATGTCGTAGCAGGGCTGCTCGAGAGTGTCGAGCGGGTCCGCGAGCTCGATCGAGCCGTCCTCCTTCTGGCGCACGAGGAAGTACTCGAGCTCGGCGCCGATCTTGAACTCGTAGCCCAGCGCCTTGGCGCGCTCGAGCTGGCGGCGCAGGATCGTTCGCGGGCAGTACGGCCACTGCTCGCCCTCGACGGTCACGTCGCAGGCGAAGCGGGCGACGCCCGGGCGCCAGGGCAGCGGCGTGAGGCTGCGGACGTCCGGAATCGCGGCCATGTCCGGGTCGTTGGGCCGCTGGCCGATCTCGCCTGCCGCGAACCCGGCGAAGCCGGCGCCCTCGGTCAGCAGGCCGTCGAAGTGCGTCGCGGGCACGAGCTTCGCGTTGGGCTTGCCGTGCATGTCCACGAACTGCGCGAACAGGAACTCGATCCCGTTGCGGCGGATCCAGTCGCGCGCCTCGTCGGCGGTCGTCGGCGCGCTGAACGGCGCTCCGCCGTTCGTGGCGGTCAGCGGATCAAGCGTCGTCATGTCTCCTCCTCGTCGGATCGCAGCGCGGGCCACGCCGGCACGCGGGGCGAGGCGCCAGATATATCCGCCGGTCGCGCGGCCGGGCAATGGGCGGCGCGCCCACGTTTTCGGACTCCGCAGTGTGTGCGGTCCACACACTTCGGCGCCCTCCGTCAGCTTGCACCAGTGCAAGCTTGACGCACGCCTGCGGGTTTGTGTACTTCCGCACGCCTCGCCATCGAGGAGGAGGAGAGAGCGGATGGACGAACAGCCGCGCGCCGGTCAGGCGTCGCTGGACGAGCTGGACTACGCGGGCGGAGGGCTCGCGAAGGAGACCAACTGGTGGGGGGCGTTCGTCATCGGCCTGGCCGGGACGATCCTCGTCACCGGCATCGCGCCGATCATGGTCACAACGCTCGGCGCCGCGTCGATCCCGCTGATCGTCGTCCTGACGATCACGGGATACCTCCTGTGCCTGCTGCTGGCCGAGCTGTCGGCCATGATGCCCGAGCGCACCGGCGGCGCGCCGTCCTACGCGTACCCGGCCTACAAGGACCGCTGGCCACGCGCGGCCAAGCACATCAACGGCATCACGTCGTGGATGTACTGGCTCGGCTGGTTCCCTGTCGCGCCGCTGAACATGATCCTCGCCTCGCTGTACCTGGCCGACCGCTTCGGCCTGGACACAGAGTCCGGCTTCACGCCGATCAACACGCCGATCGCGTGGTGGACGCTCGGCATCTCGATCGTCGGCATCCTCCTGTTCTTCATCCCCGCCTACCTGGGCATCCGCATCGGCGCCGGCTTCGCGACGGTGCTCGGCGTCATCTCGATGGTGCCGCTGACCTTCCTCGCGGTGGCCTTCATCTTCAGCGGCGAGGCCGACTGGGGCCAGCTCTCCGGCTTCCAGCAGCTCGACGGCACGAGCTTCTTCTCCGGCCTGGACGGCCACGGCTGGTTCACGCTGTACATGGGCTACAGCTTCCTGCTCACGTGGAACGTGATCGCGATGGAGGCGGCCGCGTGCTACATCGGCGAGACGCGCGACCCGGACAAGGACGCGAAGATCGCGATGAACCTCGAGGGCGGCTTCGGCCTGCTGATCTACACGCTGATCCCGATCGCCTTCATCACCGTGCTCGGCGCCCAGGCGCTGTCGAACGCCGACCTCGTCGACCCGAACACCATCTTCGTGACGTTCGCCGGCGAGCTCTTCGGCGGCGGCGAGGCGCTGAACTGGCTGATCGCCGGCATGCTGATCGTGGCGCTGCTGCTCTCGGCGCTGAACGCGATCATGGGCTGCGCGCGGTCGCTGCACCAGATGTCGGTCGACGGGCAGTTCCCGCGCTTCTTCCAGCGGATCAACAAGCACGGCGTGCCGGCCCGCGCGATGGCGTTCAACGTCGTGTGCTCGCTCTTCGTCGTCCTGGCGGGCGGCGCCGCCGAGATCTACACGTTCTCGAACGTCGGCTACACCGGCTCGTTCCTGACCGTGCTGGTCGTCTACTACCTGCTGCGCAAGTACCGCCCGAACGTGCGGCGGCCCTTCCGGCTGCCGGAGTTCTTCAAGTACATCGCGCTCGCGATGGCGGTGTTCTACGGGATCATCTGGCTGTACG
>DATAAR010000175.1:0-10329 GCA_036259975.1 Solirubrobacteraceae bacterium | reverse complement strand
CGCCGTCGCGGTCGCCGACGACGCGCCGGCCGCCGACGCCGCGCACGCCGACGGCGAGGCCGGCGCGGCCGAGGCCGAGACGCCAAAGCCCCGGCGCCGCCGCACGACGAAGAAGGCCGCCCCGGAGGACGCTCCTCCGGGCGCCGAAGCGGCCTGAGGCGCGCGCCGCGCGTGTCGCCCCCCGGCGGGTGGTGCTGCCCGCACCCGTTCTGTGCAGCAATCACCTAGAAGGCTGCATAGAACCCCCTTAAGACGCTGGTTTCCGGAGTCCTAGTGTCAGCGCCCTGACATTTGGAACCGATCCAGAGACTCAAGGGGGTGTGGCCGGTGCCGGCCGCGACTGAGTTCGTCGGAGCCGCGCGGGGGACGACGCGGCGCTCGTTCATCAAGCTGAGCGCGGCGGGGGCCGCGGCCTTCGCCAGCTACGGCCTCGTCGCCTGGGCGCCGCGCGCGGAGGGCAGCCAGTACACCATCGACCTCTTCATCACCGAGGGCGACGCGATGATGGTCGATGGCAAGCGCGTCTACGTCCGCACGTTCTCGCCGGTCGAGGGCAACGTGTCGCTCCCGGGGCCGTTGATGCTCGTCGCCGAGCGCGACCAGCTGCACATCAGCATCACGAACACGCTCTCGGCACCGCACGGCTTCGCGATCGCCGGGGTCGTCGACAGCGGTCCGATCGAGCCGGGGCAGACCAAGGTGCTGAAGTTCGCCGCCCCGCCGGCCGGGACGTACCTCTACCAGGACCCGGTCGCAGCCCCCTTCAACCGCCTGCTCGGGCTACACGGCGCCCTCGTCACCATGCCGGCCGACGGCACCAACACGCCGTACGCGGGCGGTCCCCGGTTCACCCGCCAGTACGTGTGGGTGACGGAGAACATCGACTCGGTCTGGTGCGAGGTCGCCCGCCGGGGCGGCACGACGACGCTCGACGAGATCGTCCCCGACTACTTCCTGATCAACGGGCGCTCCGGAGTCGACTCGGTCCACGACGAGAGCATCACGATCCACGGCAAGCTGCACGAGCCCGCGCTCGTGCGCATCGTCAACGCGGGCGTCGCGACGCACGCCATGCACTTCCACGGCAACCACGTGGACGTGCTGCGCCACAACGCCAAGCCGGCGCCGCACAAGATGCGCAAGGACACGATCATGATGCCGGGCGGCTGGACCAAGGACGCGCTGCTGCCGTTCAAGCCGCCACCGGACATCTGGCCGCCGATCGAGCAGTGGGGCGACGAGCTCACGCTGAGCTACCCGATGCACTGCCACGCCGAGATGTCGCAGACCGCCGGCGGCGGGCTGTACCCGAACGGACTGCTCGCCCACTGGGAGATCGAGAGATAGATCATGGCCGCTGAGACCTCACCGACCCCGTACGTCTGCGATCTCGCCGGGTGGGGGGCCGATGGCTCGTCGGGCGCCGCGCAGGAGGCCGCGATCGAGACCGCGACCACCGTCAACGCCGGCGGGCGGGACCCGGAGAAGCTGGCCGCCGCCGTCGCGTTCGCCACCGAGGGCTGGCCGCAGGAGAGCCCCGACACGCCGCACCGGTCCCGCCCCGACGTCACCTTCTACCGCGAGATCTACGGCAACGGGAAGCTGCGGCTGTACGACGGCACCGAGCTTCGCCACTGGGGGTTCGAGGACGAGAACAAGAGGCGCGGGATCCCGTCGCCCCTCATCCGCGTGCGCGAGGGCCAGATCGTGCACACGGAGCTCAAGTCGAAGAAGGGCCCGCACACGATCCACCACCACGGCATCGAGCCCGACTCGCACAACGACGGCGTGGGTCACACGTCGTTCGACGTGAACACCCGCTACACGTACCAATGGCGCGCGGCCGACGCGGGGACGTACTTCTACCACTGCCACGTCAACACGACGCTGCACGTCCAGCTGGGGCTGTTCGGCGGGCTGATCGTGGACCCCGAGACCGGCCCGGGCACCCTCTGGAAGGGCGGTCCCGTCTACGACCACGAGCGCTTCTGGGTCGGCTCGGCGTGGGACCCCACGTGGGCGGGGCTCGACCACCACGCGGGGGTGGACGGCGCGGACGTCGGCCTGAACCGGCTCAACCCCAGGTACTTCCTCATCAACGACAAGGGCGGGCCCGAGTCGCTGGAGGACCCCGACATCGCGGTCCGCGCGAAGACGGGCGAGACGATCCTCATGCGCCTGCTCAACGCCAACTACCACCCGCAGAGGTGGACCTGGGATGCCGACGTCGACTGCGTGTGCTCGGACGGCCGGCCCTTCGACGAGGCCTACGCGCTGCGCGAGCTTACGATGGCGCCCGCCGAGCGCTACGACATGCTGCTGCGCCCGCGCAAGCCGGGCGTCGTGCGGGTCAAGGTCGAGACGCTGCACTGGATCACGGGCAAGGTGCTCGGGTCGGCCGAGACGCTGATCACCGTGACCGGCCAGGCGCTGCCCGACCCGCCGCCGAGCAACCCGCCGGGCGGCGGGGCGCCGGCGAACCCGTACCCGAGCAGCAACCCGTACCCGAGCAGCCCCGCGCCACCGGCGGCCGCCCCTGCCCCGGCGCGGCCCGCGCCGCGCAAGCCCGTGGTCAAGGGCAAGAAGGTCGTGTCGAAGAAGCGCAAGCCCAGCCTGCGCGAGCGGCTGCGACGCCGCAAGCGGCTGAAGGCCAAGGCCAAGCTGCGCAAGGGCGCCAAGGGCAGGTCCAAGGCCGCGAAGAAGAAGAAGCCCGCGGCGAAGCGGTCCGCGCGGAAGCGCTGAGCGCGGCGCTCAGGGGGCGGGCGGCTGCAGGTGCACCTCGCCCGCCTCCAGCGCCGCGCGCCCACCGTCGTCGAGCTCGACGACGAGCCGCCCGCCGGCGTCGATGCCCGCGGCGCGGCCGCGGCCCGCGGCCCACACGATCTCGCGCCCGAGCAGCGCGTCGCGGGCGCGCCACGCGTCGATGAGCGGCTCGTCCTCGAGCGCCAGCGCGCGCTCGAGCGCGCGGAGCACGCGCGCGAGCACAGGGTCGACGTCGTGCGGCTCGAGTCCGAGCGTACCCGCGGTGTCGCGCAGTTCGGGCGGCAGGTCGCCGGCGCGGACCGCCACGTTGAGGCCGACGCCGACGACGGCCCAGCCCTCCTGCGGGCGGCCCTCGGCGAGGATTCCGGCCACCTTGCGTCCGTCGATCAGGACGTCGTTGGGCCACTTGATGCGCGCCGCCGGACCTGTCGCGTCGGCCACCGCCACCGCGGCCGCGAGCGGCAGCAGTCGCCGTGGGTCGCGCAGCACGAGCGACATGAGGAGCGCGCGCCCCGGCGGAGCCGACCACCTGCGCCCCTGACGCCCCCGGCCCGCGGTCTGGGCCGCCGCGGTGACGAGCGTCCCGTGCGGCGCGTCGGCGATCGCCAGCGCCCGCGCGCGGTCGTTCGTCGAGGTGGTCTCGCGCAGGTGCAGCCGCGGCGAGCCGAGGCGGCTCACGCGGGCCTGATGCGCACCTCGTCGTCGAGGCGCAGCCCGAGCATGTCGGCCGCCGAGCCGCGGTTCACGGCCAGCGCGAGCCAGCGGTAGGAGTCCTCGTAGAGCAGCAGGCGGCCCGCGGGCACGTCGGCGAACGTGGTCGCGTAGTGCGCCTCCTCGTCGTTGACCGTGACCGGGTGGCCGAGGCGCAGCCCGTGCTCGCCGACCGCGTCGTGCTCGAGGTCGAGCATCACGTTGCCGAAGCGGTCGAACGCGACGGCGTGCGCGACGACCGCCCCGTTCTCGCCGCGCGCCTCCGGCATCTGCAGCTCGGCGAGGCCGTCGGTCTCGATCGGCTCGCCCGCCTCGGCCAGCGGCTCGCCGGCGGCCAGGTGCGCGCCGACCGGCGCGAACACGTCGCGCCCGTGGAACGTCGCCGCGGTCGGCTCGAGGCGGTGCTTGGAGCGGCTGATCTCGACCGCCTCGGCCACGCCGCCGAAGGTCTTCGCGGCCGGCAGCAGCAGCCCGTTGTCGGGGCCGACGAGGATCCGGTCGCCCTCGGCCGTGCGGAGCGCGACCGCGCGCCGCTCGGCACCGACCTCCGGATCGACCACCGCGACGTGGACGCCCTCCGGGAAGTAGGGCAGCGCGCGGCGCAGCACGAGGGCGCCCGAGCGGATGTCGTGGCGCGGGATGCCGTGGGTGACGTCGAGGACGCGCGCGTCCGGCGCGATGCGGGCCATGACCCCATGACAGACGCCGACGAAGTCGTCGTCGTGGCCGTAGTCGCTGAGGAACGTGATGACCCGAGCCATGCGCGCGAGTCTATTGCGGAAATCGGACCCTCCCGCCCGCGGATCTGCCGCGCGCGTGCGTGCGCCCGCACGCGGGTAGCGCGCGGCCATGGCCGACTTCCCCACGACGAGCACAGCGGAGGCGCCCTCCGGGATGCCGCCCGACCAGCCGGAGGAGGAGCCGCTCGGCGTTCCGGACGCGTCGCCCGAGGGCGAGGACGAGCCCGACCGCGGCGACGACGCGATGCCCGGCATCCCGACGGAGGGCGAGCCGCCGGCGGCGAGCTGATCCCGGCACGGAGGCGTATCGTTCTTCGCCCATGGGCGAGGTGCTGCTCGCGACGCTCGGCCCGACCGCCGTGTTCGGTCTGTTCGCGCTGCTGTGCATGCGGTTCGGCGCCGAGAGCCGGCCGTACTTCGACGAGAAGCCGGTCGTCGACGACCGCCCGAACTGGTTCCCCATCGCCGGCGCCTCCGGCATGGACGACGAGGACGACGGCGACGACGCCATCGGCCCCCCGGAGGCCGAGCCGGCCGCGCCCCGCGCGGCGCCGCGTCAGCCGCGGGCCGCGCCTGTGCCCGCGCCGGTGGCATCGGCCAGGAGCGCCGCCACCAGCCCGTCGGGCGTGTGATCCTCCGCCTCGATGCTCGGCTCGACGCCGAGCTCGCGCAGCGCCGCGCTCGTCGCCGGCCCGATGGACACGAGCCGCGGGCCGTCGAGCGTGCCCGCGGCGGCGTGGAAGAAGCGCGCCGAGGACGCCGACGTGAACGTCGCGTAGTCGGCGCCGAGCGCGGCAGCGCGCGCACCGTCCTCGAGCGGCTCCGCGACCGTGCGGTACAGCGCGAGCACGTCGACCGCGGCACCCCGCGCGCGCAGCGCATCGGGCAGCACGTCGCGGGCCTCCTCGGCGCGCGCGATCAGGGCCCGGCGCACGGGCACGTCCGCGAGCGCCTCGACCAGGCTCTCGGCCACGGACCGCTGCGGAACGACGTCGGGCTCGATGCCGTGTTCGCGCATCGCCCGCACCGTCCCCGGCCCGATCACGGCGACGCGCGGCCCCGCCAGCGCGCGCGCGTCGCGCACGTGGCGCATGAGCTCGTGGGCGCCGTTCGGGCTCGTCACGCAGAGCAGGTCGTAGGCGGCGAGCACCGGCACCTCGGTCTCGAGCGGCTCGATGCGGATCGCGGGCGCCTCGACGACCTGCGCGCCGAGCTCGCGCAGGCGCGCCGCGAGTGCGCTCGCCTGCGCCCGCGCCCGGGTGACCGCGATCGTCCGCCCGGCGAGCGGGCGGCCCTCGAGCCAGCCGAGCTCCTCGTGGAGCGCCGCGACCGGGCCGACGAGCGTGATCGCGGGCGCCCGCACCGACGCCTCCGCGGCCGCGGCAGGCAGCTCGCGCAGCGGCGCCCGAACGGTGCGCTGGCCGGGCAGCGTGCCGCCCTGGACGACAGCCGCCGCCTCGCCGCCGTCGCGCCCGCAGGCCATGAGGCGCTCGGCGATCCGCTCGAGCTGGCGGACGCCCATGTAGAACACGAGCGTGCCGGGGAAGCGCGCGAGCGCCTCCCAGTCGATCGCGGTCTCCGGCTTGGCGGGGTCCTCGTGACCGGTCACGAACGCGACCGCGCTCGCCACGCCGCGGTGGGTCACCGGGATGCCCGCGTACGCCGGCGCCGCAACGCCGGCGGTCACGCCCGGCACGACCTCGAACGGCACCCCCGCCGCCCGGCAGGCCTGCGCCTCCTCGCCGCCACGCCCGAACACGAACGGGTCGCCGCCCTTCAGGCGCACGACGCTGCGCCCGGCGAGCGCGTGGTCGACGAGCAGGCGGGTCGTCTCCTCCTGGGGCACCTGATCGCCGCCGCCGACCTTGCCGACGTCGACCACCTCGGCGTCGGCACGGGCGCCGGCGAGCGCGTCGGTCGGGATGAGCCGGTCGTGCAGGATCACGTCGGCGCGCGCGACGAGCTCGAGCGCCCGCGCGGTCAGGAGACCCGGGTCGCCCGGGCCGGCGCCGACCAGGTACACGGTGCCGGGGCCGCTCACCGGCCGAGCACCTCGTCGGCGCCGGCGGCGCGCAGCCGGCGCGCGACCTCGGCGCCGAGCGCCTCGGGTTCGTCGCCGGTCAGCTCGTCGCGCAGCCACATCGACCCGTCGGTGCGGCCGACGAACGCCCGCAGCGTCAGGCCGCCCGCGCCGTCGGCGTCCGTCGTCGCGTGGGCGCCCATGGGCGTGTGGCAGTCGGCCTCGAGCGCGCGCACGAGCGCGCGCTCGGCCGCGAGGGACGCGACGGCTCCGCGGTCGGAGATCCGCGCGACGGCCGCCCGCGATCCGTCGTCGTCCGCGCGCACCGTCACGGCGAGAGCGCCCTGGCCCGCGGCGGGGACCATCGCGTCGAGCGTGGCAGTCGCCTCCGCGGCGCGCCCGAGGCGGTGCAGGCCCGCGAGCGCCAGCACGATCGCGTCGTAGTCGCCCGCGGCCAGCTTCCCGAGCCGGGTGTCGACGTTCCCGCGCACCTCGGCGACCTCGAGGTCGTCGCGCAACGCGCGCAGCTGTGCGGCGCGTCGCAGCGAGCTCGTCCCGACCCGGGCGCCCGGCCGCAGCGCCGTCAGCGCGGAGGCGCCGCACAGCGCGTCGCGCGGGTCGGCGCGCGGCGGCACCGCCGCGATGACGATCCCCTCTGCCAGCTCGGCCGGCACGTCCTTGGCCGAATGGACGCAGAGCTCGACGTCGCCGCGCAGCAGCGCCGCGTCGATCTCGCGCACCCAGCGCTCCTTGTCGCCGCGCGCGCGGTCGCGGTCGCCCGACGTCGTGATCGTCACGATCTCCGCGCCGCCGAGCGCGGCGGCGACCGAGTTCGCCTGTGCGAGCGCAAGCGCGCTGCCGCGGGTGCCGAGCCTCACGCCCGGCGCTTGAGCTGGCGGACGTTGTCCGCCGCCGGCGAGGCGGGCGCGCGCTCCGCGGGCGGCAGGCCCTCCTCGAGCCCGAACAGCTCGCGCAGGAGCTGCTGGCGCCCGTGCCCGCCGACGTCGTCGGCGGACTTCAGCCGCAGGGTGGGCTCGTGCAGCAGGCGCTGCATCACCGCGCGCGCGACGGCCTCGATGCGTGCGAGGTCGCGCGCCGACGCGCTCTCCCAGCGTCCCGAGTTCTCGGCCAGGACCTGGTCGACGATCTCGGCGCCGTGCTCGCGCAGCGCGGCGATCGTCGGCATGACGTCGAGCTGGGCCATCCACCGCGCGAACCGCTGGATCTCCTCCTCGACCACCTCCTCGGCCCCGGCGCGCTCGCTGGCGCGGACCTCGAGGTTGCGCGCCACGACGGCCTGGAGGTCGTCGATGTCGTACAGCGTCACGCCCTCGACGTCGGCGCATGCCGGCTCGATGTCGCGCGGGACGGCGATGTCGATGAGCATCAGCGGCCGTCCGGCGCGGGCGCACATGACCAGCTCGAGCTCCTCCGCGGTCACGATCGGGTGCGGCGAGGACGTCGACGCGACGACGATGTCGGCGTCCTCGAGGCAGGCCGGCAGCTCGTCGAGCTCGCCGACCGCGCCGCCGAAGCGCTCGGCCAGCGCGCGTGCGCGGTCCGCATGGCGGTTGGCGACGAAGATGGTCGTGACGCCCTGGTCGGCGAGCGCGCGGGCGGTGCGCTCGCTCGTCTCGCCGGCGCCGATGACCACGACGCTGCGCCGGCTCAGGTCGCCCACGACCTGGCGCGCGAGCTCGACCGCGACGGTCGACACGCTCACCCGCTCGCGCCCGATGCCGGTCTGCGTGCGCACGCGCTTACCGGCCTCGAGCGCCGCGCGGAACAGGCGATTCGTCAGCGGCCCGGTCGTCCCCGCCGCGAGCGCGATCTCGTACGCGCGCCTGACCTGGCCCTGGACCTCCGCCTCGCCGATGATCATCGACTCGAGGCCGCTCGCGACGCGGTAGAGCTGGCGCGCGGCGTCGCAGTTGCGGGGCGTGTACACGACGCCCGCCAGCTCGGTGGGCCGGATCCCGGCGCGCGTCGCCAGGCGCGCGAGCAGGTCGGCCTCGGCCTGAACCGGGTCCGGCGTGACGAGGTAGAACTCCGTGCGGTTGCACGTCGAGATGGCGACCGCCTCGTGGACCTCGTCCAGCGCTGTGAGGTCGAGCAGCAGCCGCTCGGCCTCGTGCTCGTCGAGCGCGACCCGCTCGCGCACCTCGACCGCCGCCGTCTTGTGCGAGATGCCGAGCGAGATCAGCTCGCTCATCGCGTGCGGGCCTCCTCGGGCGCGGCCTCGGGCGGGGCGGCGAACGTGCCGGCGCGCTCGTCGGCCAGGTCGTTGAGCTCGGCCAGCTCCCGCTCGAAGCGGGCTAGCTTCGCGCCCATGATCGCCACGTAGATCAGCACGAGCGCGAAGAGCACGAGGTAGGCGGCGGCGACGTAGCCGACGTTGTCGGGCAGCGCGTCGGTCGTGGCCTGGGCGAGGACGAGGGTCACGTGGTCGGCAGGCTCGGCGCCGCGGTTCGCCCGACCCGCGCGACGGCGTCGTCGCCCGAGAGCTTGCGGCGCAGCGCGCGCAGCTGGGCGGAGGTGTGCTTGGAGGCCATCTCGTAGCGCCAGAGCGTCACGTAGAGCAGCGTCATGCCCGCGAGCGACACGAGGAAGGCGAGTTGCATCTTCGCGGGCAGCCCGCCGTCGGCGGTCGCGAAGACCCGCGGGTGCGTGTACGCCTCCGCGAGCCGCACGGCGAGGAAGTTCAGGGGCACGAACGCACCGGCCACGACCGCGAACACGCTCGCGTAGCGGGCCTGCCGCTCACGGTCCTCGATGCTGAAGCGCATCGGCTGGTAGGTCGCGTAGAGCAGGAACACGATGAGGAACGAGACGAGCGTCGGCTCGTCCCACACCCACCAGTGACCCCAGCTGGCCTTGGCCCAGATCGCGCCCGTGACGAGGACGCCGACGCCGAGGATGAGGCTCAGGTGGATGGCGACGTACGCGCGCAGGTCGTACTTCGGGTCGCCCGTGCGCAGGTGCTGGATCGCCATGATCCCGCCGAACACGAACCCGCCCAGCGCCACCATCGCCATGGGCACGTGAACGTAGAAGATCTTCTGCATGAAGCCCTGGTCCGCGTCCATCGGGGCGTAGAAGAAGGCAAGGGCGAACGCGGCGGTCATGGTGAGGAGCGTCGCGATCGAGAGCGCCCGCAACCGGGTTCCGTACAGCACTAGTCCTCGATCAGGTAGTCGAACAGCGCATAGGCGAGCAGGCCGAAGATCAGATCATAGAGGCCGAGCACGAGCAGCCAGCGCGCCTCCACGCCGCGCGCGCCGGCCTCGAGGAGGAGCGGCGTCGTGCCCTTCGCGGCCGCGATCACGACCGGGATGAGCAGCGGCAGCGCGATGAGCGGCACGAGCAGGTCGCGCGCGCGGGTCTGCACCGCGATGGCGCCGACGAGCGTGCCGACCAGCGCGATGCCGGCGTCGGCCAGCAGGAGAACGGCGGCGAGCTGCGCGTAGGCGCCCGGTCCCGGCCCCGGGCCGAGCAGGAGCAGCGCGAACGCGGGCACCGCGATCAGCTCCAGCGCGCCCAGAAACGCGAAGAGCGAGACCGCCTTGGCGACCAGCAGCGCGCTGCGGTCGGTCGGCGCCAGCAGGAAGCCGTCCAGGCCGCCCTCCTCGTGGTCGGCGACGAACAGCCGGCTGATGCCGAGCATCGCCGCGAACAGCAGCGTCACCCACAGCACGCCGGCGGCGAGGTCGCCGCTGACCTGGCCGCGCTGGATCGCGAAGTGAAAGACGACCAGCGTCGTCACGCTGAACAGCGCCATCGCGGGCACCGCCTGCGGCGCGCGCAGCTCGAGGCCGAGCTCCTTGCGCAGCAGCGCCGCCACTGCGGTCGCCAGCGGCACGACGCGCGGCTCGTCGGCCGCGGCCGTTGGCGTCCGCTCGGCAGCGGCCGACCGCTCGCTCGCGCTCGCGCTCACCGGTACAGCCCTCCCACGTCCGCCGGGTCGACGGCGTCCGCGGCGCCGAACAGGGCCGGGCGCCCGCCGCGCAGGCCGAGCGCCAGGTCGGCCTCGGCGAGGCCGCCGGCGGGATCGTGGCTCGTCACCACGCGCGTGCGCCGGGACTCGGCGCCGATCAG
>DATAAR010000174.1:0-22264 GCA_036259975.1 Solirubrobacteraceae bacterium | reverse complement strand
GGTCCGCGCGGAGACCGCGTGGACGGGCATGTCGCCGAGGCCGTCGGCGGCCAGCAGCCGCTGGAGGTCGGTCCGGCACGCGGCGACGCTGCGCTCGTCGAGGAGGTCGGCCTGGTTGAGCACGACCTCCATGACCGGCGCGTGCTCGGCCATCGGCCGCAGGTAGCGCTCGTGCCACGCGCCGTCCGCGTACTTCTGCGGATCGACGACCCACACGAGCAGGTCGGCGAGCTCGAGCACGCGCTCGACCTCTTCGCGGTGGGCCGTCTCGACCGAGTCGAAGTCGGGCAGGTCGAGCACGACGAGGCTGTCAGGTCCGGCGCCGTCCAGCCGATGCCGGCGCGGTACCGCCAGCCAGTCCAGCAGCGCGTCGGGCGGCTCACCCCACACCGCGGCGGTGGAGGACTCCGTCATGGGGCGCCGCCGCCCGGCCTCGACGAGCTCCGCCCCCGCCAGCGCATTGAACAGCGACGACTTGCCCGCGCCGGTCGGCCCCGCCAGCGCGACCACGGTCGCCTCGACGCCGAGCCCGAGGCGCTGCCCGGCCCGCCGCACGACGGCGTCGGCGCGCGCGACGCGGTCGTCGTCGAGCCGCCCGCGCGCGAGCTCGGCGGCCGCGCGCAACGCAGCGAGCCGGCGGTCGAGGTCGGTGCTCACGCCGCGCGCTCGAGCTCGTCCAGTACCGCCGCCAGGCGCTCCTGCGCGCCGGCCGGCGGCAGCACCTCCGCCAGCGGCGTCTCGAAGCGCCGCGCCTCGTCGGCGAACAGCCGCTCTACCCGGCGCAGCAGGTCCTCGCGGGCCCGGGCGGCGAGGGTTCGAACGGCCTGGTCGCCGAAGATCGCCTCGAGCAGCCGCTGGCCGACCGCCGACGTCCCGCCCGCCACGACGACCTCGGCCCCGGTGAGGCCGCCGGTGCTGGCGAAGACGGCGATCATCACGGTCAGCCCGGCACCGTTGACGCCGAGCGAGGCCAGCCGCGCGGTCGTCCGCTTGCCGGCCGCCTCGCGGCGCACGAGCTCGAACACGTGGCCCTGCCAGTCGCGCACCATCGCGGCGACGGCCTCGCGCAGTGCCGGCGAGGCCTGCTCCGGGCGCGCGACCTCGGCGAGCAGCGCCCGGCCCGCCGGCTCGCGGCGCCAGCGCTCGGCGACGCGCTCGGCCGCTTGGTCGGCGGCCGCCTGCACGACGGCCTCGACCCCGGTCTGGACGGCGGTGCGCAGCTCGGCGTCGGGCGTCGGCGCGCCGGTAACGAGCGCGCGCACGCGGTCGCGCAGCCAGCCGACGCGCGTCTCGATCGACTTCATGATGTCGCCGGTGCCCACGACGTCGTGCCAGCGCGCCAGCACCTCGCCGCGCAGCAGCGAGCCGCTGCGCACGGTGCCGTCGACCTCCTCGAGGGCGTCGCGGTAGGCCGCCTCCACCGCCGCGTCGAGCGTCTCGCCGACCGCGAGCTGCTCGGCGAGCGCCGCGTCCACGACGCCGACGCGCCGCGGCAGGCTGGCGAGCGCCCCGGCGAGCGTGCGCCGCACGATCCCAGCGCGGGCCTGCGCGTCGGCGGCGAGGTCGTCGAGCCACGCCCGGACCGGCGCGAGCTCGGCCCCGGGCAGCAGTCCGTCCTCCAGCGGCGTCTCGCGCACGACGAGCAGCGGCGTGTCGCCGAGCCCGCGGTCGGCGAGCATCTGGCGCAGGTGGCCCGACACCTCCTCCACGGCCTCGGGCGGCACCCGGTCGAGCACGAGCGACAGCGACGTGCCGCGGTCGCGCGCCGCGTGCAGCATGTCCCATGGCACCGCGTCGGCGTAGCGGGCCGCCGTGGTGACGAACAGCCACGAGTCGGCGGCGGCGAGCAGCTGCGCGGCGAGCGCGCGGTTGGCCTCGACGACCGAGTCGATGTCGGGCGCGTCGAGCAGCGCCACGCCCTCGGGCAGCCCGCCGGTCGGGACGAGCTGCAGGCCGCCGGGGCCGGCCGGCGCGCCGCTCGTGCGCGACAGCGCGGGCAGGATGCGGTCGCCCTCGAACCAGCGCAGATCCGCGGGGTGGCACGCGAGCACGGGCGCCCGCGTCGTAGGGCGCAGCACGCCCGCGGTCGAGACCTCGGCGCCGACGAGGCTGTTGACCAGCGTCGACTTGCCGGCACCGGTCGAGCCGCCCACCACCATCAGCAGCGGCGCGTCCATCTGCGCCAGGCGCGGCAGCAGGTAGTCGTCGACCTGGCCCACCAGCTCGTCGCGCATGGCGCGGCCGTTCGCCGCGGCCGGCGTGTCGAGCGTGAGGTCGAGCCCGGCCAGCTCGTCGCGAAGGCGTCGGAGCGCGGGCACCGCGGCGGCTGCGTCGGCCGTGCCGGTCACGAGATGAGGGATTCCCGTGCGCGCCGCGAGGCAAGCGGCGCGCTCGGGGCCGGCGCTGGCGTGGGCGGGGAACGGAGAGGGAGGCCCCACCCACGCCGGCCGGTCCTGCGCTGACGGACCGCGAGAGCTCGCCTTCCGACGGGCTCTCACGCGCTCCGGCTGGAACGATTCCATAGTAGAGCTCGGGACGATTCCATGTCACCATCGCTACGATTGCGCCATGCAACCGTCGGCTGACGAGTTCGCCCAGCGGCTCCGCTCCCACGGCCTGCGCGCCACCGCGCCGCGCGTCGCCGTGCTGCGGGCGGTCGGGGAGCTCTCCGGGCACCCGGACACCGAGACGATCACCGGCCGCGTGCGGGCCATGCTCGGCACCGTGTCGATCCAGGCCGTCTACGACAGCCTGCACGCCATGACCCAGGCCGGGCTCCTGCGGCGCATCGAGCCCGCCGGCAGCCCCGCGCGCTATGAGACGCGCGTCGGCGACAACCACCACCACATCGTGTGCCGCTCCTGCGGCGCGGCCAGGGACATCGACTGCGTGGTCGGCGCCGCGCCTTGCCTCGCCCCGGACCAGACCCTCGACTTCGTCATCGACGAGGCGGAGGTGACGTTCTGGGGACTGTGCCCGGACTGCCAGCCCGCGCGCCAGGTCGCCTGAGCGCCGGCCGGGCCGCCGCCGCGGCGCCGTTGCAGGCAAGCTCTGCGGGATGAACGACGCCGAGCTCCTCTACGCACGCCGCGGGCCCGCGGCGGTGATCACCTTCAACCGGCCGCAGGCTCGCAACGCGATGACGTTTGCGATGTACGAGGCGCTCGTCGAGCGCTGCGCCGAGGCCGACGCCGACGACGGCGTGCGCGTGCTCGTCCTGCGCGGCGCCGGCGGCCGGGCGTTCGTGGCCGGCACCGACATCCGCCAGTTCCTCGACTTCGAGTCCGGCGAGACCGGGATCGACTACGAGCGCGACATCGACCGCTACGTCGGCAGCCTCGAGCAGGTGAGCAAGCCGACGGTCGCCGTGGTCGAGGGCTACGCGACGGGCTCCGGGCTGGCGATGTCGGCCGCGTGCGACCTGCGCGTGTGCACGACGGAGGCCAAGTTCGGCATGCCGATCGCCCGCACGCTGGGCAACTGCCTGTCGATGCGCGGCTACGCGCGGCTGGTCGCGCTGCTCGGCGAGGCGCGGACGAAGGACGTCATCTTCAACGCGCGGATGGTCGACGCCGACGAGGCGCTGGCCGCCGGGCTGGCGACCGCTGTCGTCGAGCCCGGCGACCTCGAGGCCCACGTCGACGAGCTCGTGGAGCGCCTCGCCGGCCACGCACCGATCACGCTACGCGTCACGAAGGAGGCGATCCGGCGGATCCGCGAGGCGACCGTGCCCGACGGCGACGACCTCGTCGCGGCGGCGTACGGCAGCGAGGACTTCCGCAAGGGCGCCGCGGCCTTCCTCGAGAAGCGCCCGTACGAGTGGACGGGCCGGTAGCCCGCCGCGGTGGACGGCCCGCGCGCCGCCCGGGGGCGCCGCGCGGGGCCGTCGTGACACGGGGGGCCTAGCGGCAGACCGCGTACAGCGTCCCGGTCGCGTGGTTCAGCGTCGGCGGGGCGAAGCTGAACACGCGGGTCTGGCGGTGGCGAACGTAGTCGGTCGGCGCCGCGAAGCCGGCGTTGCCGACGACGCCGAACGTGCGCAGCCGCTTCGTGCCGGGGCAGCGGAAGGTCAGCGCCGCGCCGGCGCTCTTGGCGTTGCCGCCGCGCGTGCCGCGGGTGATGTCGACGGTCTGGCCGACGAGGATGTAGCCGCGCGGGATCGGCTTGCCGCGGCGGATGCTCCGGACGCCGGGCGCGTCGAACGGCGCGGTCTGGCCGGCCCGGAGGCTCGGCGCGTCGGTGACGGCGATGCGGGTCGGCGTCGGCCCCTCCTGGGCCATCGCGACGCCCGAGCCGCCGAGGGCGGCGAGGCAGCCGATGGTCGCGACGAGGCGGGTGCGCTTGATCATTGGTGTGGTGCTCCTGGGTTCGTTCGAGAGAGGTCTCTGTGTGCTGAGGTGCACTCTGGCGCCCCGCGGGCACCGCGGGAACCACACCTGGGTGGCGGCGTTCCACACCCGCTACGCGGTGGTGCCGGCCGTGAGCGCGGCGACCGGGACCGCCAGCGGCCATCTCGCGCACGGTCGGCTCGTCGGCCCAGTTGCCGCGGTCGATCGAGTCCAGGCCGGCGCGGAGGAGCTCGCGGACGAAGCGCCCCATCACGTGGGCGGGGATGCGTCCGCCATCCTCGTGGACGGCCGCGGCGATCTCGGTCACGAGCTCGAGCGGGTAGCCGACGTGCGGGGCGAGCCGCCGGGCAGCTCGGGCGCGTCCGCGGGCGCCGGGCGCGCGTGCCGCCGCCCGCCGGCGGACCCACCATTCGACCGGCTCGCCGCCGTCCGGCAGCGCCACGGCGCGCAGTCGGAGCTGCTCCACGCCGCACCCTACGTTGCGCCGCTCGGCCCAGGGCCTATCGTTCCGGCGATGGAGCACCCGGAGGAGCAGGAGCACTTCGCCGAGTCCGGGCTGGGCGACGCGCAGTCGTCGAACCCGCCGGACGACCCCGACATGATCGAGCCCGACGCCGATCCGCTCGACACCGACGTCGAGGACGCCGACCTGTTCCTCGGCCTCGACGACGACGACCCGGACGCCGACACCGGGGAGCCGTGAAGGCTCTACACCGCCGCGGCGACCGCGACGGACGCCGGCGCAACGGGCGCACGCGCACGGACGACGGCAAGCTGGACCTCGAGCTGTCGATGCCGGAGGGCATGGCCGGCCTGGCGGCGACGGCACGAATCCCGAGCAGCTCTTCGCGGCCGGGTACGCCGCGTGCTTCGCCAACGCGATGCGCAGCGTGCCCCGGCGCGCCGGCGACGAGAGTGCCGTCGGCGGGGCGACCGTGACCGCGCGCGTGGACATCAAGGCGATCGGCGGCGGGCGCTTCGGCCGGGCGGTGCGGCTCGACGCGAGCGTCCCCAAGCTGCCCAGGCGGAGGCGGAGGAGTTCGTCGGGCGCGCACGAACGCTGGCCGCACTCGAACGCGACGCAGGGGAACATCGACGTGGGGATCGAGGTGCGCGGCGGCGCGGGGGCGTCCGGGTTCGGCTAGCGTCCGACGAAAGCGCACGTCGCCCAGCACCCGCTCGCGTCCGGCGTCCCACCCGGGACGCGACAGCACGACCCGGCGGATGCCCGTGGGCCGTCCGGGCGGAGGTCGAGGTGCGGTCCGGCCATGACGCCGAGCTTCGTCCAGGCGTCGGCTGCGTCGCCGACGCCGATCTCGACCTCGACGAGCTCCGGCCCAGGTGGGCGAGCAGCGCGCTGGGCCTCGACGTCGAAGCCGTACTCCGTGACGACCACCATCGATCGTCCGGCGCGTCGGGTGGCGGCGGCTGCCAACGGACCGATCGTCGCCAGCCGGGCGCCGAAGGCCGCGGTCAGCGGCTCTCGACGACCGGGTGGACGGTCGGAGAATGGCAGCGGGAAGGGCTCGGGCAGCAGACCCGCGACGTGGACGGTGCTCCACGTCTGGGCCGGCCATCGTGCTCGACCGTCGCGGCGCTCGGCGCCGATGTGCGGAGACCGCGTTCGCGCAGAATGCGCGCGACCCGCCACTGGTCCGTGCCCGGCGCTCGCAGCCCGAGGCCGTAGCCCTCCACCCGGCCGGCCGGGCTCGCGCCGACCTTCAGGGCCTCGACGTCGACCGACCCGGCGGCCACCAGTCCGCTGTGCATGGTGCCCGCGAGGTGCGTGACGCCGACGACCAGCGGCAAGCCCGCCTGCTCCAGCATGGCGAGGTCCGCCGCCGGATCGGGAGAGCGCAGGATCACATGGTCGAGGACGAGGTACATGGAGGCCCGAACCTAACCCTCCGCCACCAGCCGCACGATCAGCCGGGCCATGGTCACACGCAGCAGATCCTCGGGGTCGCGCAGGCTCACGCCGCACAGCTCCTCGACCTGCCGCAGCCGGTACTTGACGGTGTTGACGTGCACGAACAGCGACGCCGCGCAGGCGCGCGCGTCGCAGCCCGACCCGAGATACGCCTCCAGCGTCTGCAGCAGGGCGCTGCCCGTCCTGGCGTCGCGCTCCAGGACCGGGCCGAGCACCTGCCGCGCCAGCGCCGCCAGCTCCTCCGGACGCGCGCTGTCGACGAAGAGCCCGAGCAGGCCGAGGTCGTCGGCGGCCATGGTCTCCCCCGCCCGCCCGAGGCGCCTCAGCACGTCGACGCAGCGCCGCGCGTCGGCGTACGACGCCGGGAAATCGTGCGCCGTGCGCGCCACCGCACCGATGCCGACCGACAGCCTGAGCTCGGGCGCCGTCGAGGCCACCCGCGCGCGGGCCTCGTCGAGCGCCGAGCGCACGTCCGCGAGCGACTCGGCGCCGGCGTCCTCGACCGGCACCGCCGCGGCGACGGCGTCGCCGACCTCGCCGACCAGCGAGCCCGCCAGGCGCTCCAGCAGCACCGCGCCCGCCAGCCGCCGCACCTGCTCGCGCGCCTGGTAGGTCGGGCGCTCGTCGAGCGCGACGACGACCACGCGATGCGCGGCGCCGAGGCGCAGCCCGTGGTGGCGGGCGCGCTCGGCGATGCGCCCCTGCCCGTCCTTTCGCCCGTCTATCAGATCGGCGAGGAAGTCCGAACGCAGCCGCTCCTCCGTCGCGCGCGCCACGCGCTCCTTGACGATCTCGAGAGCGAGCACCGTCGCGGCGTGCTCGACCGCGCGCACGTCGAGGTCGTGCGACGCCGGGTCGGACTCCTCGACGACCACGTGGCCCAGCAGCTCGGCACCAATCCGGATGCGCCCGACCAGCGCCCCGGGCGAGTCGGCTCCGAGCGCCGGATCCGGCGGCGGGTCGGAGGTGCAGATCGCCGCGCCGGCGCTGTCGGTGACGAGCACCGGGCGGCCGATCAGCCCGGCCAGGATCTGCGCCACCGCATGGAAGTCGGCCCCGGCGATGACCGCGGACGTGAGGCGCAGGTGGATGTCGTGCGAGCGCTCGAGCTTGGCGATCGTTTCGTGCTGGGCGTCGACGAGCATCGTCATCCGCAGGGCGAGCGCCGCCTGGCTCGCGAGCGTCTCGACGGTCGCGATCTGCGCGCTCGAGAGCTCGCGCGGCCGCCGCGCGTAGCCGTTCAGCACGCCGAGCACCTCGCCGTGCACGACCAGCGGCGCGCAGACGAGCGAGCGGTAGCCGAACTCGAGCGCGAACGAGCGCCACGGGCGGAACGACTCGTCCGTGAGGGCGTCGCGCAGCACGACCGTGCGGCGCAGGCGCATCGCCATCGCGGTCGGCGAGCCGGCCAGCGGCGTGCCGTCGAGCGGCGCGAGGAACGTGTCGTTCAGGCGCGCCGCGTATCGCGGCGGGAACGCGTGCGAGGCGGCGAGGCGGACGTGCGTCCAGTCCGCGTCGGGCAGGACGATGCCGCAGAAGTCGAACGCCCCGAGCTCCGTCACGCGGCGCGAGATCAGCGTCAGTGTCTCCGCGAGCGAGCCCTCGTGGAGCAGGCTGTCGAGGACCTCCTGGAAGATCGGCAGCCCGGCGGCCGCGTCGAGGTCCGACCGGTCGGCGGTGGGCGTCGCCATGGCGGCGACCCTACGCCCCGCCGTTTGGCGTGTGCAACAACGAACACCGCGATCCTTGGCCGCTCAAACATTGTGCTGACCGCATCGAGCGGCCTAGCATCGGCGCAGCAGTTCGACCCCTGCCCTGAGGAGCGCATGGTCAAGCCGATCCTCCAGCTCTATCCGGTCTTGCCCGCCGCCGACGAGGACGAGCGCGCGAGCCTGCGCCCGCTCGGGCGCAACGTCGAGCGCTACACCGAGGTCGTGCACGGCATGGCGGACCTGGTGAAGGCGGCCGACGAGCTCGGGTTCTGGGGCGTCTCGACCATCGAGCACCACTTCCACTCCGAGGGCTACGAGGTCGGCCCGAGCCCGGGGATCCTCAACGCCTACTGGGCGGCGATCACGAAGAACGTGCGCATCGGCCAGCTCGGCTACACGATGAGCGCGCAGAACCCGATCCGGGTGGCCGAGGAGACCGCGATCCTCGACCACCTCACGCGCGGGCGCTGCTTCGTCGGCTTCTCCCGCGGCTACCAGGCCCGCTGGACCAACATCCTCGGACAGCACCTCGGCACGCGCGCGACACTCTCGCCGGCGGGACGCACCGAGGAGGACCGCGCCGCGATGGACCAGGCCCAGCTCGCCGCCCAGGACAAGGACGACCGCATCAACCGGGACATCTTCGAGGAGCAGATCGACATGGTCCTCGACGCGTGGACCCAGGAGTCGATCGCGCGCCCGGCCGGCGGGCGCTGGGAGATCCCCTTCCCGGCCGGCGAGGGGATCGAGTGGGGCATGCGCGACGCGACGGCCAAGCTCGGCGCGCGCGGCGAGATCGGCGACGACGGGCGCGTCCACCGCGTCAGCGTCGTCCCCGCGCCGTACAGCGACCCGTACCCGCCCGTGTTCGTCGCCTCCAACGCGAGCAAGGAGACCGTTGAGTACTGCGGGGACAAGGGCTTCGTGCCGACCTACTTCTCGGGCATCGGCCGCGCCGGCAAGTTCGGCCAGGCCTACGTCGACCACGCCCGCGCGGGCGGCCGCGACTTCGCGCTGGGGCAGAACCAGGCGCTCGTGCGCTGGATGCAGATCGGCGACACGCCCGAGGCCGCGCGCCGGGCGATCGCCGACTACGACGCCGAGATCTACGTCAACCTCTACAAGGCGCTGACGCCCGTCATGCCGCTCGACCCCGCCGACACGGTCCAGTCCGTGGTCGACTGCGGGCTGTGGATGGCCGGCACGCCCGAGGAGGTGCGCGACCAGTTCGTCGCGCAGTGGCAGGAGCTGCCGGCCGAGTACGTCGTGCTCATCTTCCACTACGCGCAGATGCCGGCGGAAGCGGTCGTCCGCAACATGGAGCTGTTCATGGAGCACGTCAAGCCGGCGCTCGACGAGCTCACCGAGTACGCACCCGTGGGAGCTGGGACCTAGAGCTGGGCGCTGATGGAGACCACGGCCGAAGGCCCACTCGTCGTCGGCGTCGGGGGCACCGCCAGGCCGGGGTCCACGACCGACCGCGCCCTGCGCATCGCGCTCGAGGCGGCGCGGGCGGCGGGCGCGCGGACGATGTGCTTCGGCGGGCACTTCATCTCGGGGCTGCCGAACTACGAGCCGCAGTCGCCCATCCGCACGCCGGACACGCGCCGCTTCCTGCAGGCCGTGCGCGGCGCCGACGGCGTGCTGGTCGCCTCCCCCGGCTACCACGGCGGCGTCTCGGGCGTCGTCAAGAACGCGCTCGACTTCCTCGAGGACCTGCGCGGCGACGACCGCCCGTACCTCGACGGGCGCGCGGTCGGCTGCATCGTCACCGCGTTCGGCTGGCAGGCGTGCACGACGACGCTCATCTCGCTGCGCACGATCGTCCACGCGCTTCGCGGCTGGCCCACGCCGCTCGGCGCGACGCTCAACACGGCCACCGGCATCTTCGACGCCGGCGGCTCGTGCACCGACCCGAAGGCGGCGCTGCAGCTCGGCCTCGTCGCGCGCCAGGTGGTCGAGTTCGCGCAGGCCGGCGTCAGCCGGCCTGTCCCCCCAGAACCCGCGGAGGTATGACCGATGGCGCGCAAGCAGAGCAAGACGATCATCAGCTGCGCCGTGACGGGATCGATCCACGTCCCATCGCTCACGCCCCACCTGCCGATCACGCCCGAGGAGATCGCCGAGCAGGCGGTCGGCGCGGCCGAGGCCGGCGCGGCGATCCTGCACCTGCACGCGCGCGACCCGGAGACCGGCCGCCCGACGCCCGACCCGGACGTCTACGCGCAGTTCCTGCCGGAGATCTTCGCCCGCACCGACGCGGTCATCAACATCACGACCGGCGGCGGACACGGCATGTCCCTCGACGAGCGGCTGCAGGGCGCCCGCCGGTTCGAGCCCGAGCTGTGCTCGCTGAACATGGGCAGCATGAACTTCGGGATCTTCCCGATGGCCGCGGGGATCGCGCAGTTCAAGCACGAGTGGGAGCACGCGTACCTCGAGATGACGCGTGACTTCATCTTCAAGAACACGTTCCTCGACATCCAGACGATCGTCGACGAGTTCTCCGCCAACGGCACGCGCTTCGAGTTCGAGTGCTACGACGTCGGGCACCTGTACACGCTCGCCCACTTCCTCGAGCGCGGCGTGGTGAAGCCGCCGCTGTTCGTGCAGTGCATCTTCGGCATCCTCGGCGGCATCGGGCCGGAGGTCGAGAACCTCATGCACATGAAGGGGGTCGCCGACCGCCTGTTCGGCGACGACTACCACCTCTCGGTCCTGGGCGCCGGGCGTCACCAGACGCGGCTGGTCACCACCGGGGCGATCCTCGGCGGCAACGTCCGCGTCGGCCTGGAGGACTCGATCTACCTGGCGAAGGGCGTGCTCGCCGAGAGCAACGCCCAGCAGGTCGAGAAGATCGTGCGGATCCTGCGCGAGCTGTCGCTCGAGCCGGCCACGCCCGACGAGGCGCGCGAGATGCTCGGCCTGAAGGGCCGCGACAACACGGCGCTCGCCCGCATGGCCCAGGAGGCGAGGGCGTGACCGAGGTCGAGACCCGCCACGACGCGCTCGACGAGTACATCGAGCGCTATTCCAACTGGGAGCGCTGGGGCCGCGACGACCAGTGCGGCACGGCCAACCACATCACGCCGGCGATGGTCCGCGCCGCGGCCGGCCTCGTCCGCACCGGCCAGGTGATATCGCTGGCGCTGAACTTCGACCAGAGCGGCCCGCAGACCGGCGCCAACGGGCGCTTCAACTGCCTGCGCTACTCGGTCGCGACCGGCACCGACCACGAGATGGGCCGCCAGATGTGGGCCGGCGCGCCGATCCCGCGCCAGATGGGCTACGCCGACGACACGGTCGTGCTGCACCTCCAGTCGGCCACGCACTGGGACAGCCTGTGCCACATCTTCCACCGCGGCAGGATGTACAACGGCCACCCGGCGTCGGAGTTCACCGCGCAGGGCGGCTTGCGCAACGGCACGGAGGCGCTGAAGGCGAAGCTGGTCGGCCGCGGCGTGCTGCTCGACATCCCGCGCTCCAAGGGCGTCGAGTGGCTCGACGACGGCTACGCAATCACGGCCGAGGACCTCGAGGCGGCCGCCGAGCACGGCAAGGTGACAGTCGGCCAGGGCGACATCCTGCTGCTGCGCACGGGGCAGATGGCGCGGTGCTTCGAGCAGGGCTGGGGCACGTACGCGGGTGGCAACGCGCCCGGGCTGAGCTTCTACACGATCCCGTGGCTGGCCAACGCGAACGTCGCGGCGGTCGCGAGCGACACGTGGGGCGTCGAGGTGCGCCCGAACGAGCTGCCCGACAGCTTCCAGCCCTTCCACATCCCGACCGTCGTCTACATGGGGCTGCTGCTCGGTGAGATGTTCAACCTGGAGGAGCTGTCGGCCGCGTGTGCCGACGACGGGCGGTACGAGATGCTCGTGTCGGCTCCGCCGCTGCCGTTCACCGGCACGGCCGGCGGGCCGCCCGGGCCAGTGGCGATCCGCTAGTTCAAGAGGAGGGAGAGAGCATGGAACTGGGCTTCGCGCTGCCTCACCTGGGGAACCTCGCGACGCGCGACAACGTGCGCCAGGTGGCGATCGAGGCCGAGCGCCTCGGCTACCACTCGCTGTGGACCAACGAGCGGCTGCTGAAGCCGATCAACCCCAAGACGCCGTATCCCGGGAACGCCGAGGGCGAGCTCGACTGGCAGTACCAGACGGTCTTCGAGCACCTCACGACGCTCACGTTCGCGTCCGCGCTGACGGAGCGCATCCGGCTTGGCGTCAGCCTCATCAACGTGCCGTTCCACAACCCCGTGCAGCTCGCAAAGCGCATCGCGACCATCGACCAGCTCTCCAACGGGCGGCTGGACATCGGCCTGGGGCTCGGGTGGTCCGAGGACGAGGCCGACGTCACGAACACGCCGTTCGCGACCCGCGGACGGCGCGGCGCCGAGTACATCGAGGCGATGAAGGCGCTCTGGGGGCCGGATCCGGTCGAGTTCCACGGCGAGTTCGTCGACGTGCCGCTCACCGAGTTCGGGCCCAAGCCGGTGCAGCAGCCGCACCCGCCGCTGTACATGGGCGCCTTCGCGCCGGTGGCGCTCCGCCGCGCGGGCCGGATGGCGGACGGCTTCACCGCCTGCTGCGCGCCGGTCGACGCGATCCTGCAGATGCGCGAGGCGGTCCAGAGCGCCGCGACCGAGGCAGGCCGCGACGGGGCCTCGCTGCCGACCGTCGTGCGCTGCCTGGTGCACCGGACGGGCGAGCCGCTGCCCGACGAGGGCCGGCCGGTCGCCCACGGCACGTGGGAGCAGATCCACGAGGACGTCATGCGCCTGGACGAGGCGGGCGTCGAGGTGACCTTCTTCGACGTGAACTTCGTGACCGACGTGGACGGCATCGACGCGATGCTCGGCTACCTCGACCGCTTCCGCGGCATCCTCGACAAGGCGCCGGCCGCGGTCTGACGGCGCGCCGTCAGCGCTGCTCTGCGTCGAGCCGCTCGGCGCAGAGCAGGACCGCGCGCTCCTGGGCGGCGTAGGCGGCGCGCAGGTCGCGCATGCGGTCGGGGGCGGGCGTGTCGGCGGCGGGCGGCGGGTGCTCGTCGAGCAGCGCGGCGACCTCGGCGGCCAGCTCGTCGCCCGCGATGGCGCTCGCCAGATCCTCGAGCAGCGCGCGCCGCACCCGGGCGCCGTCGGCGAAGGCGGCGAGCACCGTGTCGGCGGACAGTGGCTCCGTGCGCCCGAACACCCGACCGTGCAGCACCGCGGGGTTGGCGCGGTGGAGGCGATCGCGGCGGGCGCGGACCTCAGCCTCGATCCCCAGGGCGGAGGCGAGCACGTCGATGCCCTGCGTGACGCCGGTCGCGTCGACGGGCAGTGAGGCGGCCACGCCGGCGGGCACCCGCTCGAGCAGCTCGGCGTGCGCGGCGCGGGCCTGCGCGATGAGGTCCTCGAGGTTGGCGCGGTAGCCGCGGCGGGGCGCGTCCACGTGCTCCACGGTAGTGCGCGCGGCGGCTACCCTCGGCCTGGTGACGAAGGTCGAGGGCCTGTCCTTCAGCTACGTGCTCCACGAGATGCCGCGCGGGCGGTTCCCGTTCCGCCGCTGGCGCTTCGAGCTGTGGCACGGCCCCCGCCTCGAGGCGGCCGGCTGGCGCACCAGCGAGCGCGACGCGGCCGGCGCGCTGCGCCGTCACGCGTCGCGCGTCGGGCACGCGATGTTCGGGCTGCGCGCGCCCGGGTCCGATCCCGGCGGCGCGTTCTCGCCCGGGGCATCGGTGCGCGTCGAGCACGGCGCGGTGGCGTTCGCGCTCGTCCCGCGTCACCTCGACGCGGCGGGCGTCCTCACGCCCTCCGGCCGCTGAGCGCCCGCACCAACACGAGCAGCAGCACGCCGAGCGCGGCGCCGGCGAGCAGGCGCCGGCGGGCCGAGGGGCCCGGTCGCGGCGGCGCTGTCGCGCGCGGCACGGCCCGCGCGGGCACGGGCGCGTCGTCGGCCGGCGCGAGGCGTACACAGGTCACCGCGCGCCCGCAGCGCGGATGCTCGCGGACGCGCTGGACGGCGTGACCGGCCTCCTCGAGTGCGCGCAGCGCGCGGGCGGGGTCGCGCACCCCGACGATCACGAGCTCGTCGAGCGTCACGGCCTCGTCGCCGGCCTCGCGCAGGAGCTCGAGCAGCTGGGTGGCGTCAGCGGACATCGCCGGGACAGCTACGACGCACGCGCCCGGTTCCCCTGCCCGTGGTGCCGTCCTTGCGTCCGGCGGGTACGTTCGCGCGGTGAGCAAGAAGCACTCCGCCCAGGACGAGCTCGGCGAGGCGATCGGGCTGCACGACGAGATCTAGCTCCCTTGCGCTTCTGGTCGCACGACCGCCACGGGTTCCCGCTTCCCCCGGGCCACCGCTTCCCGTTGCCGAAGTACCGGCTCCTGCGCGAGGCGGTGGAGCGCAAGGGCCTCGGCGAGGTCTGCGCCTCGGAGCCCGCGCCGTGGGAGCTGCTCGGCGCCGTGCACGCGCCCGAGTACCTCGAGGCGGTCCGCACGGGGGCACTCGGCGCGCGTGAGCTGCGCGCGCTCGGGCTGCCGTGGTCGGCGCAGCTCGTCGAGCGCGGGCGGCGCTCGACCCAGGGCACGGTCGAGGCGGCGCGCGACGCGCTCGGCGGCGGCTACGGGATGAACCTCGGCGGTGGGACCCACCACGCCGCGCGCGCCCAGGGCCGCGGCTACTGCCTGTTCAACGACGTCGGCGTCATGGTCGCGGGACTGCGCGCCGACGGTGCGCTCGGCCGCGTGCTCGTGGTCGACTGCGACGTGCACCAGGGCGACGGCACGGCCGAGCTGCTCGCGGCGGACCCGGACGCGTTCACCCTGTCGCTGCACGGCGGCGGGAACTACCCGTTCCGCCGCGCGACGTCCGACCTCGACGTCGACCTGCCGAGCGGCACCGGCGACGACGCCTATCTCGAGGCGCTCGACGACGCGCTGACGCGCGCGATGCCGGCCGCCCGGCCCGACCTCGTCGTGTTCCTCGCCGGCGCGGATCCGTGGGAGGGCGACCGGCTCGGCCGCCTCGCGCTCACGAAGGCCGGGCTGCGCGCCCGCGACGCGCTCGTGCTGGACACCGCGCAGCGCGTGGGCGCCCCCGTGTGCGTGGCGCTCGCGGGCGGCTACGCGCCCGACGTCGCGGACACGGTCGAGATCAACCTCGCGACCGCGCGGGCCGTCGCCGCGCGCGCCGGCGCGCCGCTCGCGGGCTCTGGCGGGGTGGCCGGCTGACGGGCCGCGACGCCCGCCTCGGTCCGCGCGATTGCGCTCATTGGATGCGTTCCGACCGCCCGGCGGTCAAGATGCGTGCGTGCGGTTCCGACGCAACCTGCGACGCCCCGAGGACGGGCCGGGCGGCCCGCCGCCGAGCATCACCGGCGCGGTCGGGCGGTTCCTGCTCGGGACGGTGTTGGCCATCGCCGTCGTCGGCGTCGGCGGCTTCTTCGCCCTGCGCTCCGTGGCGATCAACGAGTCCGAGCGCGCGACGCGGGAGCGCGTCGAGGTGCTCGGCCGGCTCGTGGAGGGCGGCCTGCGCGACGGCATCCTGCGGCGCGACCCGGACGCCATCGCGCAGCTCGACGAGACGGTCCAGTCGCGCGTGCTCTCCGGGGCGATCGTGCGCGTGAAGCTGTGGACGGCGAACGGGACGATCCTGTACTCCGACGAGCCGGCGCTCATCGGCAAGCGCTACACGCTCGGCGAAGAGGAGCAGGAGCTCGTGAGGCAGGGCGGCGCCCAGGCGGAGCTGAGCGACCTCTCCCAGCCCGAGAACCGCTACGAGCGCCCGCAGGGAAAGCTGCTCGAGGCCCACACCCGCATCCGGACGCCGAACGGGACGCCGGTGCTGTTCGAGATCTACGAGCGCTTCGGCTCCATCACGGACAACGCCAGGCGCCTGCTCGGAGCGCTGGCGCCACCGCTTGTCGCCGGCCTGCTGGTGCTGCTCCTGTTCCAGATCCCGCTCGCGTGGTCGATGGCGCGGCGCCTGCAGCGCGGGCACCGCGACCGCGAGGCGCTGCTCGCGAACGCGATCGAGGCCTCCGACCAGGAGCGCCGCCGGATCGCCTCAGACCTGCACGACGGCGTGGTGCAAGACATGGCCGGGGTCGCGTTCGGCCTGGCGCCGCTGGCCGAGGACGCCGCCCGGCGCGGCGACGAGGCCGAGGCGCGCGCGCTCCGCGAGTCGATGGCGCAACTGCGCCAGGGCGTGCGAGACCTGCGCACGCTCCTCGTCGAGATCCATCCGCCCAGCCTCGAGACGACCGGGCTGAGCGCAGCGCTGAGCGACCTGCTCAGCCCGCTCGAGGCCGACGGCATCGTCACCGAGGTCCACGTCGACGATCACGCGCAGACCGGCGCGAGCGGCGACGCGCTGGTCTACCGCGTCGCGCGCGAGGCGCTGCGCAACGTGCAGACCCACTCCGGCGCGCAGTCGGTCCGCGTCGAGCTCACGCGGCCCGAGCCGGACACGACGCGCCTCGTGGTCGCCGACGACGGCCGCGGGTTCGCCCCCGACGAGCGCGAACGGCGCGGCGAGGAGGGCCACGTCGGGCTCACGCTGCTGGAGAGCCTCGTCCGCCAGTCCGACGGCCACCTCGCGGTGCGATCCGAGCCGGGCCGGGGAACCACCGTCGAGCTGGAGGTGCCTTCCCGGTGATCCGCGTGCTCATCGCCGACGACCACGGCGTCATCCGGGACGGCCTCGGCCGGCTCATCGCCGCGCTGCCCGACATGGAGGTCGTCGCGACGGCCTCGGATGGCGAGGAGGCGCTCGACCAGGCTCGCGCCGCCGAGCCGGACGTGATCCTCATGGACCTCGACATGCCGAAGCTCGACGGCATCGAGGCAACGCGCCGCGTCCTGGCCGAGCGGCCGGGGACCGCCGTGCTCGTGCTGACGTCGTTCTCGGACCGCCCGCGCATTCTCGGCGCGCTCGAGGCCGGCGCGTCCGGCTACCTGCTCAAGGACGTCGCGGCCGACGAGGTGGCTGAGGGCATCCGCGCGGCCGCGCGCGGCGAGTCGCCGCTCGACCCACGCGCGGCCCGCACCGTGCTCACCGCGCGCCACGAGCCCGACCCGCTGGCCACGCTGTCGGACCGCGAGCGCGAGGTGCTGAAGCTGCTGCTCGAAGGGCTGCCGAACAAGCTCATCGCCCGGCGGCTGGAGATCACCGAGAAGACGGTGAAGTCGCACCTCACGCGCATCTTCCGCGAGATCGGCGTCACGGACCGCACGCAGGCCGCGCTGTGGGCCGAGCGCAACGGGCTCGGGCCGGCCGGCCGCCGCTGATCAGACCAAAGTCGCATTGCGGTTCGGACGCGGCAGGCCTCACCGTTCCGGATCCAATGGCTCACCCTGGCATCCGAAACCTGAACCCTGCCGGCGTCCGCCGGACCCGCCTGTCCCTCCTGCTCGCGACGGCGCTCGTCGCGCTGGCCGCCACCGTCCCCGGCGCGGCGCTGGCCAAGGGCGGAGACGACGACCGCCGCGAGGTCCGCGTGGCCGGCGTGTGCGGGAAGGGCGCGAAGTCCAAGCTCAAGGTCAAGGCCGACGACGGCCGCATTGAAGCCGAGTTCGAGGTTGACAACAACCGTGCCCGCACCCGGTGGCGCGTGGTGTTCGTGCAGGAGCACCGCGTCGTCTACCGCGGCATCGCCCGCACCGGCGGGCGGAGCGGCTCGTGGTCGATCGAGGAGCGCCTCGCCGACCTTCCCGGCTCGGACCAGATCATGGCCCGCGCGGTCGGGCCCCGTGGCCTGACCTGCCAGGCCACCGCCGTGCTGCCCGGTTAGCCCCCCGCCGGGCAGCGAGCCGGCCGCGCGGTGCGGGAGCCGCGCGGTCGGCACCATCGTTGGTTGCCGTGCCGCGCCCGGGGGCAGGCCGGTTCGGGCGTCGCGCCGGTCGCGGCGCTTGCGGCCTGCAGCGATCGAGCGCCAGGCCCGGACGCGCGCCGAGCTCGTCGACGCGGCCGAGCGTCTGTTCAGCGGCCAGGGCTTCGACGCTACCTCGCTGCACGCCGTGGCGGACTCGGCCGGCTACGCCAAGGGCGCGGTCTACTCCAACTTCGCGTCCAAGGAGGACCTCTTCTTCGCGGTCTACGAGCGCCGCGTCGAGCGCTACCTCGAGCGCGCCGGACGGCTGATCGCCGAGCACGGGCGGCCGCGGGCATGCGCCGCGTGACCGCCGACGTCGCGGCGCGGCGCGGCGACGACGACGGCTGGCTCGCGGTGTTCCTGGAGTTCTGGACGCACGTCCTGCGCCACCCCGAGCACCGGGCGCAGCTCGCGGAGATCCACGCCCGCGCGGTGGCGCCGCTGGCGGAGAACCTCGCGCGCCTCGCCGCCGGGCGTGGCGTCGCCCTGCCCACGCGCGCCGAGCGCCTGGCGGTGGCGATCTTCGCGATGCAGACCGGCCTGTCGCTGGAGCGCCTCACCCGGCCCGAGGTCGCGGACGGCGCGCTGAGCGTGGAGATGTTCGATCTGTGGATGGAGCTGTTGGCGGGGAATCGGGAGGCGCCGGGCGAGCCGGAGGGAGCCTCGGATGGAGCTGTCGTATGACCTCAAGCGCCTGATCGACGTCGGCCGGGCGCTGCCTCGCGCGCGCGACCGCCGCGCGCGAGCGCTGGCCGCGGGAACGCCTCGAGCGCCACCAGCGCCAGGCGGTCGACGTGATCGTGCGCCACGCGGTCGCGCGCTCGCCGTTCTACCGCGAGCGCTTCGCCGGGCTCGTCGCCGGCCGGCCCGTCGAGCTCGGCACGTTGCCCGCGCTCGACAAGGCCACCATGTGGAGCGCTTCGACGACCTCGTGTGCGACCGGCGTCTGCGCCGCGACGATCTGCTCGAGCACCTCGACGGGCTCGATCACGACGCGCTGTACCTCGGCGAGCACCGCGTCATGACCACGAGCGGGTCCTCCGGCCGCAAGGGCCTGTTCGTCTACGACCGCGCCGCCCGGATGGCGGTCGGCGCCAGTTCCTGCGCTTCAACGCGATCGCCGGCGTGCGCCCGCGGATCCCCCGGCTGCGGGTCGTGGCGATCGGGGGCGGCGCGCCGACGCACATGAGCCGGCGCGGCGCCGCCACGATGGCCGTCGGCCTGCGCCGCGTGTGTGCGCTCGCGGTGACGATGCCCCTCGACACGATCGTCGCCGAGCTCAACGGTTCCAGCCCGACCGCCTGACCGCCTACCCGTCGACGGCCGCGCTCCTGGCCGAGGAGCAGCGCCGCGGGCGGCTGCGCATCTCCCCCACCGTGATCTCCACCTCGAGCGAGATGCGGCGGCCGAGCTGGCGGAGCGGATCCACGCGGCGTTCGGCGTATGGCCGTACGATCTGTACGCCACTACCGAGGGCCTGTGGGGCTGCTCCTGCGAGCACGGCGAGGCCATCCACCTGTTCGAGGACCTCACGGTCGTCGAGAACGTCGATGCCGACGGGGCGCCGGTGCCGGCCGGCAAGCTGCAGATCGTCATCGCCGATCGCGGGTGAGCCGGTGCAGCGCGACCTCGCCCTCGGTGCGCGTGCGCAGCGCGAACGTGGCCCGGACGGCGGCGAGGAAGTCGCGCGCGCCGGCGCGGCGCGGATCGGCCAGCCGCAGCTCGCCGCCGGGCGCGAGCAGCCGCGGCAGCAGGCGCAGCGCGGTCTCGACGTTCGCCCTCGTGTAGAGGACGTCAGCGGCGAGCACGAGGTCCCACGGGCCGAGGGCGGCGAGCGCGTCGCCCTGCTGCGCCCAGTCGACGTGCGCGACCTCGGCGTCGAGCTCGTTGAGCGCGAGCGAGTGCGCGGCGAACGCGACGGCGTCGGTCGAGCCGTCGGTGGCGAGCACGCGCGCCCCGGCGCGCGCGCACACGAGACTGGGCAGGGCGAGTCCGCAGCCCAGCTCGAGCACCCGCGTGCCGGGCGCCGGCGGGTCCTGCGCGAGCGCGGCGGCGAGCACCAGGCCGCTCGGCCACGCGGTCGCCCAGTACGGCACCGGACGCCCAGCGCCCCCCTCCTGGTGGCGCAGTCGCGGGGGCGCACGAGGTAGGCCTCGCCGCCGGGCAGGTCCATGCGGTGCACGGTGAGGTCGAGCAGCGCCGGCGGCAGCTCGGCGGGCGCGACGCCGCGCAGGATCGCCAGCTGCTCGCACAGCGACGCGCGCAGCGCGGCGTACGGGCCCTGCGGATCGCGGCTGACGGCGTGCCGGGCGGCGGTCACTGCGGAGGGTCCGTACCCGCAATGCGGGGCCGCACGCTCGCAACCGTGTGTGGGCCGCGCCCGGCGCCGGGAAGGCCGCGACTGCTATGTCCTCCTGCACCGTCTCCTCCTGGCGCGAGCTGGACGAGGCCATCACCGACACCGACTGGTGCTCCGGCGACGCCCACGTGCACTCGCCGCTCGTCTTCCGCGGACTGGCCCGGGCGAGCTACCGCAACATCTCGAGCCTCGCGCGGCTGGCCGGCGACTATCCCTCGCTCGAGCGCCACCTCCTGCGCAACTTCCGCAAGTACGCGCACCGCGAGGCGCCGGGTCCGACGACGTGGGACTGGCTGGCGCTGGCGCAGCACCACGGGCTGCCGACCCGGCTGCTCGACTGGACGTTCTCGCCGCTGGTGGCCCTCCACTTCGCCACGGCGACGAGCGGCGAGGAGCCGGCCGCGCTGTGGGCGGTCGACTGCGCCGGCGCCCACGCGCTGCTGCCCGACCCCCTCCAGGACACGCTCGATCGCGAGGGCGCGCTCGTGTTCACGACCGAGATGCTGGCCGAGCGCGCGCCGGGCCTGCGCGACCTCGACGCGCTCGGCGATCCCCGCGAGCCGTTCGTCGTGTTCTTCGAGCCCCCGTCGCTCGACGAGCGGATCGTCAACCAGGCCGCGGTGCTGTCGGCCACCTCGGACCCGACCTGTCACATGGAGGACTGGCTCGACGAGCACCCCGGCCTGTGGCGGGTGTGGGAGATCCCGCCCGACGTCAAGGCCGAGATCCGCGAGCGCCTCGACCAGGCGAACGTGACCGAGCGCGTGCTGCTCCCCGGCCTCGACGGCCTCGCCGCGTGGCTGCGCCGCTACTACTCGCCCGAGCGCGCGGCCCAGGACGCGATGGGCGGCGGGGCGTCGATGGCGCACGACTCCAGCTAGCCGGCGCGCATGGTGGCGAGGCCGGGCGTGGAGAGCACGCGCCCGTCGGCGAGGATCGCCAGCGCCTCGTAGCCGCCGCCGAGCGTCGCCGTCCACGCCGGTCCGTCGGGGCCCATCGCGAACGCCGCCGTGGCGTACGCGTCGGCCGTGCCGAGGTCGGGGCCGGCGACGGTGACCGACAGCACGCCGCGCGGCGGGCGCCCGGTGCGCGGGTCGATCACGTGCGCGCCGCGCTCGTAGGCGCCCGACGTGGCGACCGCGAGGTCGCGGGAGGCCAGCACGGCCGCGACCGCACCGCGCACCGTGGGGTGCTGGACGCCGACCCGCCAGAGCTTCCCCGGCGCGGGCTCGCCGCGCACGCGCACGTCGCCGCCGGCGTGCACGCACAGGTTGCGCGCACCCGCCTGCGCCAGGATGGCGGCCGCCCGCTCGACCGCCCAGCCCTTGACGAACCCGGACGGGTCGAGGGCCCCGGTCGCGCGCACGTCGAAGCGGCCCCGCGTGCGCGCCCGCAGCCGCTCGCAGCGCGCGAGGACGGCGCGGACGTCGCGGTGCGCGTCGCTCGGCGCGAGCGTGCCGGCGGCGAGGCGCCGCACCTCGCTGTCGGGCCGGTACGGGCTGAAGGTCGCGTCGACCCAGCGCAGGTGCGCGAAGGCGCGTGCGACCGCCTGCGGGTCGGCGCCGGCGTCGCGGACGTCGATGCCGACCGGGATGCCCATGACTTCCTCGACCCGGTGCAGCCCGCGCTCAGCCACTGCGCCTCGCCTTGTCGATCGCCGACTGCAGCGACTGCAGGTAGCTGCGGCTCGTGTACGTGGCGCCGGTCACGACGTCGACGTCGGCCCCGCCGGCGCGCAGCGCCTCCTCGCGCAGGATCGGCTCGGCGCGCGCGTTGATCGCCTGCGTCCGGGCGCCGGTCCCGCTGAGCTCGACGGTCTCGACGCGGGTCAGCTCGCCGGCGGTCAGCGTGACCCGCACCTCCATGTACGAGAACGGCGTCACGGCCACGTCGCCCGTGGCGGTGCGGACGGGGCCCTTGCGCCGCGGGCGCTTCGAACTGACGCCCCGCACGACCGTGGTGTCGGCGGGCGCGGCCAGCGCCGGGCGCGGCGGCGGGGTCACCGGCCGCGGGCGCGGGCGCACGTTCGCGAGCAGCGCGGCGACCGCCGCGGCGGCGA
>DATAAR010000173.1:0-21949 GCA_036259975.1 Solirubrobacteraceae bacterium | reverse complement strand
CCAACGGCGGGAGCAAGGGCGCCTGACTCGGCCCCGTTAGCGACGGGCAGCATGTCCGTGACCCGCCCGGGGACCGTGTCGATCGTTGTCGCTGTCCGGTCCGCCGTAGCGAGAGCGGGAGCGGCCGCGGTGAGCGGTGGCGAGCCGCCGATGACATCGGCCACGGGTGCTGCCGTGGTCGGCGCCAGGTCGATCGGGGAGGACGAGATGCCAACCGTGGTCGCCGCCGCGCCCGTGCCGTCCGGGGTCGAGGTGACGGACACGGCCCCGGTGAAAGGCGCGGTGCTGACCAGGGGCTCGATAAGTGGCTCTGAGACGAGCGAAGGCTCGGTCACGGTGGGCGCCGAGCTGCTGGTCTCGCTGGGTGACGGGGCGGTGGTCGACTGCCCTGGCTTATCCAGTGCCGGGCTGGCGTTCCAGTCTGTGCTCCTGGCGGATGCTCGGTCAGTGCTCCTGGGGACTGCCGGGTCACTGACAGGAGCGCTCTGCTGGCTGGTCGAGGCTGGTGCCGGAGCAGAGCTGGGGACTGTGCTCTTAGTGGGTGTCTGGTCGGCGCTCGGAGCGATCGCCCTGGCGGACGTCGGATCTGTGCTTGGGGCGGTCGAGTCGCTCGAGCTGGCGGACGTCGGGCCGGTGGTCAGGGTAGCTGGCTGCGCGGCTGTGGTGCTGTTGTTCTGGGCGCCACTCGTGAGGGACGCCGGGTCAGTACTCGGGCTGTGCGGCTGCTTTGACCCGGCTTCTGCCTGGCTTGGGGTCGAGGTGGTGGTCTGGTCCGGTGCAGGGTCGACACTCTTGGTGCTTGGCTGGCTCGCCTGGACAGGCGCCGGGTCCGTCTTCGGGGCGGTGGTCTGGGGCGGCGCGGGAGCGCTGCTCTTGGCGGTCGGCGGATCTGGCTTGGCGGCTGCCGTGTTTACCTTCGGGGCGGTGCTCTGGGCCGATGCGTGGTCAGTGCCCTTGGCGCTCGGCTGATTCGGCTGGGTGACGGCCGGGACCGCCCTCGGGGCGGTTCTCTGGGCCGGAGTGGGGTCGATGCTCTTGGTGGTCTGCTGGCTTGACCTGTCGGCTGCGGTGGTCGCCTTGGGGGCGGTGCTCTTGTCGGGCGTGGGGGTACTGCTTCTGGTGGTCGACTGGTTCGACTTGGCGGCGGGTGCGGGGTCTGTCGTGGGAGCGGCGCTCTGGGCCGGTGCTGGATCGGTGCTCTTGGCGCTCGGCGGGCGCGACTGGGCGGACGGTGCGTCCGCGTTCGGGGCGGCGCTCTGGGCCGGCGCGGGGTCGGCGCTCTTGGCGCTCGGCGGGCTCGACTGGGCGGACGGCGCGTCCGCCTTCGGGGCGGCGCTCTGGGCCGGCGCGGCGTCAGCGCTCGAGCTGCTGGGCGCGCTGGACTTGGCGGGGGCCGGGTCCGAGCTCGGGGCGGACGCCTTCGGCGACGACGCCGCGGCGGAGCTCTCGCCCCCTGCCGACTGCGCGGACATGGTGGCGCCGGGCGCACTGGACGCCGCCTTCGACGCTCCAGCAGAAGCCGACTCGGCGGCAGGGGCCGAGGCACCGGCAGCCGCACCCGCAGCCGATTCCGCGGCCACGGCGATCGAGGCGGCCTGGCACGCAACGAGCACGGCGACCAGCACGCTTGCGACAGCGAGCCAGATCGACCGCGCGACGCGTCGGTCCGTCATGCCGGAGTCCGGCAAGCCCGTCCCCCAAGGACGTCGCGGTTGGGATTGAACGTGTCTGGCGTTACCGAGCCTCGGAACGCGAAACCGGCCACGTCAGATGTCGGACATTCCGCTAAGCGGTGTACCCCGCCGCTCGGGGCTTTGCACCGACCGTCTGGCGCAGGCCGGCCGGGTCGAACGGTCCTTCAGGCGACGGAACAGGGAAGGCGGCGCCTGTACGCTATCTTCGTCGCCCTTCGTACGGCTTTCACGTACACTAGCGTACTGCCGATGGGTACAGCCGACGCCGCACTCAACCCGTTCGTCTACGCGCGCCCCCTCGCACCGCACGAGGCCATCGGCCGCGATGACGACGTCGCGCGACTCCTCTCACTGGCCGAGGGCGGCCACAACGCGACGCTCTTCGCGCCCCGGCGCTACGGCAAGACGAGCCTGCTGAAGCAGCTCCTCGACGTCGCCGAGCGTCAGGCGGACATGCTCACCGTGCTCGTCGACTTCAGCGACGTGCTCAGCGAAGCCGACGTCGCCGCCCGGCTCGAACACAGCTATCGCGCCCTCCGCGGGCCGCTCGAGCGGTTCGTCGCGAATCACCTGCAAAGCGTGGGGATCGGCACCCCGGCCGGCGGGCTGGTCCTCCAGCGCACGCCGCGGCCCGAGCCGATCTCGGCGATCCACGAACTGCTCGATCTGCCCGCGAAGCTGCATGCGCGCGAGGGCAGGCGCGTGCTCGTCGTCTACGACGAGTTCCAGGCCCTCATCGCGCTCGGCGGCATGGACGGCGTGTTCCGGAGCCACCTCCAGCACCACGGCGACATCGCGAGCTACGTGTTCTCGGGCTCCGAGCCGTCGCTCCTGCGGGCGCTGTTCGAGGATCGCGCGCGGCCGCTGTACGGCCAGGCGGAGCTCACACGGCTCGACCGGCTCCCAAGCCAGGCGGCGGCCGACTATGTCGCCGCCCGCTTCGCCGAGACCGCCAAGGAGATCGAGCCGGCACTGTGGGCGCTCGTGCACTCCGCCGACGGCCATCCGCAGCGCCTCATGCTGCTCGCGCACCGGCTGTGGGCCATGACGCCGCCGCGCGGCACGGCCGACCTCCCCCTGCTCGGCCGCGCGTACGAGGCCACGATGCGCCAGCTCGACGCCGAGATGCGGGGCCTCTGGGACGCGCTGAGCGCCAACGAGCGGCGCGTGCTGCTCGGCGTCGCCTCCGGGCTGTCCCCGACCCAGGCCGACACGGTGGCCCTGACCGGGCTGCGCAGCCGGAGCAGCGCCCAGAGCGCGGCCGACGCGCTCCTCGGCCGCGGCGTGCTCGAGCGGCGCGGCCGCAGCATCGCGATCGTCGATCCGCTCCTGCAACGGTGGACGCGCCGGCGCCCAGGCGCGCGGCTGATCGCATACGTGCTGCCCCAGGGTGAGCAGTGGATCGTCACCGACGGGCCATCGCTGGCCTTCGAGCACTCGCGCCACGACCGGCTCGACGCTGCCGAGCGCGCCGCCGAGGGCATCGTCGCCGGGCGCCCGGGGGGCGACGTCGTCGTCTTCGATACCGACGATCCCAACGCCCTGCCCGACTGGGCCGTCTAGCAACGTCCAGGCGTACGCCGTACTGGCAGCACTCGACCCACCGAACGCGTCCTTGAATCCTTGCGCCTTCGAAGCGAGGGCACGCCGAGCGTCTCGTCGTCGGGAAGCCGGGCACGCCGCGCGGCCGGACGAGGGCGTCGCCGAACGCGCTGGCGCCGACGTGTGCGTGGCTGGCCGGCTCCGGTCGCGCCCGCGGGCGTGCCTCGACATCGACGCGACGGTCCCGAGGCGGCGTACCGCCACCGCCCCGGCTCCAGACCGCGCGCGAACGCGATCGGAGCGACCGACCTCCCGTCTGATCCCACCGCGCGGGAGCCGTTGACTCGGCCTTCACGTTGGCCAAACATCTCCGCGGCCATCCTCGCGATCACCGTCAGCCCTGGACGAGCGGGCGACGCCCGCCTCGCGGACGTCGCCGAGCCGTCGCCTCGCGCGGGCGAGATGCTCGTGGAGACGGTCGCGCTCGGAGTCTGCGGCACCGACCGCGAGATCGTCGGCGGCGAGTACGGCTGGGCGCCGCCCGGCCGCGACCGCTTCGTGCTCGGCCACGAATGGATCGGCCGCGTGCGCGAGGCGCCCGCGGGCGGCGACGTCGAGCCGGGCGATCTCGTGGCCGGCATCGTCCGGCGGCCCGACCCCGTGCCGTGCGCGTGCTGTGCCCGCGGTGAGTACGACATGTGCCGCAACGGCCGCTACCGCGAGCGCGGCATCAAGGAGCTCGACGGCTACGGCGCCGAGCTCGTCGCGCTGGAGGCCGAGTACGCCGTCAGGATCGACCCGGCGCTGAGCTCCGTCGGCGTGCTGGCCGAGCCGGCGAGCGTCGTGGCCAAGGCCTGGGAGCAGGTGGACCGGGTCGCAGCGCAGGCGTGCCGGCCGCTGGAGCGCGTGCTGGTCACCGGGGCCGGGCCGATCGGGCTGCTCGCGGCGCTGATGGGCGTCCAGCGCGGGCACCGCGTCCACGTCCTCGACCGGGCCGAGGACGGCCCCAAGCCGCGCCTGGCGGGCGCCCTCGGCGCCGGCTACTCCAGCGGCTCAGTCCGGGACGCGTGCGCTTCGGCAGAGCCCGACATCGTCATCGAGTGCACCGGCGCGCCCGAGGTCGTCGTCGAGGCGATCCAGGCGACGGCGCCCGGAGCGGTCGTCTGCCTGACCGGCGTGTCGCCGCGCGGCCGCACGCTCAGCGTGGACGTCGGCGCACTCAACGACGAGCTGGTCCTCGAGAACGACGTCGTCCTCGGATCGGTGAACGCCAACCGCCGTCATTTCGATGCAGCGGCGCGGGCGCTCCAGCGCGCCGACCGGGCGTGGCTCGAAGGTCTGATCACCCGCCGCGTCCCGCTGGCGCGGTGGGCCGAGGCGCTCGATCGGCGCCCGGAGGACATCAAGGCCGTGATCGAGTTCGGCGACGCCTGACACAGAACGACGACGCACGCCGCCGTCTTCAGCGGGGGCCGTGGGCGGGTCGAGGGCCTGACCGGGCGGCTCCGAGAGCGGCAACGTGCCTGGTGCCTGCCTGGTCCCGCCGCCCCGCGCTGCCGCGACCCCTGGACGCCCGAGCGAGACGCGCGGCTGGACGCCGGCCTCATGCGGCAACGGCGCTCGGCCCGGTCAGCGCTTGATGCGCGCGCCGTCGCGTTCCTCGGGCTCGACGAGATCCGAGGTCGGGTCGCCCGACGGGTCGGTTGCGCCGCCCTCGCGGTGACCGGGCGTCGTGCCGCCGAGCGCCGCGGCCTGTCGCTCAGCCGCGGTGCGACCGGGATGGTCGGGGGGAAGGTCGCGCGGCGAGATCTCGTCATGCGCCTCGGGCGTATCGCCCAGCGGCCGAGCGTCGTCGGCCCCCACGCCGGCGAAGGGATCCTCGCTGTCGGCAGCGGCGGGATCGCGGCGCCGGCCGGGCGCGCGCGTCTTCGCCCGCGCCGTGGCCACCCAGAGCGCCGCGCCGGTCATCGGGATGATACCCGCCAGCAGGGTGGCGATCGCCTCGGCCGGGCCTGCGAACACGGCCGCCGCGAGAGCGCAGATCGCGTAGAAGGCGGCGACGCCGCCGATGAGCGGCCCGGTGCCGCCCGGGCGCGGGCGCCCCGGCCACGGGCCGACCGCCAAATAGAGCGCCAGCACGCATGCCACCGCCGACAGGCCGGTCCCGAGGGCCAGCTGCATCGGGTCCCACTGGCCGTTCGAGCCGTTGAGGATGAAGATGCTGCCGATGTAGACGAGCAGCCACAGCACCGGCGGCCACCGGCGCAGGAAGCCCGCGCGAGGCTCGTCGCTCCGGCCCGGGTCGCGGGGCGCCGCCGGGCCGCCGGAGCTGTCGCTGTGCTGGCGTTCAGGTGTCATCGGCGATTCCCGTGTCGCAAGAAGGCCCTGGTGCGGTACCCGCCGGTCCGTCACACCGAATCAGGACGTGTCGATCGCAACCCCGCGTGGAGCACCCAGCCGTGACGCGCCGACCGCGGAGCGCATCGCGGTGGCGGGGCGGTCGCACACTTGTCGTGGGCGCGGGTCAACACGGTCTTCGCGCTCAAGTACGCGCCGCCCGACCGCGGAATCGACTTCAAGCAGCCGCCGCCACCGGCCAAACAGCGACGTCCCCTACATGGCGTTCACCCTCGGGATGCCGTTCACCGTCTCGGAGCCAACCGCGGCGCCGCGTGAAGCGCCGCGACCGGTTCCGGTTTCGGTTTCGACCCCGACCGGACACAACCACCATCAGGTTCACGTCCGCCGACGAGGAGAGTCACCGGATGAGGGCACAGGCAGCGGTCACCGTGCATCGCGCTCGCGACGAGGTGCAACGGCTCTGGGAGAGCCCGGAGTACCGATCCCGCCACATCGACGACCTCGGCGCCGAGGTGACGTTCAAGGACGCGCCCGGCGACCGCGGGACCGAGATCCACGTCGCGATGGACACCTCAAACGGCGGGCTCGGCGGTGTGCTGCACAAGCTCACGGGGTCGGAGCGGCTGGCGAAGGTCAAGGACGACCTGCGGCGGTTCAAGCAGCGCGTCGAGACGGGCGTCATCCCGCGCTCCGACGGCTCGCCGGAGGGCGAGCTCGCCGAGCGCAAGCTCAAGCAGCGCCCGGCCCAGCCGCTCGACGAGGCCGAGCTCGAGAAGGCGGGTGTGTCATGAGGGCAACCGTGTGGTCGGGCCGGAACACGGTCCAGGTCGAGAACGTGCCCGACCCGAAGATCCTCAACGAGCGCGACGCGATCGTGCGGATCACCTCCACGGCGATCTGCGGATCGGACCTGCACCTCTACGACGGCTACATCCCGAAGATGAAGCGCGGCGACATCCTCGGCCACGAGTTCATGGGCGAGGTCGTCGAGACCGGCCGGGGCGTCACCAACCTCGCAGTCGGAGACCGCGTCGTGGTCCCATTCCCGATCGCGTGCGGCAACTGCTGGTCCTGCCGCCACGAGCTGTACGCCGCGTGCGAGAACTCCAACCCAAACGCGGGGATCGCCGAGAAGATGTTCGGCCACCCGACGTGCGGCATCTTCGGCTACTCGCACATCACCGGCGGCTACGCCGGCGGCCAGGCCGAGTACGCCCGCGTCCCGTTCGCCGACGTCGGACCGATCAAGATCGAGGACGACCTCACCGACGAGCAGGTGCTGTTCCTGTCGGACATCTTGCCGACCGGCTACATGGGCGCCGAGTTCTGCGACATCACGGGCGGCGAGTGCATCGCGGTCTTCGGCGCCGGCCCGGTCGGCCAGTTCGCGATCGCGAGCGCCGTGCTGCTCGGCGCCGAGCAGGTGATCGCAATCGACCAGTACGACTACCGCCTCGCCATGGCGCGCAACAAGGCGGGCGCGACCGACGTCATCGACTTCTCGAAGGACGCCGACATCGTCGAGCAGCTCAAGGTGATGACGGGCGGACGCGGCCCCGACGCGGTGATCGACGCCGCGGGCATGGAGGCCGCGCACGGGCACGGCGCGCTCCACGCCGCCGACCGCCTCAAGCAGGCGACGCGCTCGGAGACCGACCGCGGCCACGCCCTGCGCGACGCGATCATGGCGTGCCGCCCGGCCGGCGTCGTGTCGATCATCGGGGTGTACGGCGGGCTGATGGACAAGTTCCCTGTCGGCGCGCTGATGAACAAGGGCCTCACGGTCCGGACCGGCCAGTGCCACGTCCAGCGCTATCTCAAGCCGCTCTACGAGCGCGTGCGCAAGGGGGAGATCGACCCGAGCTTCGTCGTCACGCACCGGCTCGGCCTCGACATGGCCCCGGACGCCTACGAGACGTTCAAGCACAAGCAGGACGAGTGCGTGAAGGTCGTGCTCAAGCCCTGAAAGGACACGCCAGATGCCCGCGCCTCCACGGCCCATCGATTCGACGCTCCACGGCGCCACCGACTACACGGTGGGCACGCTGCTGATGACCGCCTTCCCCCGGCTGGCAGGCATCGAGGGGACCCGCTCGGCTGCCCAGATCCGGGTCGCCGGCGCAGTCCACGCCGGCTACAGCACGATCACCGACTACCCGCTGGGCGTCGTGCGGCTCCTGCCGTACAAGGCCCACCTGGCGATCGACGCGCTCGGCGCGATCGCGCTGGCCGCGACCCCGTTCTTCACGGGGCAGTGGAAGGAGGGCCGCAGGCAGTGGGTGCCGCACGTCGGCCTGTCCCTGTTCGAGCTCGCGTCGCTGGCGATGAGCGACCCAACGCAGAAGGGCGACTTCCACGGCGACGTGGAGGCGGTCCGCCAGGCCAACATGGAGGACCCGCACCGCAAGATCTACGACGGCGGCCCCGCCTTGGCGCCCGCGCGGGCCTGACCGGCGGCGCCCGCAACCGACCGGGTAGGCGCGCGGCTTCGCGCCCGGTCACGTCCCGCGGAACCGCGGCGGGCGCTTCTCGAGGAAGGCGCGCAGCCCCTCGCTCGCGTCCTCGGTGCTCTGGCTCAGCGCCGCCGCGAGCGACTCCGCCCACAGGCCCGTCTCGCTGTCCATGTCGGCGGTACGCGGACGCGCGGCGAGGATGAGCTGGTTCGCCAGCGGCGCGTCGGCGCCGATCCGGGGCGCGAGCTCCCGCGCGTGCGTCTCGGCCTCGACGCCTGAAACGAGCTCGTGCGACAGGCCGAGGCGCTGCCCCTCAGGCGGGCAGCCGGCGCCCGGTGACCATCAGCTCGCGCATGCGGTCGGCGCCGAGGACGCGCGCGATCCGCACCGACCCACCGCCGCCGACGAAGATCCCCAGGCGGCCCTCGGGCAGCGCGTAGAACGCCGAGTCGTCCGCGACGCGCACGTGGGTCGAGAGCGCCAGCTCAGAACCGCCGTCGATGACGCGCCGTGCAGCGCAGTGACGACCGGCACGCGTCCGTGCTCGATGTGCCCGAACGCTCGGTGCCAGATCTGCGAGTTCTGCATCAGCTGAAACGGCGTGCGCTCGCGGTGCTCGCCTACGTCCAGACCGGCGCAGAAGTGGTCGCCGTCGCCGAGCAGGAGCGCCGCCCGTAGCGCGGCTCGTCGACCTGCTCGCCGCCAAGGCCGCCGCGCGGCACCTGCCCTGACCGATGGAGGGCCGCTGGCGGTGACGTCGTTCCCGGGCTGCGCATCGATGTGGCCGACGGCCCCGCGACGGTGCGCCTCGCGCGCCCCGAGTACGTTCTCGGGCGGATCGGCGAAGAACGCGCCAGGGCCTCGACGAGCGGCTCGCTGTTGGCAGCAGGCCCGACGAGCTGCTCGCGAGCACGACCTCAGGCCCGGCGGCGGTGTCGAGGGCGCGGAACAGCGCCCGCTTGAGGTCCTCGCGCTCCGGCCCGCTCTCCTGCACGAACCCGGCGCCCGCGACAGCGGCCTCGAGGTCCGTCGTGAACGCAAGGCGCTCGGCCGACGCGTCATCGGCGAGCCGAGGCGCGCGAGCGCGGGCCAGTGCGCCTCCACGTCGGCGCGCAGCCGCTCGTCCGCGCCCGGGGCGGGATCGGTGGCGGACACCCCTGCGCGAGCATATACGCCGCCCAGCTCGCGCCGATCACACCGGTGCCGACGATCACGACGCGCGTGATCGGGGACGAGCGGTCCACGGAGGGCAGCGATTATGCGGACGTCCGCGACCGCGGCGTCGCTCGGTCCCGGAGCCGACTGTGCAAGAGTCGCCCGATGGAACCGCACCTGCTCTCCGGCCGCGCGGCGGGCCGCTCGTGACCGCCGGTCTCGAGCGCCTCGGCGACGAACCGCTCGAGGTCGCGCTCGTCGCGGGCACCGACCACGCCGTCGTCGTCGCCGACACCGACGGCGTCATCCGCTTCTGGAACCCGGCGGCGGAGGCCATGTTCGGCCACGCCCGCGAGGACGCCGTCGGCAGCTCGCTGGACCTGATCATCCCCGAGAAGCTCCGCGACCGTCACTGGGACGGCTACAACCGCGTCATGGAGACCGGCCAGACCGAGTACGGCGGCCGCACCCTGGCCGTTCCCGCCTTGCGGCGCGACGGGACGCGCATCTCCGTCGAGTTCACCGTCACGCTGCTGACCGACCGGGCGGGCGCCGTGGTCGGCATCGGCGCGATCCTGCGCAACGTCACGGCGAAGTGGGAGGAGCAGCGGGCGCTGAACCGGCGCGTCGCCGAGCTCGAGCGCGAGCTCGCCGCGTTGCGGGTCGCGGCCGGAGAGTGAGGAGCGGCCGGCGGCCTCAGACGTCCGCGCCCGACGGGACCTCGACGCGCAGGCGGTCGAGCATGCGGTCGATCCGCGCGTCGAGGCTCGCCGGCTCGAGCCGCAGCGTCCTCGCGACCTCGCCGCGGGGCGTCTCGTCGAGCACCATCCCGAGGACGGGCAGGTCCTCGGGATCGAGGCGCGCGCCCGCGCCGCTCAGAAGCTCGCGCGACAGCGGCGGCAGGACGCGCCGCCCCTTCGCCACGAGGCGCAGCGCCTCGTAGAGCTCGCCGGCCGGCGCGCCCTTGTGAACGACCCCGTCGGCGCCCGCGAGCAGCGCCGGGATCGCGAGCGACGCGTCGGCGTAGGCGGAGTACAGCAGCACCTTGGGCGGCGGCAGGGTGCGCTTGACCTGCCGGCACAGGGCCACGCCGTCGCGGCCGGGGAGGTGGTAGTCCAGCAGCACCACGTCGGGCCGCGTGCGCCGGAGCGCGGGCCAGAGGTCGTCCTCCGAGGTCGCCGCGTCGAGCGGGACGATGCCGGGCTCGGCGTCGAGGACCGCCGTGAGCCCCGCCCGCAGCGCGATGTGGTCGTCGACGAGCAGCACCCGGATCATGGCTCGGCTCCCCGGCCGCACTCGGGCGGCAGGCTCAGGGCGACGACGGTCCCGCCGCCGCCGTCCCCGGTCCCGATCTCGAGGCGCCCGCCGATGCTCTCGGCGCGCGAGCGCATCGTGCGCAGGCCGTGGGAGCCCGGCCGCGGCTGCAGCGGCATGCCGACGCCGTCGTCGGCCACGACGATCGCGCCCCCGCCGGGACCGTCGCTGAGCGTCACGCCGATTCGGCGCGCGCCGCTGTGGCGCACGGCGTTCGTCAGCGCCTCCGACGCGATCCGGTACGTATGCACGGCGACCAGCGGCGACAGCGGCGGCAGGCTGCCGCTGACGTCGATCGTCGCGCCCGCCGCCGCCTCGAGCTCGCGCGCGCGACGGCGCAGGAGGTCGTCGACCGGCCGGCTGTCCAGCGGCGCGCGGAGCTCGGCGACGCTCGTGTCCATGTCCGCGGCCGCGGCCCCGAGCTCGGTCAGCGCGTGCTCGATCCCGCCGCGCACGCCGTCGCCCGCGCGCGTCACCGCGGCGCTGAGCACGAGATGCGCGGCGTGGACGCGCTGCTTCGCCGAGTCGTGGAGCTCCCACGCGATGCGCTGGCGCTCGGTCTGGATCGCCAGGCGCTCGCTGCGCTCGCGCTCGGCGTGCAGGCGCTTCAGCAGCTCGGCCGCGTACGCGAGCGCGAGCGCGACGACGATGGGCACCATGAGGTGCGTCGCCACGGTCTCGACGCGGATCGAGCTGCGCAGCGTGCCGGCGTCGAGCTCGGTCTCGATCGCCACCGCTAGGTAGGCGGCGGTGAAGGCGCACGCCCAGAGCAGGGCCGGGCGGAACGGAAGGGACGTGGCCGGCAGCACGAGCGTCGTGAGGGCGAACACGTAGAACGGGCTGCGCCAGTCCTCGGACAGCCAGACGAGCGCGATCGCGGCGGCGGCGTCGAGCGCCCATGCCCACGGCCGGCGCTGCCACTCCTCGCTGCGGGCGAAGATGGCCAGCGACAGCGCCGTCCATCCGAGCGTCAGGACGATCAGCGCCGGATCGTGCCTCGACACCTGGTGGACCGCGAGCAGCACGACCGCCACCACGGCACCCAGGAGGCGCGTCATCGCGAGCAGCGACAGCCAGCCCCACCGGGTGGGTGCGGTCGGCGGCTCGAGCAGCGTCGCGCCGCGCCGATGTCGGCCGGCCGCCGCCCGCTCCACGCTGGGCATGACCATCGCCGCTCGCATGACCGGCACGATGGTGGTCCGGCCCGCGCCCGGACATGGCTGGAAACCACCATTCGGACGCGGATGGCGGGCACCCACCATTCCCGGCGGCGGCTCGCCCCGGCAGTATCGCCGCGCGGTACGCGAGATGCCCACCGGAATCGCGAACAGCCACGCCCGCCTCCTCGATGTCGATCCGGCGCTGGGCGCCGGCCTGACCGGCCGCGCGCTCGACGTCGCGCGCGGGCTGGTCGTCGCACCGGTCGACGCGCTCGACAGGGGACCGTGGCGGCCCACCTCGCCAGCCCGGCCCGACCAGCACCTCGGGTTCATGCTCCTCGAGGGCTTCCTCTTCCGCCGGATCCTGGTGGCCGGCCGCGAGAGCGCCGAGTTGCTCGGGCCGGGCGACCTGCTGCGTCCGTGGCAGCCGATGCGCGGTTGGGAGCTCGACGCCGCCGCGACGTGGACGGTGGTGGAGCCCTGCGCGCTCGCGACGCTCGACGAGCGGCTGACCGGCATCATCGGCCGCTGGCCCGAGCTCGTCGCCGCGGTCGTCGGCCGTGCGGTCGAGCGCTCGCGCGTGCTCGCGGTCAGGATGGGGATCGCGCAGATGGCCGGTGTCGAGCTGCGGATGCTCGCGCTGCTGTGGCACCTGGCGGCGCGCTTCGGGCACCGGCAAGGCGACCGCTGCGTGGTCCCGATCCGGCTCACGCACCAGATGCTCGGGGCGCTGGTGCGCACGCAGCGTCCGACGGCGAGCGGCGCACTGCGCCGCCTCGCGGAGCAGGGCCTGGTCGCTCGCGCCGACGACGGCTGGTGGGCGCTCAGCGGCGATCCGCCGGACCGCCTCGAGGCGCTGCGGCAGACGGTCGCGGCCTGACGACGCCGAGCGCCCACCTCGAGATGGCGGTCAGCCACCATGGCGCCGCGCCGCGGCGGCCCAGAGCATGCCGCCATGGGGCTCGGGGGCACCCTGCTCTGCGCGATCGACGTCGACCGGCGCGCGCCGGGGCTTGTCGCCTGCGCGCGGCAGTGGGCGGCGGCGACGGGCCTGCGCGCGCGCTTCGTCCACGCCCGCGCCGCGCCGGGCGCGGACGGCCGCGCCCAACGCCTGCTGCGGGGCCTCGGGCTCGCGGAAGACGAGCTGCGGATCGTCACGGGCGGCCCCGCGGTCGCGGTGCTCGAGCTCGTCCGCGCCGAGGAGCCCGCGCTCGTGCTCGTCGCCTCCTCGGCGGACGACGACGGACGGCTCGGAAGCCTGTGCACCGCCCTGCTGCGCGGCGCGCACCGGCCGGTCGCCGTGCTGCCGCCGGACGGCGAGGCGTCGTTCTCCGGCGGGCCGATCGCGTGTGCGGTCAGCGTCGGACACGGCGACGAGGCCGCCGTGCGCTTCGCCGGTGCCCTCGCCTCCGCGAGCGGCCGGCGGCTCGCGCTGATGCACGTGGTGGGCGCCAAGGAGGCGGCGCGGCTGGCCGCGGCCCGCATGGGCGGGTCGCCGAGCCGGTCGCCGGCCGCCGGCCTCGGCCCGCGCCCGCTCGCGCAGCGCCTCGTCGAGGTCGCACGCGACGCGGAGGCCGACGCTCTCGTGGTCGCGTCGCGACCGCAGGACGCGACCGCCGACGGCCTGCTCAGCTCGGTGGCGCGCAGGCTGTGGACGGCGGCGCCGTGCCCGGTGGTGGTCGTCCACGCCTGACGCGCCCGCCGCGCGCGACCGCGGCCCGGTCAGGCCGCCTCCCGACCGGCCGCGCGCCGGCTGGTGATGCTCGACAGGTCCGGCGGCGCGCCGGTCAGGATCCACGTGCCGTCCTCGTTGCGGGCCAGCTCACCCGTCCGGGCGAGGCGCCTGAGCGTCGCCGAGACGGTGGGCCGGCGCATGCAGATCAGGCGTGCGATCGTGACGTGCGTGAGCCGGAGCGGCACGACCACGCCCGCCGGCGTCACGCGGCCCCAGCGGTCGGCGAGGTGCCAGAACAGCATGACGATGCGAGCCTCGGCGCGCCGCACGTGCGCGATCGCGAGCTGGAATGACAACCAGCGGCACCGCTCGACCGCTCGAGCCAGGAGCCGCGCCGTCACGGCCGGCACCCGGCACGTCTGGCGCGCGAAGCGCTCGTCGAGCAGCGCGACGGTCGCCCGGTCGAGGACGCGCCACTCGGTCTCGAACTCGAGCGACGCGGCGAAGGCGCCGTCCTCCCACGGCCGCAGGAGGTCGCCGGCGCCCACGAGTTCCGGACTCTCGAGCCCGTCGAAGCGGACCGTGCGGCTGAGCAGCCCGTCGAGCACGAGCAGGCCGATCGACCCCGGGCCGAGCTCCTGCTCCGCGGGCGGCGTCCACGGGCCTTCCTCCAGGACCAGGCTGTCGGCGACGGTGCGATGCCGCAGGACCCGCGCGCTCGCCGGATCCAGGTCGGACACGAGGTCGGGGTCTGCGTCGAACACCTTGACCGGTCGCTGGAGCGCGTCCTCGCGCGCATCGAAAACGGCGAAGATCGACTGCTCCGAGGCGCTCGCGGATGTCCCGTCGGTGCTCGCGACGGCCGGCTGGACCTTGGGGTCGGACACGATCGTCAGGGTGACTCGCGGGTCGCGGCCCGTCGCTGGTGGTCAACCACCATTGGTTCTCCGGAGCGGCCACCATCTTAGAGCCGCCGACTCGGCACGCAGCGCCCGGTCCGCGGACCGACGGCTACGGTTCGTGGGCGTGCGGTCAGGCACCCAGCCACCAGCCCCTCCGCCGACCGGCGGGCGCGCGGGCTTCGTATCGCTGTTCTGGCGGCTGCTCATCCCGAACATCGCGGTGCTCCTGCTGGCGGGCATCGTGCTCTGGCTGCAGCCCGCCAACGGCCGGCCGCTCGCGCTGGGCGGCGGCGTGCTCGCGATGACGCTCGTCAACGCGGTGCTCATGCGCCGGGCGTTCGCACCGCTCGGGCGCCTCACCGCGGTCATGAACCGCATCGACCCGCTGCGGCCCGGCCGCCGCGTGCCCGACGAAGGCCCGGAGTCCGAGGTCACCCTCCTCGCGCGGTCGTTCAACGACATGCTCGACCGGCTTGAGGACGAGCGCCGCGACAGCGCCCGCCGCGAGCTGGCGGCCCAGGAGCGCGAACGCCGGCGGCTGGCCCGGGAGCTGCACGACGAGATCGGCCAGAACCTGACCGCCCTCTCCATGCGCCTCGCCCGCATCGCCGGGGACGCCGATCCGGAGGTCGCCGAGCAGGTCGAGGACGCGCGCGCGGCGACGCTGCGCACGGTCGAGGACGTCCGGCGGCTGGCGCAGCGCCTGCGGCCCGCTGCGCTCGACGAGCTCGGCCTGGCGGCCGCACTGGCGACGCTCTGCACGGAAATGTCGCACAGCACCGGGCTCGTGATCGCGCGCGACCTGCCATCGGATCTCCCGCCGCTGGCCCCCGAGGTCGAGACGGTGCTCTACCGGGTCACGCAGGAGAGCCTCACGAACGTCGTCCGCCACGCGGGCGCCCGCAGCGCGGAGGTCTGCCTCGCGCCGGAGGCCGATGGCCGCCTCGTCCTCTCCGTGCGCGACGACGGGGACGGGATGCCGAGTGGCGCGCCGATGAACGGCGGCCTGCGCGGGATGCACGAGCGCGCGCTGCTCGTCGGCGGCGAGCTCGAGGTCCGCTCGACGGCGCGCGCGGGGACGACCGTGACGCTCCACCTGCCGCCCGAGGCGGCGGCGCCGTGACGATCCCGCTCCGCGCGCGGATCCTGCTCGCCGACGACCACGTGCTCGTTCGCGAGGGCCTGCGGCTCATCCTCGATCGCCAGCCCGACCTCGAGGTCGTCGCCGAGGCGGGCGACGGCGCCGAGGCGATCCAGTGCGCGCTGCGCACCGACCTCGACCTGGCGGTGCTCGACGTGTCGATGCCCCGCTTGACCGGCCTGCAGGCGGCGCGGCATCTGCGCGCGCAGCGGCCCCAGCTCAAGGTCCTCATCCTCTCGATGCACGACAACGAGCAGTTCTTCTTCGAGGCCCTGAAGGCCGGCGCCTCAGGCTACGTCCTCAAGACGGCGGCGAACGAGGACCTGGTCGCGGCGTGCCGGGCGGCCCTGCGCGGCGAGCCGTTCCTGTACCCGGGGGCGGTGCGGGCGCTGATCCGGGACTTCCTCGAGCGCGGCCGCGGCGGCGAGGACGTGCCCGAGGATCCGCTCACGCCGCGCGAGGGCGAGGTGGTCAAGCTCATCGCCGAGGGCCACACGACCAAGGAGATCGCGGAGATCCTCACGATCACCGAGAACACGGTCGAGCGCCACCGCGCGAACGTGCTCGACAAGCTCGGCCTCCGCGACCGCGTGGCGCTGACCCTGTATGCGGTGCGCCGGGGGCTGGTGCAGCCGTAGCCGGGGGTGTGAGGCGGTCGTCATCCGACAGAGACCGTCCGGCGCAGCAGCACGCGGCCGCGGAACGACACGGCGACGCGATAGGATGCGCGCGGTCCGGTGGCCCGGAGCGACAGCACCCGGGACCGTCCGCCTGCCCCGGCGGTGATGCGCAGCCCGGGCAGGAGCGTCACCCGGCGGCTCCAGCGCTCGCAGAGGTCGGCGAGCCGGATGGTGCGGCTGCGCGTGCCGCGCGACACGCGGACGATCGTCGTCCCCGCCCGGCCGCGCCAGCACCCGCCGGCCGCGCCGACGGCGAGGCGCACCTGCATGCCGCCGGCCCTGCGCCGGGACTCGAGGCGCACGTGCACAGGGCGCGGCGCGACGGTGAGCACCCGCCGGCGGAGGCTCACGCGGCACCGCCCGCCCGACGTGTCCTGGGTGTAGGAGAGCGTCACGGTTGCGGGCCCCTCGCCCGGGCGCGTCCTGACCCAGTACGGCATCCCGCGCCTGAGCAGGCGGTCGTCGCGCCCGTCGAGGAAGTACTCGGTCAGCAGCTCCTCCTCGTTCGGCCGCTCGGTCGCCACCGACGCGCCGCCGCGGTAGACGGCGCGCGTCGTGCCGGGCGCCGCGCGGGCGACGAGGAACGGGATGTCGCGGTCCGGCGCGATCCGCTGCGGCAGCCCGCGCAAGACCAGCGCGGGGCGCTGCGAGCGGTCCGTCGGATCGCACGCCGGAGCGCCCTGCGCGCGGCCTGCGGCGGGCGCGATCAGGAGCGCTGCGATCGCCGCCCACGCGAGCCGGGCGATCGAACGCCTGCGGCGGCGGCTCGTGGTCGTCGCTTCCGTGCCCCTCATGCTGTCCCCTCTCCTTGTGCGTGTGGCGCGACCGGACAGCGGCGCCGGACCGGCGATCCGTCGACCGCCGGCCCGGGCGCCGCGCGTGCCCCCGGTCAACCCCCTGACGCCGAGCACTGTAATCCGGGCGGTCAACGATTAGCTGTAAGTTTGCGGACCGCCAGGGCAGGCACGGTTACGGTGAATACCTCGCCGTTCGCGGTCTCGCAGCCTCCGCTTCGGAGATCCGCAACGGGAGCCGGTCAGCCGCGGTGGCTCCGCGTGAGCGGACCGTCGTGGCGCCTGCCGTCCGGGCGCGTCCAGCGCACGCGGTAGCGGCGGCCGCGCACGGCGCGGGCGGTCGTGCTCCAGTAGCCGCGGCGATCCGTGCGGTCGCGCTTGAGCGCGCGCCAGCGGCGTGACCCGCGGTCGCGGTAGTCGATCGTCACTGCGGTCGCCCGCGTCGCCGGGCGCACCAGGCCCCACAGCGTCGTGCGGGTCCGCCCGCGCAGCGCCACGAGAGGGAGGCGGAAGCCGTCGTAGGCACGCTTGGCCTTCCCGTCTGCGGTGCGCAGACCGGTCTGGAAGCCGCCGTAGCGGTCGGCTCCCTGCCGCTCGCGGTCGTCGCGCATCAGGTACTGCGAGAACGCGCGCACCCGTCGGTTGCCGTACGCGATTCGCTCGGCGATCGAGCGATGCTCGGCCTGAGCGGTGAAGCTCACGCCGCGCAGCGGATCCGGCCGGCTCTCGACGCCGAACTCGGTCAGGTAGATCCCGAGGCCGCGGCGCACCGCGTCGGCGCGGCCGGCTCGCGCCAGGGCGCTGTTGAGGCGATCGAGCACGCCGATGGTGACGTCGTTGCGACTCGGGGGCTCGAAGAGCGGACCGGCGGCCGTCGTGTACGCGTGGTGCGCCCACCCGTCGGCGGGCATCTCGCTGCACCGGCGGCGCTTGCGGTAGCGCGAGTCGAGGCAGAGCGCGCCGCGCAGAAACGTGAGCGGGCCGACGACCTTGCGGGTGCCGCGCGGCGCGGTCTCGCCGACGAGCATGCGGTCCGCCCGCTCCCCGACGGCGCGGAACGCGCGGTCGGCCGCGAAGACCAGCCGGCGGTAGATCCCCGGCGACACCGGCCGCCCGGAGCGCGAGTACTGCGGCGCGAGGAAGTCGGGGTGGTTGGGCTCGTTCCAGATCGACCAGTGGTCGACGTCGTCGCCGAAGCGCCGGATCACGGCGCGCATGAACCGGCCGAACCGGGTCGCGCTGGGGCGCGTGACGGTCGTATCGCGGACCCGGGTCGCCCACCGGGGGACCGGGCCGGACACCGTGAGGAGGACCCGCATGCCGCGGGCCCGCGCCTCGGTCAGCAGGCGGTCGTAGCGGGCGAACCCGGGGTACGCGGCGGGGTCGCTCTCGTCGAACCGCGGGACCCCGGGGTCGTCGGCGGCCGGCGCGACGCCGTGCCAGTAGAGGACCACGCGCAGCCAGTGCACGCCGAGGTCCTCGATCTCGGCCAGGGTCCGGGCGCGCATCCCGGCGTCGTCGGACAGGAGCTCGGCCGGCGCCTCGAACATCGTGAACTGCGACTCGCGCGCCTGGGCGGCGGACGGCAGCAGGGCGATCGCGAGCAGCAGGGCAAGGCAGGGCAGGACGGCGCGCACGCGCCACCTCCTCGTCGGTCGGCTTCTCGAACAGGACGGTGCCGCCGCGCGGTAGGAAGGGGGGCGCGGCGGGACCGTCGGATGCCGCAACCGCCGCGCCGCGCCGAGGTTGCGAGCGCGAGCCGCCGGCGTCAGGGGCCAACGCGAGGGCGGTAATCAAGGGGACAGCCCGACCGTGCGAGCGGTTCGGGACCCGATCCCGTGCTTGACGGCCCGGAAAGCCTCCGCTACGGTCACTTGGCAATCGATTGCCAGGATCACGACGGGGAGGACGCGCCATGGCGGGGAAGCAGCGGATCAGCTACGTGCCGCTCGAGCAGATGACCGACGAGATGCGGGCGGAGATGGAGCGCTGCGCGCGCGAGGGGACGCCGCGGCCCGAGAGCTCGGCCGTGCGCGCGCACGTGCCGGCCGCGTTCTGGTTCTTCGCCAACGGCTGGCGCGACCTCTTCCACAGCGGCGTGTGCGACCACGCCATCAAGGAGCTGTGCCGCGTCTACATCTCGCGCAGCGTCAAGTGCGAGTACTGCGGGAACCAGCGCTCCGAGCAGGGCCGGCGGCAGGGCCTTCAGGAAGGCCAATACGACGAGCTCCTGAACTTCGAGACCTCGGACGCGTACGACGAGCGCCAGAAGGCGGCGCTCGCGTACGCCGAGGCGATCGCGTGGCATCTCGACACCGACGACGCGTTCTGGGAGCGCATGCACGCGCACTTCAGCGAGCCGGAGCTGGTCGAGCTCGGCTGCGCGATCGGGCTCACGCTCGGTCAGCAGAGCTGGCTTCGCCTGCTGAACATCGAGCACCACGAGGTCATGCCGGGCACCGACGCGTCGATGGCGCCCGGCTTCCGTACGCGCGAGGAGCTGGAGGTGAGCAAGGCCGCGGCGGGCTACTGGGCGCACGCCTGACCGGCCTCGCGGATCGCTGCCGAGCGGCCGGGTGGCGCGTCGTCCGACGATCCGCGACGTCGCCGCGCGCGCCGGCGTCCATCCGGCCACGGCGTCGCGCGCCCTCAACCCGGCGCTGCCGGGGCGCATCGCCGAGGCGACGGCCGCGCGCGTGCGCGCCGCGGCGCGTGATCTCGGCTACACGCCCGACCCGGCCGCGCGCAGCCTGCGCACACGGCGATCGGGCGTGGTCGGCGTCGTCGTGCCCGACCTCACCAACCCGGTGCTGCCGCCGATCGTGCGCGGCGTGGAGGAGACGCTCTGGCCGGCGGGTCTGGCCTGCCTCGTGGCCGACACGGACAACGACCCGGAGCGCGAGGCCAGCGCGGTGGCCGAGCTGGCGGCGCGGCGCTGCGACGGCCTGATCGTCGCGTCGGCGACCCGCGACAGCGCGACGGTGCGCGCGCTCGCGACCGGTGACGTGGCGACGGTCCTCGTCACGCGGGACGTCCCCGGCGCCGGCCTGTCGTTCGTGGGCGGCGACGATGCCGCCGGCGTGCGCGCCGCCGTGCGCCACGTCGCAGAGCTCGGCCACGAGCGCATCGGCTACGTCGCCGGGCCGGCCGACCTGTCGACGACGCGGACCCGCCTGGACGCGCTGCACGCCGCGGTGGCGGCCGCGCCGGCCTGCGCTCGCCCCGTCGTCCGCCACGCGCGCGCGTACACGGTCGCCGCAGGGCGGGCGGCCGCCCGCCGGCTGCTGGCGGCGGACGGGGCGGTCAGCGCGATCCTCGCGGGCAACGACATGCTGGCGCTCGGCGTCTACGAGGCGCTGGCCGACGCGGGGCTGCGGTGCCCCGCCGAGATCTCTGTCGTCGGGCACAACGACATGCCGATGGTCGACAAGCTCGAGCCGCCGCTCACCACGGTCGCCATTCCCCAGTACGAGATCGGGATCGCGGCGGCGCGGCTGCTGATGGACCGCCTCGGCCGCGACCGGCCGGCCGAGCGCCGGCTGCTTCCCACGCGGCTCGTCGTGCGAAGGTCGACCGCTCCGCCGCCGGTCACCGCGCGCGCCGGACTGTCACGGTGACGCTCTTCGTCGCCCTGCCGCCGGGGCCGGTCGCGCTGACCACCAGCCGGTAGCGGCCGGCGGGCAGCCTCAGCCGCGCCGCCCCGCTCCGCGCGACGATCCGCCAGGCGCAGCGCCCGCGCGCAGACCTTCGCGCGCGCCGTGACGGTCGTGACCCTGGCGCCGGCGCTGAGCCTCGCCGCGACCGCGACCGTGCGCGTGCAGCATGCCGCGGCAGCTCGCCTTGCCGGCGATGAGCGTCCTGACGGAGCCGATCGCCGTCTTCACGACAGCCGGCAGCGTCGGGCGGCGGCGGAGTGATCGGCGAGACCGCCGCCGCCACGGGTGCGGGCCCGCGCGGCGTCGCGTCGCACGCGTCCCCCGCACCGTCACGGTCGCTGTCCGCCTGCCCGGGGTTGTGCGCGGCCGGGCAGTTGTCCCTTCCCGCCATGACCCCGTCCGAGTCGCCGTCGCGCGAGGCGACCAGCGCGAGCGCCGCCTCCGCATTCGCCCGCCCGCCGTTGTCCCGTACGGTTCGAGCGCCGCCTTGGACTCGGCCGACTCGACGATCGCGTCCTTGACCTCGATCGCCGTGAGCCCCGGGTAGCGCGCCACCAGCAGCGCCGGTTCCCGGCGCGTCGTCGCTCGCGTGTCAGCTCACGGGCACATGCCGCGACCATCGCACCATGCCGGCTCGCCACCACGACCTCGCCCGCGCCTTCGACCGCCTCGACGCCTTCCTCGCGGTCCAGGGGCCGCACCCCGGAGTCGATGCCGTCCTCGCCCTGCAGCTGGCGGTCGGCATCGAGGCTGACGAGCGCGCCGTCATTCGCGAGCGCGTGGCGGCGCTGACCGCCCGCAGCGACCGCGCGGCCGTCGCCCCCGTGCTCCTCGGCGTCCTCGTCGGCCTGTTCGCCGCCGTCGAGGCCCGGGCGGAGTGATCACCGGGCGCATGGACGCCATCGGCCCTTGCCGACCGGGCAGTGGGCGAAGTACGCTCGGCCCGGCCGGCCATGCTGGGCCTCATCGACATCCCCGATCCACGCTACGGCGGCGCGCCGGATCCCGACGACGAGCGTGAGCGGCGTTGGGAGCCGATCAGCCGGCGCATCTCGGTGCCGGTGTTCCTCTCGATCATGGCGTTGGTCGTCTCGCCGCAGACGCCGATCGCGGTGAGCGTCGTGCTGAACCTGACCGCGATCGCGCTCTGCGCGTACGCGGCGTGCCAGGCGTGGGCGTCGCGCGACGGCGATCGGGCCGGCCGCCACGACGAGCGCTGAGCGCGCGCGCGGCGGCGGCCCGCCCCGGCCGAGCCGCCGCGACGGGCCGCCCACCGCCGCGTTATCGCAGCTTCTAGTTCGATTACGCGCACGCCCCGGCGGTAATCACCGATAGTGCCTTGGTACCCCTGCAGCCGCGGCAAGACCCCCCTGCCGCGGCGTCTGTATCGAGGCTGATCAAGCGTGCGACCCAGAGCACGGA
>DATAAR010000172.1:0-10348 GCA_036259975.1 Solirubrobacteraceae bacterium | reverse complement strand
GTCGACGACTGCGCCGGCAACGTCATCACCAGCGCGGCGATGGCCCGCGAGACCGGCCGGGTCCGCCTGTTCTTCGCCGACGCCGCCGTGGGTGCGACCATCACCGAGGACGAGAAATGAGCGAGCAGACGACCGACACACCGACCTACGAGGCCGCCACGGCGCGGCTCGAGGCCATCATCAGGCGTTTGGACTCCGGCGAGGCCGGTCTGCGCGAGACGCTCGACCTGGTGCGCGAGGGCCGCGGGCTCGTCGAGTTCTGCGCGACCGAGCTCGACGAGGTCGGCCGCGGCCTCGAGGAGCTCCGCCTCGAGGAGCTCGTGGCGCGCCTCGAGAACGGCGGCGCGTGAGCACCTTCGACGCGCTCGCCGACCTCCCGCTCCGCGTGGAGGACTACGCGCTGGAGGGGCTCGAGCGTGAGGTGTCGAGCGAGTTCACGCGCAAGTCGACCGTCATCCGCCTGCGCGGCGGCGGCGCGGAGGGCGTCGGCGAGGACGTCACCTATGACGCCGACGCGCACGACATCCTCCAGGACGCCGGGCCGGTCCAGCCGCTCGCCGGGAAGTGGACGCTCGCGTCGTTCTGCGACGACGTCGAGGCACACGACCTGTGGCCCGCGCCCCCGCGCTCGGACGCGTTCCGCCACTACCGGCTGTGGGCGTACGAGTCGGCCGCGCTCGACCTCGCGCTGCGCCAGGCCGGCCTCCCCCTGCACGCGGCGCTCGGCCGTGAGGTACGCCCGGTGACGTTCGTCGTCTCGCTGCGCCTCGGCGAGCCGCCCACGCTCGCGCCGGTGCGCAAGCGCCTGGACCGCTACCCGACCACGCGCTTCAAGCTCGACCCCACGAGCGACTGGACGCCCGAGCTCGTGGCCGAGCTGCAGGCGACCGGCGCGGTCGACTCCGTCGACCTCAAGGGCCTGTACGTCGGCACCGTCGTCGACCAGGGCGCCGACCCCGAGCTGTACCGCCTGGTGGCCGACGCGTTTCCCCAGGCGTGGATCGAGGACCCGCGCCTCGACGAGCGGACCGCCCCGGTGCTCGAGCCGCACCGCCACCGCATCACGTGGGACGCGAACATCCACTCGGTGGCCGACATCGAGGGCCTGCCGTTCGCGCCGCGGATGGTCAACATCAAGCCCTCGCGCCTGGGCCCGCTGCGCGAGCTGCTGCGCGCCTACGACCACTGCGCCGAGCGCAACATCGGCATGTACGGCGGCGGCCAGTTCGAGATCGGCCCCGGCCGCGGCCAGATCCAGTACCTCGCGTCGCTCTTCCACCCCGACACGCCGAACGACGTCGCGCCCGGCGGCTACAACGACAACGACCCGCCCGACGGGCTGCCCTCGAGCCCGCTCGCGCCCGACCCGTCCTCGACCGGCTTCCGCTGGGGCGACTGGAAGGACCGCTAGCGCTGGCGCCGGCCGCCGCGGCGCCCGCCGCCGGCCTCGTCGCTGCCCGTGCGGGTGGAGCAGCGCGAGCCGGCGCACGCGGTGACACGGAAGGTGACCACGTCGCCCGAGCTGTCGCCGCCGCGCGCGGTCACCACCCGGGACCACAGCTCGCCGGCCCTCCGGCGCGCCACATACCGGCGCCCGCGGTACGTGAAGCGGACCGCCGTGATCCGCGCTCCGCGGCGAACGATCTCGGCGCGCAGCCGCAACCGCCCACCGGAAACCGAGTCGACCTCGATCTCGGCGATCCGGGGCGACCGGGGCGCCGTCGTGCGCGGCGTCGTGGTGGTGCCGGTGGTCGTCGTACCAGTGGTGGTGGTTCCGGTGGTCGTGGTTCCGGTGGTGGTCGTGTCCGTCGTCTCACCGGTGGTGTCGGTCGTCTGCATGGCGGGCGGGCCGCCGGAGGCGACCGCGGCGGCGCTGACCGCGCCGGCGAGGCAGGCGGCGATCAGTGTGATGAGCGTGCGCAGCCGGAGAGCGGGCATGTGACTGATCCTTGTCGTGCGGTTTCCGGCCCATCGGTCGAGAGCCGGCGAAGACGGCCACTGTAGCCGGGACGCGCGCTGCCGGGCGCCGGACGGGTCGATGCGGCGCGCCGGGTGCCGCACGGGTCGACCGCGGCGCCGGGCGGCTTTGCCTGCTGCGTGTCCAGCGGCACACCGCGCGCACGGGGCACGTTTACGGTCGAAGCACCCTGAGCACACCCATGAGGAGGCGCCCGCTGAGGAGCTCTCAGCAACGCGCTGCCGCAGGCTGCCGAGGGAAACCGACATGCCGCACACGATTGATCGCGCGCGCGCCGCACGCAGCGGTGAGCGCAGCGGGGCGCGCGGCGGCCACCGCCCCGGCGCCGTCATGCTCGCCACGTTCGACAGCGCGCCGTTCCACCCCGAGGCGGCGCGGTTCGCCGTCGATACGGCGGTCGAGTCGGGCCGGGGGCTGCTCGTCGTCAACGCCGTCGAGTTCGTGCCCGGCGGCCGGGTCGTACGCATAGACGCGCCGATCGATCCACCGGCGGTCGCCGAAGCACTGGCCGCGCCGGCCGAGCTCGCGCACGCACTCGGCGTTCGCGTCGAGCGGCTACGCGTGCACAGCCCGCGGCCGGTCGGCGCGCTGGTCGAGCTCGTCGCCGAGCGCCGGCCGGCGGTCGTGGCGTTCGGCCCCGATCGCGCCGCCCTGCGCCGCCTGCGCCGGCCGACCCGCCGGCGTGCCCTCCGCTTCCTGCATGCGCTCGAGCGCGACGCCGCGTGCCTGCTGTGGTCGGCTCAGGAGCCGGTCGCGGGCGCCGTGTCCTCCTCCGCCAGGCCCTCCGCCCGCGCCAGCCGGGCGCCGGTGCGCCAACGCCGCCGCGGCAGCGCGAGCGCGATCCCGCGTCCGACGCGCAGCCGCGGCCCGACCCCGAACGGCAAGCGGCTGTAGGGAACCTCCCCCTTGACCCTGTCGCTAGATCATGTAGCCCAGGAACGCGATTGGCGATCACCGCGACGCGGCCTGCCACAGCGGCGCGCCGTACGCGCCCGGGAGACGGTCGGCGGAGGGCCTTGACCGCGAGCGGGGCCGCTCAGGCGTCGAGCGCAGCGCGCAGCGCGGGGGCGGCCTCGGCGGGGTCGACCACGCCCAGCGCGACCGCGGCGCACCCGACCCACTCGGCCGCCTCGCGCAGCGCGGCCGCCATCGCCTCGACGGAGCGCGGGCGCACCGAGACGCGCTTCGCGAGCAGCGTGCGACCGTCGCGCTTCGGATCGACGCGCCCGACCAGCCGCCCACCCGTCAGCAGCGGCATCGCGAAGTAACCGTGCTCGCGCTTGGCCGCCGGGACGTACGCCTCGAGGCGGTGGTCGAAGCCGAACACCCGGCGCGTGCGCTTGCGGTCCCACACGAGCGAGTCGAACGGCGACAGCAGCGTCGTGCGGTGGCGACCGCGGACGGGCGCGTCGAGCGCATCGGGGTCCGCCCAGGCCGGCGCATCCCAGCCCGCCACGGTCACCGGCACGAGGCCGGTCGCCTCGATCGCCGCGTCGACCTGCTCGCCGCGGAGGCGGTGGTAGTCGGCGAGGTCGGCGCGCGTCGCCACGCCGAGCGCGCGGCCGGCCTGCGCCACCAGGCGCGCGAGGCACTCCTCGTCGTCGGGCTGGTGCGCCAGGAGCTCGGCCGGGACGACGCGCTCGGGCAGGTCGTAGACGCGCCGCCAGGCGCGGCGCTCGACGCAGACGACCTCGCCGATGTCGAGCAGCCACTCCATCGCGACCTTCGCCTTCGACCAGTCCCACCACTCGCCGCTGGCCTTCGCGCCGCCGAGCTCCTTCGTGGTGAGCGGTCCCTCGGCGCGCAAGCGGTCGAGGAACCCGTCGAGCGCGGCGTGCGGCACCTCGTGCCAGCGCATGCCGCGCTCGCGGAACGCGCGCCGGCGGAACGCGAACGACGGCCACTCGGCCATCGGCAGCACGCACGCCGCGTGCGACCAGTACTCGAAGGCGTCGCCGGTCCAATACGCCCGCTCGACGGCTTCGCGGCCCACCGGCCCGAGCCGCGCGTAGGGCACCAGCTCGTGCGAGCGCGCGAGCACCGAGATCGTGTCGAGCTGGACGGCGCCCAGCGCACGCAGCATCGCGGGCACCCCGCCGCGGCGGTCCGGCGCGCCGAGCAGCCCCTGGGCGCGCAGCGCGATGCGGCGCGCCTCATCGGCGCTCAGGCCCAGCTCGGGGTCGGGCAGCACGGCCGCGCGCACGGCGGCGGATCCTACGGCCCGCCCCGGCCGGCGCTCAGCCCGGCGGCGGCTGCTCGGGCCCGGGCGGCCGCGGGTCGGGGACCTCGGGGCCCGGCGGCGGCGGCGGGGCGGGGTCCGGCCCGGGCGGCGGATGCGGCGACGGCCCGGGTTCGTCCACGGATCGCTCGAATGCGCGCATGGGTGTGCACTATCCCCGATGCGGCGGGCGCTGAGCAGCACGCGGTCAGTAGCGCCCGGAGATGAGTTCCCAGGCGCGGCGCAGCTTGCGGGTGAGCTCGCCCTCGGCGGTGTCGTCGGGCTCCGCCCGCATTTCGGCCGGGCTCTCCGTCGGCTCCGGCAACCGCTCCGCCGCGGCCCCGTCGAGCGCCAGCGTCACCGCGCCCTCGGCGATCTCCGCCACCTGCGGCGCGTCGACGAAGCGATACCCCCCGCCGCGCGCGTCGAGCACGATGCCATCGAAGATGTCGGCGTCCGGGTCGGCGAGAACGTGCGCGACGGTGCCGAGCTCCGTGCCGTCGCTCGCGCGCACCGGCGTGCCGCGCTCCAGGGTCAGGTAGGACATCGGCGCGCCGGAGTCGGTCATGGTGGCGGGGTCTACCCGTTCGCCGCGCCTGAGAAGATCGAGCCCCATGACGGACACGGTCGAGCCGACGAACAGCGCCGCGCCGCCCGGCGCGGGGACGGCGCGCCCGACGCTCGGGGAGCTCGCGGCCGAGCTGCGCGAGCGCCTCGCCGCGGTGCGCCGCGGTGGCGACGAGGACGCGCGCGCCCGCCACGCCGCGCGCGGCAAGCTGCTCGCGCGCGAGCGCGTCGACCGCCTGCTCGACCCGGGCTCGCCGTTCCTCGAGCTCTCGCCGCTCGCCGCCTGGAACCTCTACGACGACGACGTGCCGGCCGCCGGGATCGTCACCGGCATCGGTCGCGTCGAGGGCGTGCCGTGCATGGTCGTCGCCAACGACGCGACGGTGAAGGGCGGCACCTACTACCCGGTCACGGTCAAGAAGCACCTGCGCGCGCAGCGGATCGCGGCCGAGAACCGGCTGCCGTGCATCTACCTGGTCGACTCCGGCGGCGCGTTCCTGCCGCTCCAGGACGAGGTGTTCCCCGACCGCGAGCACTTCGGGCGGATCTTCTTCAACCAGGCCCGGATGTCGGCCGACGGCATCCCGCAGCTCTCGGCGGTGATGGGCTCGTGCACCGCCGGCGGGGCGTACGTCCCGGCGATGTCCGACGAGACCGTGATCGTGCGCGGGCAGGGCACGATCTTCCTCGGCGGGCCGCCGCTCGTGAAGGCGGCCACGGGCGAGGTCGTCACCGCCGAGGAGCTCGGGGGCGGCGACGTGCATGCGCGCCGGTCGGGCGTCGTCGACCACCTCGCCGCCGACGACGCCGAGGCGCTCGCGATCCTGCGCTCGATCGTGCGCACGACCGCCGCCGGCGGGCCGCGCGGGCCGGCGTTCGAGCTCGCCGCCCCGGAGGAGCCGCTCGAGGACCCGGCCGAGCTCTACGACGGCGTGCCGACCGACCCGCGCACCCCGTACGACGTGCGCGAGGTGATCTGGCGCCTCGTGGACGCCAGCCGCTTCCACGAGTTCAAGGCCGCGTACGGCGAGACGCTCGTCTGCGGCTTCGCCCACGTCTGGGGCCACCCGGTCGGCATCCTCGCCAACAACGGGATCCTGTTCTCGGAGTCCGCCCTCAAGGGCGCGCACTTCATCGAGCTGTGCAACCAGCGCCGCATCCCGCTGCTGTTCCTGCAGAACATCGCCGGCTTCATGGTCGGGCGCGAGTACGAGAACCGCGGCATCGCCAAGGACGGCGCGAAGATGGTGACGGCGGTGTCGTGCTCGACGGTGCCGAAGCTCACGGTCGTGATCGGCGGCTCGTTCGGGGCGGGCAACTACGGGATGTGCGGGCGCGCGTACGACCCGCGCTTCCTCTGGATGTGGCCGAACGCGCGCATCTCCGTGATGGGCGGCGAGCAGGCCGCCTCGGTGCTCGCGACGGTGCGCCGCGACCGCCTCGAGGCGCGCGGCGAGCAGTGGGCGCCCGAGGAGGAGGAGGCGTTCAAGCAGCCGATCCGCGAGCGCTACGAGGCGCAGGGCTCGCCCTACTACTCGACGGCGCGGCTGTGGGACGACGGCGTGATCGACCCGCTCGACACCCGGCGGATGCTGGCGCTGGCGCTGGCGGTCACCGCCAGGGCGCCGATCGAGCCGGCGCGCTACGGCGTCTTCCGGATGTGATGCCGCGCTTCGACTCGGTCCTGGTCGCCAACCGCGGCGAGATCGCGATCCGGGTGCTGCGCGCCGCGCGAGCGCTCGGCTTCGGAACCGTCGCCGTCTACTCCGACGCCGACCGCGAGGCGCCGCACGTCCGCGAGGCCGACGCGGCGCTGCGGATCGGCCCGCCGCCCGCCACCGAGTCGTACCTGTCGATCGACGCGCTGGTCGACGCGGCCCGGCGATCGGGCGCGCAGGCGGTCCACCCCGGCTACGGCTTCCTGTCCGAGAACGCCGAGTTCGCGCGCGCGTGCGCCGGGGCGGGCCTGGCCTTCGTCGGCCCGCCCGCGGACGTCATCGCCCGCCTCGGGCGCAAGGACGAGGCGCGCCGGCTGGCGGCCGCAGCCGGCGCGCCGGTCGTGGCCGCCATCGAGGACGCGCGCGACGACGAGCTGGCCGCGCGCGCGGTGGACGAGGTCGGGCTCCCGCTCATGGTCAAGGCGGCCGCGGGCGGCGGCGGCAAGGGCATGCGGATCGTGCGCTCCGCCGACGAGCTGGCCGCCGCGATCGCGGCGGCCCGGCGCGAGGCGCGGGCCGCCTTCGACGACGACACGCTGCTGATCGAGCGCCTCGTCGAGCGGGCGCGCCACGTCGAGGTACAGGTGCTCGCGGACATGCACGGCGCCGTCGTGCACCTCTTCGAGCGGGACTGCTCGACGCAGCGCCGCCACCAGAAGGTCGTCGAGGAGGCCCCGGCGCCGACGATCACCGGCGCGCTGCGGGAGACGCTCACGAGCGCCGCGGTGCGGCTCGCGCGCGACGTCGGCTACGTCAACGCGGGGACCGTGGAGTTCATGACCTCCGGCGAGGAGGCGTTCTTCCTCGAGATGAACACCCGGCTCCAGGTCGAGCACCCGGTCACCGAGCTGATTACCGGGCTCGACCTCGTCGAGCTGCAGCTGCGCATCGCGCACGGCGAGCCGCTGCCGTTCGGCCAGGACGACGTGCGCGCCGAGGGCCACGCGATCGAGGCGCGCGTCTATGCCGAGGACCCGGCCGGCGGCTTCCTGCCCCAGGCGGGCCGGGCGTCCTTCGTGCGCTGGTCGCCGCGGGCGCGCGTCGACGCCGCGCTCGAGAGCGGGCAGGAGATCGGCACCCGCTACGACCCGATGCTCGGCAAGGTGATCGTGCACGGGGCGACGCGCGAGGCGGCCCGGCGCGCCCTCGTCGCCGCCCTCGACGACACCGCCGTGTTCGGCGTCACGACGAACCTCGGCTTCGTGCGCGCGGTCGCCGCGTCCGACGCGTTCCGCGACGCCGGGATCGACACCGGGTGGCTCGACCGCCGGCCGGACGTGCGCGCCGCCGCCACCGCCGGCGCCGGCGCGGAGCTCGCCCTGTGCGCGGCGGCGTGGGCCCAGGCGACGCCCGACGACCCGCCGGCCTCCGACCCGTTCGCGGTGGCCGACGGCTGGCGGGCCGGCGGCCCGCCGGCGCCGGTCGAGGTCGAGCTCGCCCGGGGCGGCGAGCGGATCGTCCTGCGCGTCGACCGTGCCGCCGGGACCGTGGCGGGCGCGGGCCGCGCCTGGCGCGTGCACCAGGTCGCCGCGGGCGAGCAGGTGCTGCGCCTGGAGATCGACGGCGCCGCGCACCGCTTCTTCGTGGAGCGCTCGGCGCACGCCATCACGGTCGGCCACCACGGCCACGCGCACGTGTTCCGCCGCCCGGAGCAGTTCCTGCACGACGCGACCGGGGCGCCCGCGGACGGCGTCGTCGTCGCGCCGATGCCCGGCACGATCCTCAGCGTCAACGGCGAGGTCGGGCGGCGCGTCCGCGCCGGCGACACGCTCGTCGTGATGGAGGCGATGAAGATGGAGATCGCGCTCCAGGCGCCGTTCGACGGCGCGCTCGAGGCGCTCGACGCCGAAGCGGGCGAGCAGGTGCCGCTCGGGCGCGAGCTGTTCCGGGTGGTGGCCGGCGGCGACGCGTGAGCGCCGCCGGTGAGTTCCGCCGCTCGCGGCGGTCTGAAGGGACATGCGCAAGCTCAAGCTCAAGATGGAGGTCTCGGTCGACGGCTTCGTCGGCGGGACTGACGGCGACGTCGAGTGGGCGATGGCCTCCTACGACGACGAGGAGCTCACGGCCGCGACGGTCGACGCGCTCGGCCGCGCGGGCGTCCACGCGATGGGCCGGCGGACCTACGAGGACATGGCGGCGCACTGGCCGACGTCCGAGGAGCCGTTCGCGCCGCCGATGAACGACATCCCGAAGGTCGTCTTCTCGCGAACGCTGCCGGAGGCGACGTGGCCCGAGACGCGGATCGCGCGCGGCGACCTCGCCGAGGAGGTCGCGCGTCTCAAGGCGCAGCCTGGCGACGATATCCTCGCCCACGGCGGCGCCGGCTTCGCGCAGGCGCTCACGCGCCTCGACCTGGTCGACGAGTACCACCTGAACGTCCACCCGGTCGCCCTCGGCGAGGGCCTGCCGCTGTTCGGCGGCCGGGTCCACCTCCGGGCGCGCAGCGCCCGGACGTACCGCAACGGCGCGGTGACCGTCGTCTACGAGCGCGCCTGACGGCGCGCCGCCGGCAGCTCGCTCGGTCCGACGTTCGCGTCGAGCCACGCCACGATCGGCGCCGCCGCCCGCCACGTCCCCGCCACATGCGAGAGCGCGGCGTCGCGCGAGATGCCGCCCTCGCCGGCGAGACGCGCGCCCGCGACCAGCAGCCCGTGGCGCAGGAGCGCGATCCGCGGGTGGTCGCGGGGATAGCCGCGGGGCGGCGTGCGCAGCGCCTCGCCGACGACCTCGAGCCCGGCCGCGCGGGCGTCCTCGACGGCCGCGACCAGCGCCGGTCCGGCGCGCTCGTCGGCCACCGCGGCCCGGAAGCGATCGAGCTGGTCGCGCGCCAGCTGGTGGTAGCCGGTCCCGGCGTACAGCCCGCGCGCGGAGATCTCGGCGTAGAGCGCCGCCGCGGACGCCGGGTCGCCGCCGATCACGCCGTAGGTGCGCGTCTTGTACGGCGTCTTGTCCCGCGCGAAGCGCAGGTCGCGCTGCTGGCGAAACACCTTCACCGGGCCGCCGAACCGCTCGGCGAGCTCGTCGAGCAGCGCCTCGAGCGCGCCGCGCACGTCGGTCTCGTAGCGCTCGCGCGTCGCCGCGAAATACTCGTGCGTGTTGTCACGCTCGAGCCCACGCAGCCACGCGAACGCCTCAGGGCCGAAGCCGCGGAACCCCCGGCGCGTCCACGACCGCCGGTGGGTCAGAGCCGCTGGATCAGCGTGGCGGTCCCCAGCCCGCCGCCGCAGCACATCGTGACGAGGCCGAGCTCCTTGTCCTCGTCCTCGAGCTCGTGCAGCAGCGTCGTCAGCAGCCGCGCGCCGGTCGAGCCGAGCGGGTGGCCGAGCGCCATCGCGCCGCCGCGCGGGTTCACGCGGTCCATGTCGGGGTTGTGCTCCCGCGCCCACGCGGCCACCACCGGGGCGAACGCCTCGTTGATCTCGATCGTGTCGATGTCGCCGATCGCCATCGAGTTGCGCTCGAGGATCCTCGCGGTCGCGGGGATCGGACCGGTGAGCATCGTCACCGGGTCGACGCCCACCGTCGTCTGGTCGACGATGCGCGCGCGCGGCCGCAGGCCGAGCTGCTCGGCCTTCTCGCTGGACATGAGCAGCACCGCGGCGGCGCCGTCGGAGATCTGCGACGAGTTGCCGGCGGTGATCCGGCCGTCCTCCTTGAAGACGGGCTTGAGCGCGGCGAGCGCGTCGAGGGAGGTGTCCGGCCGGATGCCCTGGTCGGCGACGTAGGTCTCGCCGTTGACCTGGAAGGGCAGCGTCTCGCGCTCGAAGCGGCCCTCCTCGGTGGCCCTGGCCGCCAGCTGGTGCGAGCGCAGCGCGAGCTCGTCGAGCTCCGAGCGCGGGATCTCCCACTGCTCGGCGATCATCTCGG
>DATAAR010000171.1:0-10417 GCA_036259975.1 Solirubrobacteraceae bacterium | reverse complement strand
CGACGCACAACGTCGAACGCGTTGCTCCGTCGCGTCCCGCCGGCAGTCACCGCGGACCTCGGTCCCCGTACCCCTCGCTGCCCTGGCCGATGCCGCCACGAGCGCCGAAGTTCGCCGCCTACGCCCTCAGCCGCCCCCGCGCCGCCGTGCGTCGATGCCGAACACGCGGTCGAGCGACACGCGGCCGGGGCCGGCCAGCAGCGCGACGGCGAAGCCGCCGATCAGCGCCAGGTCGAGCTCCAGGCCCGAGCCCGGCTGGTCCGGCGCGACGATGAGCGGCGCCTTCGACTTGAGGAGGGCGACTGCGAAGGCGAGGTCCACGATCAGGGCGAAGGCGGCCAGGCGCGTCAGCAGGCCCGCCATGAGCAACAGCCCGCCGATGAGCTCGGTGAACGCGACGACGTATCCCATGGTCGTCGGCACCGGGACGCCGAGCGGCTCGAGCGTGCTCGTGCCGAACGTCGCCGGCCCGACGTCGAACACCTTCTGCCAACCGTGGGCGGCCATGACGAAGCCGACCAGCGCGCGGGCGATCAGCAGCCCCAGGTCGGCGAGCGGGCCCGGCCCCGCCGCGGGCGCCCGAGCCGGAGCATCGCCGCGCCTGCTCCGCTCGCGGGGAGTGGCTTCGGTCTCATGCGAGAAGCGAGCCGTCTGTGTGGCGTCAGGCATGCCACCTCGGTTCCCGCACGCCCATCCGCCATGCGTGATTGCGGTCGCAATGAATCCGGCTTATGCGTCCTTGACGGTGCAGGCCCGGAGAGGCGGGGTCGGGCGCCTCGGGTAGCGTGAATGCACGTGGCGGACAAGCTCGGCACCTACCGCAGGAAGCGCGACTTCGCGGCCACGCCGGAGCCCGCCGGCGACGGCACCGCCGGCGACGACCGTCGCCGCTTCGTGATCCAGGAGCACCACGCCACGCGCCTGCACTGGGACCTGCGCCTGGAGCGCGACGGTGCGCTCGTGTCGTTCGCCGTGCCCAACGGGCTGCCCGAGGAGCCGAAGGACAACCGCCTCGCCGTGCACACCGAGGACCACCCGCTCGAGTACCTCGAGTTCGAGGGCGAGATCCCGAAGGGCTCCTACGGCGCGGGCACGATGCGCGTCTGGGACCGCGGCACGTACGAGGAGCTCAAGTGGGAGCCGCGCAAGATCGAGGTCGCGCTGCACGGCGAGCGCGTCCAGGGCCGCTACGCGTTGTTCCCGATCGACAAGGGCGAGGATCCGAAGGACTGGATGATCCACCGGATGGACCCGCCGGCGGACCCGTCGCGCGAGCCCATGCCGGACAAGATCGTGCCCATGATGGCCCGGCTCGGCGACCTGCCCGGCGACGACGAGCGGTGGGCGCACGAGATCAAGTGGGACGGGGTGCGGGCGATCGCGCACTCGGAGCCCGGGCGGCTGCGCCTGCACTCGCGCAACCTCCACGACATCACGCCGCGATATCCGGAGCTGTCGCGGCTGAACCGCGCGCTCAGCCACCACCGCGCGATCCTCGACGGCGAGATCGTGGCGCTCGACGCCGAGGGCAAGCCGAGCTTCGGCGCGCTCCAGCGTCGCATGCACCTCGCCTCGGAGAGCCAGGTGCGCCGCCTCGCCAAGGACGCGCCGGTGACGTACATGATCTTCGACCTGCTCTGGCTCGACGGCCACTCGCTCATGGGCCTGCCGTACGCCGACCGCCGGGCGCGCCTGGCCGAGCTCGAGCTCGAGGGCCCGCGCTGGCGCACGCCCGAGTACGTGGTCGGCCGCGGCAAGGACATGCTCGCGGCGACGAGGGCGCAGGGCCTCGAGGGCATCCTCGCCAAGCGCCTCGACGCGCCGTACGAGCCGGGCCGGCGCAGCCCGTGCTGGGTGAAGGTCAAGAACGTCGACCGCCAGGAGGTCGTGATCGGCGGCTGGATGGCGGGCGAGGGGCGCCGGCGCGACCGCATCGGCGCGCTGCTCGTCGGCGTGCGCGAGGACGGCCACCTGCGCTACGCGGGCAAGGTCGGGACCGGCTTCACCGAGACCGAGCTCGACCGGCTCGCCGCGCTGCTCGGCCCGCTCGAGCGCGACAGCTCGCCGTTCGACGCGCCGAACCAGGCCGCGCCCCCGCGCGGGGCGTTGTGGGTGCAGCCGCGGCTCGTGGTTGAGGTCGAGTTCCGCGAGTGGACCCAGGGCGGCCAGCTCCGCGCGCCGTCGTACAAGGGTCTGCGCGACGACAAGGCGGCGGCGGACGTGGTGCGCGAGGGCGGTCCGGCGCTCGTCATCCACGAGGACAAGACCGGCGCGGTCGCGGTCGTCGAGGGCCGCGAGATCAAGGTCTCGAACCTCGACAAGGTGCTCTATCCCGCGGTCGCGTTCACCAAGCGCGACGTCATCGAGTACTACGCCGCGGTCGCGCCCGTGCTGCTGGCGCACCTCGAGGGCCGGCCCCTGACGCTCAAGCGCTATCCGAACGGCGTCGAGGACAAGTACTTCTACGAGAAGAACGCGCCGTCGCACCGGCCCGAGTGGGTGCGCACCGAGCCGATCGGGATGGGCTCGAAGACGATCCGGTTCGTGGTCTGCGACGACCTGCCGACGCTCGTGTGGCTGGCCAACCTCGCCGACCTCGAGCTGCACAGCTCGCTGTCGCGCGCGGAGGCGATCGAGCGCCCGACCGCGCTCGCGTTCGACCTCGACCCGGGCGAGCCCGCCACGATCGTCGAGTGCTGCCGGGTGGGCCTGCTGCTCGAGGCGATGTTCCGCGGCCTCGGCATGCAGAGCTTCCCGAAGACCTCGGGCTCCAAGGGCCTGCAGGTGTACGTGCCGCTCAACAGCCCGGTGACCTACGACGTGACGAAGCCGTTCGCCAAGGCGGTCGCGGAGCTGCTCGAGCGCGAGGAGCCGGGCCTGGTCGTGTCGCGCCAGACGAAGACCCTGCGCAAGGGCAAGGTGCTCGTGGACTGGAGCCAGAACGACGAGCACAAGACGACGGTCAACGTGTACTCGCTGCGCGCCCGCGAGCGCGCCACGGTCTCGACGCCGCTGACTTGGGACGAGGTGCGCGAGTGCGCGGCCGCCGGCGACCCGGAGCGGCTCGTGTTCGACGCGGGCCAGGTGCGGGCGCGGGTGGACGAGCACGGCGACCTCTTCGGCCCCGTGGTGTCGCTTGTGCAGGAGCTGCCCGCGGTCTAACGTGGCGGGTGACCGTGCGCCCGCTGCGCGAGATCCTGCGCGAGCTGCGCCCCGCACCCGAGGAGCGCGTCGAGCACTGCCTGGAGGCGCTGTTCGACCCGGAGCAGTGCGCGTGCGCGCACGCCGGCGAGCTGGGCGAGCGCGAGGAGGCCGTTCTGGAGGCCGAGCGACGGCGCTGGGCGAGCCTGCCCGACCGTCCCGCAGCCGGCTGACTCAGCCCGCGAACCGCAGCACCAGCCGGTCCTCGACCGGCACGAACCCGAGGCGGGCGTAGAGCCGGTTCGTCGTCGGGTTGGCGAGGTCGGTGTAGAGGACGACGTCGCCGGCGCCGGCGTCGAGCGCCGCACGCGTCACGGCCGCGGTGACCGCCGCCGCGTACCCGCGCCCGCGGTGCTCGGGCGGCGTGTAGACCGGGGCGACGCGCGTCACGCCGGCGACCTGCCGCGTCACGCCCCCCAGCGACACCGGCGCGCCGTCGACTCGCCACAGCGTGAGCCCGCCGTATGTCAGGCGGTCGTCGACCTCGGCGGCGACGCCGGCCGCGGGCTCGCCGACGTCGCGCCCGAACGCCTCGTACCAGTCGACCAGGAGCGGGCGGTCGGCGCGGGTCGCGACGGCCGCACGCCCCGCCGGGGCGGGGTCGGGCCGCCGAAGCGCGTCGAGGCGGTGCAGACGCATCGGCCGCCGCCCCGCGGCCAGGGTCGCGCCCGTGCGCGTGCACCACGCCGCGGCGAACTCATCGGCGACGGTCTCGGGCGCATTCACCGCCGCCGGTCGGCCGGCGGCGTCCGCGAGGACGCGTGCGAGGGCGGCCCCCGCGCCCGCCGGCATCCCCGTCAGCAGCGGCGGATGGGGCGGGGTCCACATGAACGCGCCGGTCACCGCGCCGCCCGGGTCGGTCCACCAGCCGAACACCGGCGCGTCGCGGGCCCCGGCGTCGACTCCGCGCGCCCGCAGGACCTCGATCACGGTGAGCGGCACCGTGTGCTCGACCGGCCGGACGCGCAGGAACGGGCCGGCGCGCTCGGCGTAGCGCTCGAGGTCGCGGGTGGTCGCCCAGGCCATCTACGGCGACGCCACCATCACGAACCACTGCCCGGCGTGCAGGACCCGCCCGCCGCCCAGCTCCGCGAGCAGCCCGTCGGGCGTGAAGAAGCGCTTGTAGACGTGGTGCCGGGAGCCGTCGTTGAGCTTGCGCTCCTGCCACTCCTCCGCCGCGCCGCCGTCGCGCAGCGCCGCGTCGAGCACCACGAGCTTGGGGGCGACGCGCCGCGCCTCGGCCAGGAACCGCTCCCGCTCGGCCTCGAGCAGGTGGCCGTAGAAGCTGCCGGTGAACACACGGTCGAAGCCGCCGCCGGCGAACGGCAGCGGCACCGCGTCGCCGCGGACGACCCGGCCGCCGGGCAGCCGCTCGGCCGCGATCCGCACCATCGTCTCGCTCTGGTCCAGGCCGGTGATCTCGCCGCGCAGATGGCGGGTGATGAAGCCCGTGCCGCAGGCCACGTCGAGCACGCGCGCGGGGGCCAGCGCCTCGACGGCGCGCACCACCGCGGCCACCTCCTCGTCCCACCCGGGCCGCTCGCGGCGCGCGAAGATGCCGCGCCCCAGCCACCAGTCGTCGTACTCGCCGGCGCGCTGCTCGTAGTACGCGCGCATGCCCTCATCGACCACGCCGGCGTCATGCATCGGACGATTGTGACCGCGGACCGGGCACACTGTCGCCGTGGCACGCCTGCGCACCATCCCGCGCTGGGTGCTCGTCCTCGCGCTCGTGCTGGCGGCCGGCGCGGCGTGGCGGGCGCACCACGCGATCGACCACGGCGAGTTCCTGTCGACCGACGAGCGCGCCTACGCCGCCCTCGGCGTGTCGCTCAGCCACGGCCACTACGACCCGCGGGGCATGAACGACCCGCTGCACTGGCCGCCGGGCACGCCGCTGCTGTTCGCGGTCGCGCGGCAGCTCACCGGCGCGGCCGACACGCCGCTCGATCCGCCCGTGGCCTACGCGGCGCAGGCGCTCGTCGGCGTGCTGCTGATCGTGGTCGTGTTCGTGCTCGTGCGGCTGCTCGCGGGACCGTGGCCGGCGGTCGCGGCCGCCGGGGCCGTGGCCCTGTACCCGCCGCTTGCCGTGATCACCGGCGACATGGTGTCCGAGCCGCTCGGCGCGCTGACGATCGCGGTTGTGATGCTCGCGCTCGCGTGGGCATGGCGGGCGCCATCGCCGTGGCGGTTCGCGCTCGCCGGCGCGGCGACGGGCGCCGCGATCCTGGTGCGCGCGGACCTCCTGATCCTGCCGGGCGTGCTCGCCGCCGTGGTCGCGCTCACCCTGCGGCGCGCCGGCGCCAGGCGCGCGCTGACCGCCGCCGGCGCATACCTGCTCGCGGCGGTCCTCACGCTCGCGCCGTGGTCGGTCTACGCCACGACCAAGCGCTCGCAGTTCACGCCGATCACCTCGAGCTCGTGGTCGAGTCTCTTCGTCGGGACGTACCTCCCCGGCGACGGGCGGATCTTCGGCCTGCGCGAGGCGCTCGGCGACGAGGCCCGCGAGCACAACCCGAACATCCGGGAGATCAAGAACCGCAACCTGCGCACCGAGTGGATCCTCGACGCGGTGGCCGCCCGCCACCCCGACGTCGGGCGCTCCGAGGCGCTCAAGCGCGAGACGCTGCGCAACCTGCGTCGCTATGCCCTCGGCCGGCCGCTCGCGTTCGCCGGGATGCAGCTGAGCAAGCTCGAGCGCATGTGGATCGGATACGACCGCGGCACGCACCACGCCGAGCGCGGGTGGATCCTCGCCGTCCACCTGCTGGTCTCCGCGGCCGGGCTGGCCGGGCTGCTGTTCGGCCTCTGGCGCACCCGGCATCCGGCGCTGTGGGCGATCCTCGCCACGGTGCTGACCGTCACGGCGGTGAACTCGTTCTTCGTCTCCGAGGCGCGCCACAACGTCCGGCTGGTGCCGCTGCTCGCCGCCGGCGGCGCGGCGGGGGTCGCCCTCGCGCTCAGCGGTCGCGAACGAGCGGAACGAAGCGGACCTCCTCGAGCTCGCGCCAGTGCAGACGATCCGCCGCCCGCCGGACGACCGTCAGACGCTGCCGCCGTCCGGTGACCGGCGCTACGAGGCGCCCCCCGTCTGCCAGCTGCCCCTCGAGCGCCTCGAGCAGCTCGCGCCCGCCCGCGGCCGCCACGTTGATGGCGTCGAACGGCGCCTCCTCGGGGACGCCGCGCGACCCGTCGCCGACGAGCAGCGTGACGTTCTCGATGCCGGCCCGGTCGAGCGCGTCGGCGGCCTGCCGCGTGAGCTCGGCGTGGCGCTCGATCGACCACACGTGACCTGCAAGCGTCGCCAGGATCGCGGCGTGGTAGCCAGAGCCGGTGCCGACGTCGAGCACGCGGTCGCCGGGCTTGAGCTCGAGCAGCTCCGTCATGCGCGCGACGACGAGCGGCTGGGAGATGGTCTGGCCGCAGCCGATGCCGAGCGCGGTGTTGTCGTATGCGTGCGAGCGCAGCTCGGGCGGCACGAACGCCTCCCGCGGGACGTGCCGGATCGCCTCCAGGACCCGTTCATCGGCGACGTATCGGTGCAGCTCGGCGACGAGCTGGTCGGCTTCATTCATAGGATCACGCCGTGAGCCTCGTCCAGCAGCGCCTCGACCCGTCCGTCTTCCGTCTCCCGGTGGAGCGCATGCGCGACGGCTACTACTCCGATCAGTACTTCAACCTCACGCGCGAGCTGCTGCTGGAGGACGACCGCCACCCCCGCGTCCTCATGCAGGTCTTCCAGAAGGAGCAGTCGATCCTCGGCGGCGTCGACGAGGCGGTCGCGGTCCTCAAGCAGTGCGCCGGACGGCGGCTCCCGGACGGGTCGTGGGAGGACGGCTGGGACCAGCTGGTCGTCAACGCGCTGTACGAGGGCGACGAGATCTCGCCGCACGAGACCGTCATGACGATCGAGGGCGACTACTCGCTGTTCGCGCATCTGGAGACGGTGTACCTGGGATGCATGGCGCGGCGCACGCTGGTCATGCGAAACGTCGCCGCGGTCGTCCGCGCGGCCGCGGGCAAGCCCATCCTCTTCTTCCCGGCCCGCCATGACCACTGGCTCGTGCAGACCGGCGACGGCTGGGCCGCGCACGTGGCCGGCGCGATCGGCGTCTCGACCGACGCGCAGGCGTCGTGGTGGGGCGGGCGCGGCGTCGGCACCGTCCCGCACAGCCTCATCGCCGCCTACGGCGGCGACACGGTCACCGCCGCGCTGGCGTTCGCGCAGCGCTACTACGGCGAGATGAACATCACGGTGCTCGTCGACTTCGACAACGACTCCGTGCGCACCGCGCTCGCAGTCGCGGCCGCGCTCGGCGAGCGCCTGTGGGGCGTGCGGCTCGACACGAGCGAGCGCATGGTCGACACCGCGCTGGCGGCCGAGCCCAACCCCGAGGCGCACCGCGGCGTCACGCCGCTGCTCGCGCAGCGGGTCCGCCGCGCACTCGACGAGAACGGCTTCGACCACGTGCGGATCGTCGTCTCCGGCGGATTCAACCCGGCGAAGATCACCGCGTTCGAGGCCGCCGGGGCGCCGGTCGACGCCTACGGCGTGGGCTCGTCGCTGCTGCGCGGCTCCAACGACTTCACCGCCGACGTCGTGCGCGTCGAGGGCCGTTCGGTCGCCAAGGCCGGCCGCGGTGAGAACCCGAACCCGCGCCTGTCGCGGGTCGAGTGATTCCGCGCCCGTTCGGGTAGCGAGAGCGCCATGGCGACATGTGAGGTCTGTGGCAACGAGTACGACAAGGCGCTGACGATCCAGCACGGGGGCGAGTCGCACACGTTCGACTCGTTCGAGTGCGCGATCCACGCCATGGCCCCGGCGTGCGAGCACTGCGGGGTCAAGGTCATCGGCCATGGGGTCGAGGCCGACGGGCGCTTCTTCTGCTGCGCGCACTGCGCCGAGCGCTCCGGCGTGAGCGGCGCGACCGACCGCGTGTAGCCCCCGCGCGGGCATCACCCGCCGGGCGGCTCGACGTGGACGACCTTGGTCAGCGTCACCTCGTCGAGCAGCTCCGGCCCGTACCCGAAGCCGGTGCCGCTCGCGCGCTGCGGCTGCGCGGCGCCGCCCGGCGCGCCACCCCAGACGGCGTTGACCTTCACGGTGCCCGCGCGCAGCTCGCGCCAGGCCGCCTGCGCGTGGGCCATCGACGGCGTGAGGACCGTCGCCGCCAGGCCGTACTCGGTCGCGTTCGCCGCCGCGAGCGCCTCCTCGAACGAGCCGACCGCCCGGACCGCCGCCACCGGGCCGAACGTCTCCTCGCGCATGACGTCCATGTCGTCGGTGCAGCCGCTGAGCACGGTCGGCGGGTAGAAGAAGCCCGGGCCCTCGGCGGGCTCGCCGCCGGCGCGCAGCTCCGCTCCGGCCGCGAGCGCCCCCGAGACGTGGCCGTGGACGATCTCGCGCTGGCGCTCGTCCATGAGCGGCCCGATCTCGGTCCGCGCGGCCTGGTCGACCAGCGCGTCCACGAACGCGTCCGCCATTGCCTCGTGCACGTAGATGCGCTCGACCGACGTGCAGAGCTGGCCCGCGTTGGCGAACGCGCCGGCGGCGGCCTGCCCCGCCGCCCACGCCGGATCGACCCCGGCGTCGACGAGCAGCGGATCCTTGCCGCCGAGCTCGAGGAGCGCCTTGCGCAGGTCGGGCGCCGTCAGCGCCGCGAGCTCGCGCCCGGTCGCGATCGAGCCGGTGTGGATGACGAGGTCCACCTCGGGGTGAGCGGCGAGCGGCCGGCCGGCGCGCTCGTCGCCGAGCAGGAGCTCGAGGACGCCGCCGGGCAGGTCAAGCAGCTCGACGAGGCGGATCGTCGACAGTGGAGTCCGCTCGGAGGGCTTGAGGACGACGGTGTTGCCCGTCACCAGGCAGGCGCCGAGCTGGCCGCCCGCGATCGCGATCGGGTCGTTCCACGGCACGAGCAGGGCGGCCACCCCGCGCGGCTCGTGGACCATCAGGTCGGCGGCGTTCCAGGCGCCGTTGAGGGCGCGGCCGCGATGCAGTGGACCGAGCTCGGCGTACTGCTCGATCGCGCCGATGCCGGCCTCGACGCCGGCGCGCGACTCCGCGAGCGGGCGGCCGTTCTCACGGGTCTGCAGCGCGGCCAGCTCGTCGACGTGCTCGCGGGCGCGACGCGCCGCCGCCTTGAGGAGCTCGGCCCGCTCGGCGGCGGGGCGCCGGGCCCACTCCGGCTGGGCGGCGCGGGCGGCGCGTGCGGCGGCGTCGGCGGCGGCGGGGTCGCCGGCCGGGATCGTGCCGATCTGCTCGCCGGTGGCGGGGTCGAGGACGGCGATGGCGCCGGTCGCGGCGGGCGCGGATGCGGTCGAAGCGGGCATGTGCAGGTCCCTACCCGACGGCCCGCAGGCTCGCAACACGTGCCCCATCCGCCAGCTTGTCGCCAAGCGGTCGGCCGGCCGTTTGATGAGAAGCGCTTCTCGGGTAGCGCCTCGCCGAACCGTCAGGCTCGACCAATACCCTGCGGCCTCTCGCAGATGCCCAGCCCCCGCCACTCGGAGGAGCTGCTTGCTCGACCGCAGTGACGCCCCTGCCCAGCCATACGACATCGTCGTCCCGACGGCCGGGCGCCCGTCGCTCCAGCGTCTCCTCGATGCGCTCGCGACCGGCGATGGCGTGCCGCCGCGCGCGCTCATCCTTGTCGACGACCGTCCGGCCGGCTCGGGGCCGCTCGCCGCAACGGTGCCTGACGGGATCAGCGCGCGGGTGGAGGTGCTGTTCGGAGGGGGGCGCGGCCCGGCCGCGGCGCGCAACATCGGGTGGCGTGCGGCGCGCGCGCAGTGGGTCGTATTCCTCGACGATGACGTCGTGCCGGCCGTCGACTGGCGCGCGCGCCTGCAGCACGACCTCCGCGCGCTCGGCCCGCGCGACGCGGCCAGCCAGGGCCGGATCCGCGTGCCGCTCCGCGAGGGCCGGCGGGCCACGGACTGGGAGCGCAACGTCGCGGGCCTCGAGCGCGCGCGGTGGGTCACGGCCGACATGGTCATCCGGCGGGCGGCGCTGCGCGCCGTGGGCGGCTTCGACGAGCGCTTTCCGCGCGCGTACCGCGAGGACGCCGACCTCGCCCTGCGCCTGCGCGCGGCCGGCTTCGGCCTGAGGCTGGGCGACCGCGAGACGCTCCATCCGGTCCCGCCCGCGGACCGGTGGGTGAGCGTGCGCAAGCAGGCCGGCAACGCCGACGACGCGCTGATGGCCGCGCTGCACGGC
>DATAAR010000170.1:0-18267 GCA_036259975.1 Solirubrobacteraceae bacterium | reverse complement strand
GTCCCGGGGCGGCCGGCGACACGGGGTGGGCGGCCGCGGCCACCACGGCGGGCGATCGCGCCGTGGTCGAGGGGCGGGCGGGGGCGCCGTACGTCCCCGGGCTGCTGGCCCTGCGCGAGGGGCCGCTGCTGGAGGCCGCGGTGCGCGCGCTCGAGCAGCGCCCCGACGTGCTGCTCGTCGACGCGACCGGGCGCGACCACCCGCGCCGGGCCGGCCTGGCGCTGCACCTCGGCGCCGTGCTCGACCTGCCCACCGTCGGCGTCACCCATCGCCCGCTCGCCGCGGCCGGCGCGTGGCCCGAGGCCGAGCGCGGCGCCCACGCCCCGCTCGTGCTCGACGGTGAGACCGTCGGCGCGTGGCTGCGCGTCGCGCCCCGGCGCCGGCCGCTCGCGGTCCACGCGGCCTGGCGCACCGACGTCGCGACCGCGATCGAGATCGTCCTCCGAGCCACCGGCCGCGCCCGCACGCCCGAGCCGCTGCGCCGCGCCCGGCATGCCGCTCGCCTCGCCCGCGCGTCCTGAGAGGATCATCCGATGCTCGCCTACCTGTTCTGGCACGAGCGGCGCCCCGAGATCGAGCGCGACCGGTACGTGGCGCTGCTGGCGGACTTCCACCGCGCCCTGCGCGCGGCGCCGCCGCCCGGCTTCCGCCGCTCGTGGAGCGTCGCGCTCGAGGCCGCCCCGTGGGACGGTGGCCCCGGCGAGCCGTACGAGGACTGGTACCTCGCCGACGACTGGGCCGCGCTCGGCACGCTCAACGACGAAGCCGTGCGCCCGCCGCGCCAGGAGCCGCACGGCGCCGTGGCCGCGCAGGCGAGGAACGGCGCCGGCGCCGTCTATGCCCTCCAGCACGGCGACCTCGACGGCCCGCGTGCGTGGGCCGGCTGGGTGGCGAAGCCCGACCGGATGCCCTACGACGTCTTCGTGCCCGCGCTGCTCGGCGCGCTCGAGGGGGTCCCGGCGGCGGTGCTGCGCCGCCAGATGGTGCTTGGGCCGGCGCCGGAGTATGCGATCCTCGCCGACCGCGAGCCCGCGTTGCCCTGGCCGGTCAGGGTGACCGGGCCGCGCCCGCTCGCTCGCTGAGCGCGCTCGCGACGGCCCGGGCGACGCGCCGGGCGCCTTCGGCCACCTCGGCGTCGGGCAGCGCCAGCGAGAGCCGCACCCAGCCCGCGCCGCGCGCGCCGAACCCCTCGCCCGGCGCGACCGCCACGCGGTGCTCGCGCAGCAGCCGGCCCGCATCCACGCCCGCGGGCGGGCGCCACCAGGCGTAGAAGGTGCCCTCCGGGGAGTCGATCTCGGCGCCGGCCGCGCGGAGCGTCCCGACGAGCGCGTCGCGCCGCAGCCGATACACCTCGCGGCGCATGGCGACATGGGCCTGGTCGCCGCGCAGCGCCGCGATCAGGCCCCGCTGCAGCGCGGTGAACACCCCCGCCGCGGTGTGATCGAGCAGCGTCTGGATCCGGCCCACGAGCTCGGCGGCGCCGACCGCGAAGCCGATCCGCCAGCCTGCCATGCCGTAGATCTTGGACGGCGACCACAGCTCGATCGCGACCTCGCGCGCGCCGTCGGTCTCCAGCACGCTCGCCGCGTGGCGCCCGTCGAACGCCAGGAAGCCGTACGCCAGGTCGTTCAGCAGCCACGTGCCATGCGCGTGCGCGAAGGCCACCGCGGCCTCGAACGTGCCCGGCGCCGCGCACACCGCGCACGGGTTGGAGGGGTAGTTGAGGACCAGCAGCCGCACCCGCTCGCGCTCGGCGGCGGGCACCGCGTCGAGGTCGGGCTGGTGGCTCGCCGACGGGTCGAGCGGCAGCGCCGCCTCGCGCGCCCCCGCCAGCGCAACCGCCGAGCGGTAGTCCGGGTAGCCGGGGTCGGGCAGCAGCACGCCATCCCGCGGCCCGGCCGCCGCGAGCGTCGCGAGCATGATCCCGGTCTTCGTGCCGGGCACGACCGCGATCTCCGCGTCGGGATCCAGCGCCACGCCGTGCTCACGGGCGTAGTGCTCGGCGATCGCGACGCGCAGCTCCGGCAGGCCGGCGAACGGCGGGTAGCCGTGCACCGCCACGCCCCGGGTGTCGGCCGCCGCCGTACGCAGGGCCTCGATCGCGTGGCCCGGCGGCGGCAGGTCGGGATTGCCGCGCCCGAGATCGACGAGCGGCGGGCCGGGCTGTGCCCGCGCCTCGGCCGCGGCGGCGAGGATGCCGGCGAAGTACTGCTCGGGCAGCGCGGCGAACACCGGGGGCGGCTCGGGCACGCGCTCAGGATGCCGCACGCGTACCGAGCGCGGCCAGGCGCGCGCCCCCGACGTGCCCCGCGATCGCCGCCGCCGTCGCCGGGCGCAGCTCGGTGAACGACAGCCCACGCCCGTGCACGGTCCGCACGCGCAGGACGGCGACGCGCCGCAGCGGCCGGCGGAGCTGGTGGGCGACCTCGCGGATCGCCCCGTAGCGCAGCGACCGCACGCGGTTGGTCGGCGCGTCGTCGAGCAGCCACAGCAGGCGCCGGTCGGTGACGGCCAGCAGCGTCCGCGGGCTCGCCCAGGTCGCGGCCGGCGTGACGATCGCGACCTCCTCGCGGTCCTCGAGCGCCAGCAGCAGCTCGCGCCCGAGCGCGCGGCGGAGCGGCTCATCCAGCCAGGCCCCGGCCGCGGGCCGCGCCCGCACGCCGGGCGTCCTCGCCCCGCCCGGGGCCGGCCGCGGCGGTGCCGCGCGCTGCCAGTCGCCCGCCCGCAGCATGTCGTAGGCGACGTTGATCTGCGCCATCCGCGCCGCGGCGTCCGCGCCACGGCGGCGGTCGGGGTGCCAGCGCTTGGCCAGCTCGCGGTAGGCGGCGCTCGCCTCCTCCGCGGAGGCGCCGGGCGGCAGCCCCAGGACGCTGAACGGATCCATCGCCCTGATTGTGCCCGCCGGTCCTTCACCGCGCGCGCGGGCGGCCCACGGCACCGATAAGCTCGGCGCGCGAGGAGGCCGCCACGCCCAGACCACGCTCAGCGCCGTCCGGCACGGAGCCGCTCGGTGGAATCAGCCGTGAGGAGCTGCTGCTCGCGCTCGACGCTGCCGGCGCCGGCACGTTCCACGTGGACCTCGAGACCGGCGAGCTGCGCTGGTCGCCGTCGCTGGCCGCGCTCTACGGGCTGGCGCCCGAGCAGGCCCCGAACTCGTTCGAGCAGTTCTTCGCGCTCATCCACCCCGAGGACAGCGAGCGCGTGCGGCAGGCCATCCGCCATGCACTCGAGAGCGGCGAACCCTACGAGGTGCACCTGCGCGCCGTCTGGCCCGATGGCTCGGCGCACTGGCTCCAGGGCGCCGGGCGCCGGGTCGACGACGACGAGAGCCGGCCGCGGGCGCTCGTCGGCATGGCGCGCGACATCAGCGTCGAGCGCGCCGCGCTCGCCACGAGCGACGAGATGCGCGCGCTCGTCGACGCCCTGTACGCCGCCGCCCCGGTCGGCCTCGCGTTCGTCGACAACGACATGCGCTACGTGCGCATCAACGACGCGATGGCCCGGATCGGCCGCCAGAGCGTCGAGGAGCACCTCGGCCGGCGGATCCGCGACGTGCTCCCCGCCCCGCTCGGGGAGATCGTCGAGCGGCACGTGGCCGAGGCCCGCGACGGCGCGCGCATCGTCCTCCAGGACGACATCGCCTCCCAGGCCGGACTGCCGACCTCGCCCGACGCCCGCCACTACACGGCCAGCTACTACCCGGTGCCCGGCGCCGGCGGCCGGCCCGCCGGCGTCGGGATCGTCGTCAGCGAGACGACCGCGCGGGTGCAGGCCGACGCCGCCCGCGAGCGCACGCTCGCCCGGACGCGCTTCCTCGCCGACGTCAGCGCCGCGCTGGACGCCTCGCTCGACTACGGCGAGACGCTGCGCGCTGTCGCCGACCTGGTCGTGCGGTCGCTGGCCGACTGGTGCTCGATCGACATGGTCACGACCGGCGAGGCCGGCGCGCCCGGCCTCGAGAACGTCGCCGTCGCGCACGTCGATCCCGAGAAGGTCGCGATGGCGCGCGATCTCCAGCGCCGCTACCCGCCGCGCCTCGACGCCCCGACCGGGGCGCCGAACGTCGCGCTGCGCACCGGCGAGCCTGAGCTCTACCCCCAGATCACCCCCGAGCTGCTCGAGCGCACCGGCGCCGAGCCCGAGCAGGTCGACCTCGTCCGCTCGCTCGGGCTCAGCTCCGCGATGGTCGTCCCGCTGCGCGCGCGCGGGCGCGTGCTCGGGGCGATGACGCTGGTCGCCACCGAGGGGCGCGCCGACTACGGCCCCGACGACCTCGCCTTCGCCCAGGAGGTCGCCGCCCGCGCCGCGCTCGCCGTCGACAACGCCCGCCTGTACCGCGAGGCGCGCGAGCAGGAGCGCCGCTCGGAGGAGGCGCGCGCGATCCTCGACACGCTGATCGACCAGGCGCCGATCGGCGTCGCGTTCATCGACCGCGACGGGCGCTTCGTCCGGATCAACGCGACGCTCGCCGAGCTCCACGGCGGGCCGGCCGCCGAGCACGTCGGGCGTACCGTCGACGAGCTGTTCGGTGACTTCGCGCCCCCGATCCGCGGCCATTTCGACCAGGTCCTCGAGACCGGCCGCCCGGTCGCCGACATCGAGGTCACCCGCCCCGCGCCCGGCGACCGCGAGCGCCTCGACCACTTCCTGGTCAGCTACTACCCCGTCCGGCTGCCGGGCGGCGCCAGCCTCGGTGTCGGCGCGACCGTCGTCGACATGACCCCGCGGGTGGCGGCACGCGAGGAGCTGCGCGCGCAGCGCGACCTGTACGGCGCCCTGCTGCGCGCCCAGAGCGAGCTCGGCGAGGCGTTCGCGCTCGTCGACGGCGAGCGGATCGTCTTCGTCAACGAGGCGACCCAGCGGCTGACCGCCCGCACCGCCGACGAGCTGTACCACCTGGACTCGATCTTGGAGCTGCTCCCGCGCGATCAGCAGCGGCCGGTCGGGGCGCGGCTGCGCGACATCCGCCGCGAGGTCGAGGCGACCGAGCCGAGCTTCGAGACCGAGATCGTGCGCCCCGACGGCACGCGGGTCGCGATCGAGGCCGCCGGCCGCCCGCTCCCAGGCGACGGCCGCGACCGGCTCGTGGTGATCGCGCGCGACATCACCGAGCGCCGCCAGCAGCAGGCCGAGCGCGAGCGGCTGCTGCGCACCGAGCAGGCGGCGCGGCGAGCGAGCGAGGCCGCGCACGACCGCATGCGGCTCCTGGCCGACGCCAGCGCGCTGCTCGAGCGGGCGCTGAGCAACGAGGAGTCGCTCCAGGACGTGGCCGAGCTGCTCGTCGCCCGACTCGCGGACTCGGCGACGATCGACGTGCTCGCCCGCGACGGGCGGATCCGCCGGGTCGGCGCCGCGGCGCGGGTCGCGGGGGGCGACCGGCTGCTCGCCGAGCTGGCGCACGCCAACCGATTGACCGGACTGGCCGACCACCCCATCCAGCGGGCGATGCGCGGCCAGCAGGCGACCGTCGTCGACGACCCGGTCGAGCGGCACATGGGCGACGTGTGGCGCACGGCGGAGGAGCTCGAGCGCCACCGCGAGGCGATCGGGCGCAGCGTCGTGGTCGTCCCGCTCGTCGCCCGCGGGCGCTCCGTGGGCGCGCTCGGCCTGGGCTGGCGCGAGGAGGGCCGCCGGCCGCCGCGCGAGGAGTGGAGCCTGATCGAGGCGCTCGCGCAGCGGATCGCGCTCGCGGTCGACAGCGCGCTGCAGTACCAGGAGCGCGCGTACGTGGCGCGGACGCTGCAGCAGAGCCTGCTGCCCGGCGCCCTGCCGACGATCGCGGGCGCCGACGTCGCGGCGGAGTACCTGGCCGCGGGCGAGGGCATGGAGGTCGGAGGCGACTTCTTCGACGTGTTCGCGGTCGGCGAGCAGGACGAGTGGGCGCTCGTCATCGGCGACGTCTGCGGCAAGGGCGCGGAGGCGGCGGCCGTCACGGCGCTCGCGCGGTACACGCTGCGAGCCGTGACCACGCGCTCGCCGTCGCCGGCCGCGACGCTCGCGACGCTCAACGAGGAGATGCTGCGCCAGATGCCGGAGCCGCGGTTCCTCACCGCGATCATCGGCCACCTCCAGATCGCGCCGGACGGCGGAGGCCGGCTGACGCTCGCGTCGGGCGGCCACCTGCCGGCGCTCGCCCTGCGCGCCGGCGGCACGAGCGAGGTGGCGGCGTGCGCGGGGATGCTGCTCGGCGTGGAGCCGGGCGCGCGCTCGGAGGACTGCCGAGTCGCGCTGGCACCCGGCGACGCGATCGTCCTCTACACCGACGGCATCACCGAGGCGCGGCCCGACCGCCCGCTGGCGCCGGCGGCGCTCGCGGCGGCGCTGCAGCCCGTGCTCGCCGAGGGCGCCGGGGCGATCGCCCGCCGCGCGGTCGCGGTCGCCGAAGAGCAGGCGGGCGGCGACCTGCGCGACGACGTCGCCGTGCTCGTGCTGCAACTGACCGACCGCTGACCGCCCGGCGCGGCGGGTCAGCGCTCGGCCACGAACAGCGACTGCGCCGCGAGCCCGATCGGCCCGCGCTCGTCGTAGAGGGTCGACGCGGCCAGGCCGGCGCCGTGCGGCTCCACGCGAGTGCGCGCGTCGAGCATCACCCAGTCCCCCAGCGGCTCGCGCGTGAGGTGGATCGAGAGGTCGGTGTTCACGAACAGGTGGCGATCGAAGTCGAGCACGCGGCTGACCCCGTTGCCGAAATCGGCCGCCGCGGCGGCGAGCGCCAGCGGCGACGCCGCCTCGGCGTCGAGCAGCGGGCGGGCGAAGCGAAACCACGCCAGCGCGGGGCCGCGCCCGTAGCTCGTCTCCGCCCCGAAGCGGATCTCCATCGCGGTGCGATGGAAGCCTTCGGCGTCGGGCGCGTCGAGCGGGAACTCCCCGGCGCTGGCTGCGTCCGGGCCACCGCCCGGGATCGCCTCGGCGTCCGCGCGCGCCTCGAGCCCGCCGACCGCGTCGCGGCGCAGGCGCACCGCCCGGAGGCGCACGATCGCCTCGCCGCCGCGCAGCAGGTCGGCCTCGACGAGCTGGAAGCGGCGCCCGGGACGAACGACCCGCGTTTCGACGCCCAGCGGCAGCAGCGGCACGGGGCCGAGGAACTCGTACGTGAGCCGGGCCACGTGCATGCCGTCGGCGCGGACCGCCTCGGCGAGCAGCGCGGCCGGCGCGCCGCCGTGCTGGGCGCCCGGGTCCCACGGGCCGCGCGTGTGGCCACTGGGGACGATCACGTCTCCCTCGCGCCGGAAGATCGGCTCGGCGGTCAGCGCAGCTCCTTGCGGATCACGAGCCGCAGGCCCGACCAGACATCGCTGATCGCCGCCACCTTCGTGTCGACCAGGCCGGTCGGCAGCGCGACCTCGCGCACGGCGTCCTCGGTCATGTCGGTGGGCACCCCCGACGCGCGCTTCGGCCACGCGATCCACAGCATCCCGGCGGGCTGCAGGGCGGCGCGGAGCTTCGGCAGCCGGCGCTCGAGGTCGCGGCGGGCGGTGACGAAGCAGACGATCAGGTCGAGCGGCCCGCGGAGCTGGTGTCGGACCCGCACGCCCTCGGGCAGCTCGCCGAGCATCTCGCCGAAGTCGGCGGGCGCGTCGACCCAGGCGACGGCGAAGCCGGGCTTGAACCCGAGCTTCTTGACCAGGGGGCCTCCGTATCCGGGGGTGGGCCGCGCGCCGCTCACCGGCGCGCAGCCTACGCCGGAGCGCGGCGCGCTTCCCTCCGGGCCTCGCCATAGGGTCAGCCCAGTGAGGACCACGGGCGAGGTGTCGGCGGCGAAGCTCCGGGGCGGGTTCTACACGCCCGACCCGCTGGTGGACACCTGCTGGGCGCGCGTCGCCGACCTCGTCGGCGGCTCCGGCCTGCGCATGCTCGAGCCGAGCGCCGGCGACGGCGCGTTCGTGCGCGGGCTCCGGCGCTCGCCGCTGCGCTCCGCCGTGGCGGCGATCATGGCGATCGAGCCGTTGGAGATCGAGGCCGAGCGGATGCGCCGGGCGCTCGCCGACGGCCCCGCCGCCGGAGACGTGCTGACGACCAGCGCCGTCGCGTGGGCCGCGACCACGGGCGACGCCTTCGACGTGGCGGTGGGCAACCCGCCCTTCGTCCGCTACCAGTTCGTGACCGCCGCCGACCGCGACGCGGCCCTGGCGCTCGGCGAGCGGCTCGGGCTGCGCGTCGCCGGGGTCGCGAACCTGTGGATCCCGGTGCTGCTCGGCGCCCTCTCGCGGCTGCGCGCGGGCGGCGCCTTCGCCTTCGTCGTCCCGGCCGAGTGCCTGACCGGGATCTCCGCGGGGCTCGTCCGCCGCTGGCTGATCGACCACTGCGCCGACGTGCGGCTCGACCTCTTCGCGCCGGGGTCGTTCCCCGAGGTGTTGCAGGAGGTCGCGGTGCTCAGCGGCCGGCGCTCGCGCGCCGCGCCGCGCGGCGCGCTGCGCCTCTCGATGGTCGAGCGCGGGCGACTCCAGTGGTCGCACCGGGTGACGCGGGACGGACCCTGGACGCGCTACCTGCTCGCCCCAGAGCAGGTCGCCGCGCTCGAGGCCGCCGCGGGCGATGCGCACGTCACGGCGCTGGGGACGATCGCGTCGTTCGAGGTCAGCATCGTCACCGGCGCGAACGACTTCTTCACTGTCTCCGACGCCACCGCGCGACGCCACGGCCTCCAGGCGTGGGCCCGGCCGCTGCTGCCGCGGATTCGCCACGCCCCGGGGCTGCGGTACACGGCCGCGGACCACGCCGCGGCGCGCGCGGCGGGGGCGCGCGCCTGGGTCCTCGACTTCGCGGCCGACGCGCCCGACCCCAGGCGGCGGCCCGGTCCGGCCGCCTACCTGCGCACGGGCGCCGAGCGCGGGCTCCCGGCCCGCTACAAGTGCCGCATCCGCGCGCCGTGGTACCGCGTGCCGGGGATCGTCGCCGGCGATCTGCTGCTGTCCAAGCGCAGCCACCTGCACCCGCGGGTGGTCGTCAACGACGTCGGGGCCTTCACGACCGACACGATCTACCGCGGCCGCGTCCTCGACGGCGGCCGCTCCGCCGCGGCGATCGCGGCGCGCTTCCACAGCTCGCTGACGCTGCTGGCCGCCGAGCTCGAGGGTCGCAGCTTCGGCGGCGGCGTGCTCGAGCTCGTGCCGTCCGAGATCGCGCGGCTCCCGGTCTACGCCGACGCGCCGGATCCGGGGTTCCTCGATCGGCTCGACGCCATCGCCCGTACCGGCGACTCCGACGCGCTGATCGCGGCGACCGACGCGGATCTCGTCGCGCGCGGGGTCGTCCAGCCCGACGTGCTGCGCTCCCTGAACGCGGCGCGGCGCCTGCTGCTCGCCCGGCGGCTGGACCGCAACCGCCGCACCCGACCCGCCGACGCCGCGGCCGCGCGGGCCGCCGCCTAACCGGCCCGCCTCGCGACGTCGGCGATGATGTTCGACAGCTGGCTGCCCTGCCAGGCCAGCGGCGACTTGCCCTCCTCCTCCACCCGCAGCTCCGCGCCCGGGATCGCCTCCGCGTAGGCCTCGCCGATCGCGAGCGGGTGGCCCGGGTCGGCCTCGTCGCGGTCGGCCACCACCACGGTCGGGGCGTCGATCGCCGCCAGGTCGTCGATGCGCTCGAACGGGCGCGAGCGCGGCACCGCCTGCAGCGCGTCGGCGACCGCCTCGAGGTGCTCGTGCGCGGCGAGCCGCTGGCGGATCACCTTGAACACCGTCTCGCGCCACTCCTCCGGCACGCCGGGGTCGCCGTAGGCCTCGACGAACCCCTCGATGCCGCCCTTGCGCAGCCCGTCGGCGAGCTCGTCCCAGCGGGCGAGCGAGTCGTCGTCGCCGAGCTCGTCGGGATCGTACGCCGGCGTGATGATCACGAGGCCGGCCGCGCGCTCGGGCTGCTCGAGCGCGAGCCGCAGGAGCGTGTGCGCGCCCATCGACGCGCCCGCCAGCACGGCGCGGTCGATGCCGCGCTCGTCCATGACCCGCACGAGGTCGTCGCGCAGGTCCTCGTAGCGGTACGCCTGCGGCTCCGGCGCGGGATCGGACTTCCCGTGGCCGCGGGCGTCGTAGGCGATCACGCGATGGCCGGAGCGCTCGAGCGCCTTCGAGCCCATCACGACGTAGCGGTGACTGGCGGTGAGCCCGTGCAGGAGAACGACGGGCGTGCCCTCGCCCTCGTCGGTGACGTAGAGATCCACGGGCGGAGTCCTATCATCGCCGCATGGCCGTCATCGATGTCACCGAACACGACTTCGAGCGCGAGGTCCTCGAGCGCTCGCGCGAGCTGCCCGTCGTCGTCGACTTCTGGGCCGAGTGGTGCGCCCCGTGCCGCATGCTCGGGCCGGCGCTGGAGCAGGCCGCGAACGCGCGCGAGGGCAAGGTCGTGCTCGCCAAGCTCGACACCGACGCAAACCCGCGCATCGCCCAGGCGTTCCAGATCCAGGGGATCCCGGCGGTCAAGGCCTTCCGCGACGGCCGGCTCGTCGACGAGTTCGTGGGCGCGCTGCCGCCCGCGCAGGTCGAGCGCTTCTTCGACGGCCTGGTCCCGAGCGAGGCCGACGCGCTCGTCGAGGCCGGCGATGAGGCGTCGCTGCGCCGCGCGCTCGAGCTCGAGCCGGGCAACGTCGAGGCCAAGGTCAAGCTCGCCGAGCGGCTCCTTCGCCGCGGGGCGCGCGACGAGGCCCGTGAGCTCGTGCGCAACGTCGCGGGCAACTTTCGCGCCGAGGGGCTCGACGCCCGGATCCGGCTCGAGGAGCAGGATGCGGTCGACCTGTCCGAGGCGTTCCGGGCGCTCGACGCGGGTGACCGCGAGCGCGCGGTCGAGCTCCTGATCGACGCGATCCCGAGCGCGAACGGCTACCGCGACGACGTTCGCCGCGTCGTCGTGGCGATCCTCGACGAGCTCGGCGTCGACCACCCGCTCGCGCGCGACGCCCGCCGGCGCCTCGCGGCCGCGCTGTACTGATGGAGGCGGCGGCGGCCACCCCGCTCACCGCGGTGCGCGCGCGGTTCCCCGGCCTGCGGGACGGCTGGGCGCGGCTCGACGGCCCGGCCGGCACCCAGATGGTCGACGCTGCGATCGACGCGATGGCCGAGTTCATGCGCAGCGGCGACAACGCCAACCACGGCGGTGTGTTCCGCGCCGCTGAGGCGACGGACGAGCTGACCGCGGCGACGCGCGCGGCGGTCGGCCGGCTGCTCGGCGGCACGCCGGAGGGCGTCGCGTTCGGACCCAGCATGAGCGCGCTGACGATGCGCGTCGCCGCCGCCGTCGGGCGGACGCTGGCGCCCGGCGACGAGATCGCGTGCACGCGCCTGGACCACGACGCGAACGTCGCTCCGTGGCTGATCGCCGCCGACCGCGCGGGCGCGACGGTGCGGTTCGCCGACCCGGAACCGGAGACGCTCGAGCTGCCCGCGAGCGCGGTCGAGGCGGTGCTCGGCGAGCGCACGCGCTGGGTGGCGGTGACGGCGGCGAGCAACGCCGTCGGCACGGTGCCGGACCTGCCCGGCATCGTGGCTGCCGCGCACGCCGCCGGCGCGCGGGTGTACGTCGATGCTGTCCACGCCGCGCCGCACCGGCCGCTCGACGTGGGGGCGCTCGGCGTCGATGCGCTGGCCTGCTCGGCGTACAAGTGGTTCGGGCCGCACGTCGGGATCCTGTGGGGCCGGCCGGACCTGCTCGAGGAGCTCCAGCCCGACAAGCTGCGTCCGTCGCCGGACGAGGTCCCCGACCGCTGGGAGCTCGGCACGCTGCCGTTCGAGGGGCTGGCCGGCGTGCGCGCGGCCGCGGAGTTCATGCTCTCGCTCGACCGCGACGCCCTCCGCGCCCACGAGGACGCCCTGCTCGCCCAGATGCTCGACGGCCTGCGCCAGATCGACGGGGTGACGGTGCACGGCGCCGCGCGCGACCGTGCGCCGACCGTCATGTTCTCCGTCGGCGGGCACGCCTCCATCGACGTCGCCCGGGCGCTCGCCGCCGACGAGGTCGCGGTGTGGCACGGCAACTACTACGCCGTCGAGCTGGCCCGCCACCTCGGCCTGGAGCGCCACGGCTCCGTGCGCGCCGGGGCCGTGGCCTACACCGACCAGGACGACGTGCGCCGGCTGCTGGAGGCGGTCAGCCGCTTGTAGCCATGCCCTACCGCGAGCTGCCGCCGCCGCGCCCGCACGCACCGCACGTCGCGTGCCTGTGGGTACGCGAGTCGGAGCCGCGGGCGCGCGTGCACCGCGTCGTGCCGGACGGGTGCGCCGACGTCGTCTGGGTGCAGGGCGAGCGGCTGCTCGTCGCGGGGCCCGCGACGGGTCCGGCGAAGTCCGAGATCCCCGCCGGCGCGGCCGCCGTCGGGGTGCGGTTCCGGGTCGGCGCGGCGGGCGGCGCTCTCGGCGTGCCGGCGCGCGACCTGCTCGACCGCAGCGTGGGCCTCGACGAGCTCTGGGGCGCGGCCGCCGCCGAGCTCGCCGAGCGCCTGGCCGGGGCGCCCGATGCCCGCGCCGCGCTCGCGATGCTCGCCGCCGCGGTCGCCCGGCGCCTGCCGGAGCGCGACGGCCCTGACCCCCTGGTGCGCGCGGCCGCGGCCCGCGCGGCGTCGTCGGACATGCCCGTCGACGCGCTGGGCCCGGCGGTCGGGCTCGGCGAGCGCCAGCTGCGCCGGCGCTTCGACGACGCCGTCGGGTACGGGCCGAAGACGCTGCAGCGGATCCTGCGCTTCCAGCGCTTCCTCGCGATCGCACAGCGCGAGAACGACCTCGCCGCCGTCGCGTTCGCGGCGGGTTACGCCGACCAGGCGCACCTCACGCGCGAGTGCCGCCGCCTCGCCGGCCTCCCGCCCGCGGCGCTGCTGCGCAGCGGCGCCGGCCCCGCCGGGGAGAGGTCCGATTTGTTCAAGACGCCCCCCGCGCCGCCCGCCACCATGGCGGCATGACGGATCTCGACGCCGCCGCCGACTTCATCTGGCGCCACGCCCGCCTCCTCGACCGCCACCGCTTCGCGCACCTGTTCCTCGGTGCGGAGGCCGACCCCGTCGTCCGCGCCCTGCGCGCCTACCAGAACCGGGACGGCGGGTTCGGCCACGCCCTCGAGCCCGACATCCGCACGCCCACGAGCCAGCCCGGCGCCACCATGCACGTGCTCGAGATGCTGGCCGAGGCCGGCGCGTTCGACGACCCGATGGTCGGGGAGGTGTGCGACTTCCTCGTCTCGATCGCGCGGGTCGACGGCGGCATCCCGTTCGTGCTGCCGACCGCGATGGACCACCCCCACGCGCCGTGGTGGCAGCCCGCGGACGAGTCCTCGGTGATCCAGACCGCCGCGCACGCGGCGGTGCTGCTCGAGCAACGCCGCGAGCACCCGTGGCTGGACGGCGCGACGGCGTTCTGCTGGGAGCGCATCGAGTCCGACCGCGTCGAGGGCTCGTACGGCATGCGCTACGCGGTCGCCTTCCTCGACGCGGTACCAGACGAGGCGCGCGCCGTCGCCGCGCTCGACCGGATCGGCCCGCGGCTGGTCGAGGACGGCCTCGTCGCGCTCGACCCGGCGGACGTGACCGGCGAGATGTTCACGCCGCTGCACTACTCGCCGCGCCCGGAGCTCCGCAGCCGCCGCGTGTTCCCGCCGGAGGCGATCGACGCGGACCTCGACGTGCTCGCCGCCGGACAGCAGGAGGACGGCGGCTGGACGTTCCCGTGGCCGGCCTGGGCGCCCGCCGTGGAGCTGGACTGGCGTGGCTACGTGACGATCGACGCGCTCAAGGTCCTGCGCGCAAACGGCCGCCTCGCCCCGCGCGCCGCCGGGGCGACCCGGAGCCGCTCGCGCGGGTGACGTTCACCCACTCGACCGCGCTGGCCCGCCCTCGCCGACCGGCAGGACGAGCTGCACGGGCCCCTCGATCGCCTCGATCGGCGCCGGGCGCTCGGGCGCGGCACCCTCGAAGGAGGCGACGCGCACGCCGATCAGCCGCACCGGCCGCGCCGGACGGTTCTGCTCCAGCAGGCCGAGCGCGATCTCCGTGACGCGCGCGGTGTCGTTCGTGTACTCGTCGATCGAGCGGCCGCGCGTGATGTTGGTCCAGTCGTCGTAGCGCACCTTGATGCCGATCGTGCGCCCGCGCGTCTCCTTGCGCCGCAGGCCCTCGCACACCTCGGCGGCGAGCCTGCGGACGGTGTCGCGCAGCGCGTCGAGGTCGGTGACGTCCGAGTCGAAGGTGGTCTCGCTCGAGCGGCTCTTCGCCGCCCGCTCCGACTCGACCGGCGAGCTGTCGTGGAAGAACGCGCGCGCCGCGAGCCAGCGGCCCATGCGCTCGCCGAACCGCGCGACGAGCGCGTCCTGCGGCGCCGCCTGCAGCTGGGCGACGGTGGTGACGCCCATCTCCTCGAGGCGCTCCTGCGTGCGCGGGCCGATGCCCTGCAGCAGGCGCGTGGGCGCGCCGGCGAAGCGCTCGCACGCCGCCTCGCGCGAGAGCACGACGAAGCCGGCCGGCTTCTCGGCGTCGCTGGCCGTCTTCGCCACGAGCCGGCTCGGGCCGACCCCGACCGAGATCGTGATGCCGGTGCGCTCGCGGACCTCCGACACGAGGGCGCGCAGGACGGCCAGCGGCTTCTCGACGGCGGTGACGTCGGCGTAGGCCTCGTCGAGCGAGACGTGCTGCATCGGGCTGCGCAGCCGGTCGCGCACGAGCTCCCAGACCTCGGCCGACTTCTCGCGATACGCGGTGAAGTCGGGCGGGATGACGATCGCCTGCGGGCACAGGCGCAGCGCTCGCGACGTGGGCATCGCCGACCCGACGCCGTACCGGCGCGCCTCGTAGGAGGCGGTCGTCACCACGGCGCGCGGCCCCGATCCCGACACGATGACCGGCCTGCCGGCGAGCTCGGGCCGCCGCAGCAGCTCGACCGTGGCGTAGAACGCGTCGCAGTCCATGTGGACGATGACGCGCCGAGGTGGCGACGGTTGGGGCACTGCTCTCGAGCGTACGCCGCCGGGATGACGGGTCAGAGCTCGGCCGCCGGAACGCCCGCGGTCGGCGTGCCGGCGATCGTGATCGCCAGCAGCGTCGCCGGCGCCATCGCGCGCGGCGTCTCGGGGTCGGCGGCGAGGTTCTCCTGCGCGATCTCGAGCAGCCGGTCGACGTAGTGCAGCAGGCCGCCGATCGGGTCGTGGCGACCGGTGCGGCACGCCAGGCGCCCGAGCGCGAGCGACTCGCTCGGGTCCTGGTCGCGGAACGCGAGCTGAAGCGCGCTCGCGCAGTAGGACACCACGCGCTCGGCCTCGATGACGCGCGGACCGACGGCCTCGGTCCCGGGCGCGGGCCCGAGGTCGACCGGGTCCTCCCCCGCCATCAGCCGCGCGAGCTGGCCGCCCGCAATCGCGCGCATCGCATCGGGATCGAGCCCGACCGCGCGCGCCACGCGCTGGAAGATGAACGCGGTCGCGAGCCCCGGCCCGTAGGGCATGTCGCTCGCGTACAGGATCCGCGCGGGCGGGATCGTGGCGTAGAGCTGGAGGTGGTCGGCGACCAGCCACCACGCCGTGTCGAAGAACAGGTTCGGCAGCTGCGCCGCGTCGCGCGCGATCCAGCTCAGGTCGCTGATGCCGGCGTGGGCGAGGATAAGGCGTGCGCCGGGGTAGCGCCGCGCGTAGTCGACGACCGCCTCGCCGAGATGCGGGATGCCGCGGCCGGCGTGGAACAGCACCGGCAGCCGGTGCTCGTGGGCCAGCGCGACGACCCGCTCGACCGCCGGGTGCGGGAGCTCGAACTCGTCCGAGCGCGGGTGGAGCTTGAACCCGCGCGCGCCCGCCTCGAGGCACCGGCGCGCCTCCGCGACGGCGTCCTCGTGGTGCGGGCTGACCCGGCCGAGCGCGATCAGCCGCCCCTCGGACGCCGCCGCCGCGGCGATGACCATGTCGTTCGCGGGCGCGTACCCGTCGGGCTCGTGCATCGGGAACACGAGCGCGCGGTGGTGGCCGGCCTGGTCGAGCCCCGCGATGATCTCCTCGGCCGTGGCCGTGCGCCCGTCGGGGTCGTTGTGGCCGATGTGCGTGTGGGCGTCGAACCACTCGGCGCCGTCCAGCAGCTCGCGCCCGTCGGCGTAGACGGGCGCCAGGCGGGGGTCGAAGTCCGCTCCGTTGACGGCCACGGGAGCGGGACCCTAGAGGATGCGCCGCCCGGGCCCCGGCGCACGCGGCGGCGGGTGACGCGACGCCGCTACGCGGCCTCGGCCAGGGCCGGCCCGCCCGCGCGATCGAGCTCGGCGCGCATCCGCTGCAGGCCCAGCCGCACGCGGCTCTTGGCGGTCCCGACCGGGACGCCCGCGCGCCGCGCGATCTCTTCGGCGGTCAACCCGCCCCAGTACGCGAGCACGACCGCCTCGCGCTGGGCGGGCGGCAGCGCGCGGAGCGCCGCGCGGAGCGTGCGGCATCGCTCGCCGTGCTCGGCGCTGGCCACCGGCTGCTCGTCGGCCCGCGGCACGTGGCGCCCGGCGGAGATCTTCATGCGGTCGGTCGCGCGCCCGGCGGCCTGCGCGGTCCGCCACAGGTCGAGCGCCCGGCTGCGGGCCATCAGCCGCAGGTAGGCGCCGAGGTCGCCGCGGCTGGCGTCGAAGCGGCCCGGGTCGCGCCAGAAGCGCAGGAAGACGTCCTGCGCTACGTCCTGCGCGGCGGCCGGGTTCCCGAGCACCCGCAGCGCCGCGCCGTACACGCCGCCCGAGTGCTCGTCGTAGAGCCGCCCGAAGGCGGCCGGATCGGAGAGGTCCATGTGCGCCCTGCTTCCCATTGTGCGAGAACCTTACACAGGATGTTGAAGATGAGCGACATTTGTGGCGCGCCGGCCCTCGGGTGGAGAATTCGCCGCCATGGCGAACCGCGACCGGCTCAGCGGCCTCGACGCCGCGTTCCTGCACCTCGAGTCCGGCGGCGCGCACATGCACGTCGCGGCCGTGTTCGTGTTCGACGGCCCCGCCCCGCCCTACGACGATCTCGTGCAGGCGATCGACGAGCGCCTGCACGTGGTGCCGCGCTACCGCCAGAAGCTCGCGCACGTGCCGCTCGGCCAGGGGCGCCCCGAGTGGGTCGACGACCCGCACTTCAACGCCCGCTATCACGTGCGCCACAGCGCGCTGCCCGCGCCGGGCGGCGATGCGGAGCTCGAGCGCCTCGCCGCGCGCCTGTTCGCCCTGCCGCTGGACCGCACGAAGCCGCTGTGGGAGATGAACCTCGTCGAGGGCCTCGCACCGCCGGACGGGGGCGAGCGCTTCGCGATCGTCTCGAAGACCCACCACGCGCTCGTCGACGGCGTCTCCGGCGTGGACATCACGTCCGTGCTGTTCGACACGTCGCCCGAGCCCGCCGGCCGCGCGCAGCCCTCCCGCCCGTGGACGCCGCGGCCCGAGCCGACCCCGCCCCAGCTGCTCGCCCGCGCGCTGGCCGAGCGGGCCGCGTCGCCCGCCGGCGTCGCCCGCGCCATCCGCACCGTCGCCCGCTCCCCCCGAGAGACCGCCGAGCGCGCCGCGAAGGGCCTGGCCGGCCTCGGGGCGATGGCGCGGGCGGGCCTGCGGCCGGCCCCCGCCTCGCCGCTGAACGTGCCGATCGGCCCGCACCGGCGCTACACGTGGGTCGACGCGGACCTCGAGACGTTCAGGGCGATCAAGAGCGCGCTCGGCGGCACGTTCAACGACGCCGTGCTGGCGACCGTGACGCTCGCGCTGGGACGCTGGCTGCGCGGCCGCGGCCACGACACCGAGGGCCTCGTCCTCAAGGCGATGGTGCCGATCTCCGTGCGCGCGGAGACGGAGCGCGGGGCGCTCGGCAACCGGGTCGCCGCGATGTGGGCGCCGCTGCCCGTAGGGATCGAGGATCCGCGCGCGGTGTACGCCGCGGTGCAGCGCGACATGGCCGGCCTGAAGGAGTCCGGGCAGGCGGTCGGGGCGCAGGCGCTCACCCAGCTCACCGACTTCGCCCCGCCGACGATCCTGAGCCAGGCCGCTCGGCTGCAGGCCCGCCAGCGCTACTTCAACCTCGTCGTGACGAACGTCCCCGGTCCGCAGATCCCGCTGTACCTGCTCGGTCGCGAGCTGCGCGCGATCTACCCCGCGGTGCCGCTCGCCCGCAATCAGGCGCTGGGCGTCGCGGTCATGAGCTACAACGGGCGCCTGGGCTTCGGGCTGCTCGGCGACTACGACGCGCTGCCCGACCTCGCGGACGTCGGCGCCGCGCTGCGCGACGCGATCGCCCGGCTCGCCGAGGCGGCGGGCGTGCCGGAGCCGCCGGCGCCGGACGGGGGCGGCGCCGCCCCGGCGCGCCGCGGCGCCC
>DATAAR010000169.1:0-22872 GCA_036259975.1 Solirubrobacteraceae bacterium | reverse complement strand
CAACCTCACCGCGGATCCCGAGCTGCGCTCGCTGCCCAGCGGCACCTCGGTCTGCAAGCTGCGCGTCGCGTGCAACACGCGCCGCAAGGACAACTCCACCGGCGAGTGGGTGGACAAGCCCAACTACTTCGACGTCACCGTGTGGGGCGCGCAGGGCGAGAACTGCGCCCGCTATCTCTCGAAGGGCCGCCCGGTCGCCGTCGACGGGCGCCTCGAGTGGCGCGAGTTCGAGGACCGGGACGGCAACAAGCGCCAGGCGGTCGACATCATCGCCGACGCCGTCCAGTTCCTGTCCAGCCCGCGCGACGACGGCGGCGCGCCCGGCAACGGGTTCAGCGCCCGCTCTGACATCCCCGTCGACACCGGCGACTTCGCCGCCGCGCCCGCCGGCCGCTCGAGCGCGCCGGCCGACGACGACATCCCGTTCTAGCGATCGCGCCGCGCCGGCCGGCACCGCACCTTCGCGCCCCCGGGCCCACCCGGGGCGCGGACGTTAACCCGGTCCGGTGGCGCGCAGGACCGAGACGCTCGCGCCGCGCGAGATCGTCGTCGTCTCGGGCTCGACGTCGAAGCCCCGGATCGCGAGCTCGGTCGCGAGCGCGTCGCTCGATGCGTGCGCTCCGCGCGGCGGCGCGACCCCGGGCCACTCGCTGATGAAGACGACCCGGCGGCCCGGCGCCATGCGCGGCGCGAGCGCGGCGAGCGTGCGGTGCGGCTCGCGCCGGAACGCGGCGACGTTGACGGCGAACGCGAGGTCGAACGGTCCGTCGTCCGCGGGCAGCCCCTCCCGGATGTCGAGGTGCCGGATGACGGCGCGCCCGGTCTCGACGTGCGTGACGTTCCGCCGCCGGGCGAACTCGACCGTCTTGGCCGAGCGATCGATCGCGACGATCATGCCACCCGTCAGGCGCTCGCACACGAGCGTCACCGCGACGCCGTGCCCGCATCCGATCTCGAGTACGCGGTCCTCGGGCCGCAGGCCGAGGCTCTCGACGGCGAAGCGCAGGCGCGTCGTCATGCCGCGATCCTCGCCGATCGCCCGCCGCCCGCCGGACCCAGCCGCGGCTCACGTGCCACAATGTGTCGTCGCGCGCCGCCCGGGCGCGCGTTCGACTGTTGACGACGGATCCGAGGACTTCCCGACGTGGCGAAGCAGCGCAACCGCAAGCCCGCAAGACGGCGTGACAAGAAGGGCGGCCCCGGCAGCGGCCGGCGCAAGCCCTGCCTGTTCTGCAAGGACAAGATCGAGCACGTCGACTACAAGGACGTCGGCACGCTTCGCCGGTTCATCTCCGAGCGGGGCAAGATCCGCTCTCGCCGCATCACCGGCGCCTGCCGGCGCCACCAGAACCACATCGCCCAGGCGGTCAAGCGCGCCCGCGAGCTGGCGCTGCTGCCGTACGTGAGCGACACCCCGGAGCGCGAGCGCGGCGGCCGGGGCGATCGCGGCGACCGCGACCGGGAGCGCTAGCCGTGCCTGAGGCGATCCTCCTCAAGGACGTCGAGGGCATCGGCGAGAAGGGCACCGTCATCGACGTCTCGAAGGGCTACCTGCGCAACTACCTGATCCCGCGCAAGCTCGCCCAGCCGGCGACCCGCGGCGCGATCCAGGCCGCGCAGCGCCGTGTCGAGGCCGAGAGCCGCGCCAAGGAGCAGGCGGTCGCCCGCTCTCAGGAGCACGCGGACCTCCTCAACCGAACCGTCCTCACCATCAGCCAGCAGGCCGGCGAGGACGGTCGCCTGTTCGGGTCGGTCACCACGCAGGACATCGCGCAGGCCATCCGCGACGCGCGCGGCATCACCGTGGACCGCCGCCGCATCCACCTCGAGGAGCCGATCCGCCACGTCGGCACCTACATGGTGGTCGTCGAGCTCGACGACGGCGTGACGTCGACGGTCAAGACGATCGTCACCGAGTCCTAGCCGGGCCGGGCGCGGGCGCCGCGGCGCTCCGAGCGACACGCCTCGGAGCGGTCTGCGACGGCGACCGCGCACTTTGCGCCGACTCCGCGACCGCGCTGACAAAAGCGCGCGAAAGTGCGGGGAGAGATCCTGCGTTCCGCTTGGTCGGGGTGTTAACTCGGCGCATCCGATGACCACCCCCGTCGCCACGAACGGCCACACCGGCTCACCGCCCGCGGGGGTCGCCCCACCTCACTCCATCGAGGCCGAGCAGGCGGTCCTCGGCGCGATCCTGCAGTCGGATCGCACGCACTACGCGTACATCATCGAGGAGCACCTCCAGGCGGAGGACTTCTACCGCGAGCGCCACCGGATCATCTACGAGTCGGTGCTCGCGCTGTTCTCGCGCAGCGAGCCGATCGACGTGCTGACCGTCACCGAGCACCTGCGCGCGCGCGGCAAGCTCGAGGAGGCCGGCGGCCAGGCCGAGATCGACGCGCTCACGGCCGCGGCGCCGAGCGTCGGCGCGCTGCGCCAGTACGGCCAGATCGTCAAGGACCGCGCGCTCCTGCGGAACCTCCTCGCCGCCACCTACGACATTCAGGCCAGCGTCCACGGCCACGAGGCGCTGCCGCGCGAGCTCGTCGAGCGCGCGGAGAAGACGATCCTCGAGGTCGCGCACGACGACCGCCAGAAGGACTTCCGCAAGGTCGGCGACGTCCTCCACGGCGAGATCAGCAAGTGGCAGAAGCTCTCGAGCGAGGGCCAGCAGCTCACCGGCACCCCCTCAGGCTTCGCCGACCTCGACGCGATCACGGGCGGCTTCCAGCCCGGCAACCTGATCATCATCGCCGCGCGGCCGTCGATGGGGAAGTCGGCGCTCGTCACCAACATCGCCGAGAACGTGGCGCTGAGCAAGGACCGTCCCCGGCCGGTGGCGCTGTTCAGCCTGGAGATGTCGGAGGCCGAGCTCGCCCAGCGCTTCATCGCGTCCCAGGCCGCGATCAAGGGCGACGACCTGCGCAAGGGGCGTCTCAAGGAGGAGGCCAAGTGGAAGCGGGTGCTCCGCGTCGCCGGCGAGTACGACGCCGCCGCGCTCTACGTCGACGACTCATCCGACGTCGGGATCCTGGACGTCCGCGCCAAGGCGCGCCGCCTGCACCAGCAGTCGCCCGACGGGCTCGGGCTGATCATCGTCGACTACCTGCAGCTCATGCGCGCCGACGCCCGCATCGAGAACCGCGTCCAGCAGGTCGGCGAGATGAGCCGTGGGCTGAAGATCCTCGCGCGCGAGCTCGACGTGCCGGTCATCGCGCTATCGCAGCTCAGCCGCGGCGTCGAGTCGCGCACCGACAAGCGCCCCATGCTCTCCGACCTACGCGAGTCGGGGCAGATCGAGCAGGACGCGGACCTCGTGATCTTCATCTACCGCGACGAGTACTACAACCCGGAGACGACCGACCGCCCGGGCGAGGCGGAGCTGATCATCGCCAAGCACCGAAACGGCGGGCTGGGCGAAGTGCCGCTCACCTTCCAGAACGAGTACCCGCGCTTCCTCGGCCTCCAGCGGGCGGCATGAGCGCAATCGCGGACACGTGCCCGTTCGGCCTGTGCGACGGCGCCGGCTTCCTGGTCGACGAGGCCACGCGCGTGGCGCAGCCGTGCCGCTGCCGCCCGCAGCGCGTCGAGCGCCGCCGGGCCCGCAGCCTCAGCGCGGTCATCCCGAAGAAGTACCGCGGCGTCTCCTTCGACCGCCCGCCGGTGACGGAGCTGCCCGGCCCGCAGGTCCAGATGGTCCGGCACTTCGTGCGCGACATCGACCCGAACCTCGACGAAGGGCGCGGCCTGTGGTTCGAGGGCGACGTCGGGACGGGCAAGACGACGCTGGCCATGCTCGTGTCGCGCGCGGCGCTCGACGCCGGTCGCAGCGTGGCGATCTACTCGCTGCCGCGGCTGCTCGCCGAGATCCGGGCGACGTTCGAGGACGACACGGAGGGCTCGTACGTCGACTTCCTCGACCGGCTCGCCGCGGTCGACCTGCTCCACCTCGACGACGTCGGCGCCGAGCGCAGCAGCGAGTGGGTGCTGGAGCAGCTCTACGCGATCGTGAACGCGCGCTACGAGGACGAGCGCTCGATGGTGATCACGACGAACCTCGCCCGCGAGCAGCTCGAGGAGCAGATCGGCAGGCGCACCGTCTCGCGCCTCAAGGAGATGTGCGAGCCCGTGCCGCTCTTCGGCGCCGACGCGCGGGGCTCGTACGGCGAGGATGCGCCGCGGCATGTCGCCTAGACTCAGGCGACATGCCGGGGATCGTCATCGTTGGCGCCCAGTGGGGCGACGAGGGGAAGGGCAAGGTCGTCGACCTGCTGGCGGAGCGTGCGGACATGGTCGTTCGCTTCCAGGGCGGCAACAACGCCGGGCACACGATCGTGCGCGGCGGGGAGACGTGGAAGTTCCACCTGATCCCGAGCGGCATCCTCTACCCCGGCAAGACCTGCGTGATCGGCAACGGCGTGGTGGTCGACCCGCGCGTGCTGACGGACGAGATCGACAACCTCCGGGCGCACGGCATCGACGTCAGCGGGCTCAAGGTCAGCGCCAACGCGCACCTGATCATGCCCTACCACCTGATGCTCGACCAGGCGGGCGAGGCGAAGCTCGGCAAGCTCGAGATCGGCACGACGAAGCGCGGCATCGGCCCGTGCTACGCCGACAAGGCGGCGCGGCTGGGGATCCGCGTGCAGGACATGCTCGACGAGAAGATCCTCAAGAAGAAGATCATGGCCGCGCTCGAGCCGAAGCGGCTGACCCTGCGCCCGTACGCGAAGGACCCGCGGCTGAACCTGCAGGCGATGAGCGACGAGTACGTCACGTTCGGCCATCGCCTCGAGCAGTTCATCGCGGACACGGCGACGCTCGCGCACCGCTCGCTCGACGCCGGCAACATCGTGCTGTTCGAGGGCGCGCAGGGCGCGATGCTCGACATCGACCACGGCACGTATCCGTTCGTCACCTCCTCGAACCCGGTGGCGGGCGCCGCGTGCGTCGGCGCCGGCGTCGGCCCGCGCGACATCGACGAGGTCTGGGGCGTCGCGAAGGCGTACACGACCCGGGTCGGCGCCGGCCCGTTCCCGACCGAGCTCGACGACGAGATCGGCCTCGAGATCCGCGAGCGCGGCGGCGAGTTCGGCACCACCACCGGCCGCCCGCGGCGCACGGGCTGGTTGGACCTGGTGGCGCTGAAGTACGCCGCGCGCCTGAACTCGCTCACGGCGCTGGTCATCACCAAGCTCGACGTCTTCAGCGGCTTTGAGACGATCAAGGTCTGCACCCGCTACCGCAGCGAGGAGGGCGCGACCTTCGAGGCCTTCCCCTACCACCAGTCCGTCGTGCACCACGCGGTGGGCGAGTACACCGAGCTGCCGGGGTGGAGCGAGGACATCAGCAAGGCGCGCAGCGAGGCGGAGCTGCCGAAGACCACGCGCGAGTACCTGCGGTTCATCGCGAACTTCGTCGACGTGCCAGTCGTCCTCGTCGGCGTCGGCCCGGGGCGCGACCAGATCATCTGGACCGGCGAGCAGCCGGCCGCACTGGCGGCGTAGCGCGGCACGGCGGCGCAGGGCGCGCCGGCGCCGCCGCCCGGGGGCCCGACCATCGCCGCCCGACGCGCCGCGGCGACCGCTCATCCCCAGTTCTGGGCGGTTCTCCGACGGATGGCCGATTGCGGTGTGAGCGGCGCGGCGGCATCCTGATGCGCGTACGGCCGCATCGTCGTTCGGGGGGCGCGCGATCGGCCTCTCTGGGCGCGCTGCGCTCGGTGGCACCGTCCCGGTGCCGGCGAGCGCAGCCGTGCTCTGACCTCATTGGCACATCGCCGCTCGGTCTGCGCTTCACTAACGGTGGCCGCCGCGCGCACGCGGCGGCCCGGCGACCCGCTGGCCCCCCGTGCACGTAGAGCCCTCCCGAGCCCTAGCGTGCAACTGCGGCGGGGGGTCGGCGGGAAGCGCCTGGCGTCCGAGCCGTCAGCCGCCGACCGGCGCGCCGCTGAGCGCGGCCACCACCCGCGCGCCCGCGCGCCCGTCGCCGTACAGCGCCGGCCGCTGCGCCGGCGGACGGCGCTGCACCGCGTCGAGCGCGGCGGCCATGTCCAGATCGACGAGGACGTTCCAGCCCGTCTGGACGGTCTCCACCCACTCGGTCGTGTCGCGCAGGGTCACGCACGGAACGCCGGCGAGGTACGTCTCCTTCTGTACGCCGCCCGAGTCGGTGAGCACGACGCGCGCGTGGCCGAGCAGCGCCGTGAACTCCAGGTAGCCGAGCGGGGGCCGCAGGCGGACGCCGGGAGCGCGCTCGAGCTCGCCAAGCCAGCCGGCGGCCTCCAGGCGTACGCGAGTCCGCGGATGCAGCGGGAGCACGACCGGAAGCGGCAACGCGAGCAGCAGGTCGACGAGCCGGCGCAGCCGCGCCGGATCGTCCACGTTGCCCGCGCGGTGCGCGGTCACGAGCGCGTAGTCGCCGCGCGCGACCCCGGCGCGCTCGAGCGGCGCGGGGTCCGCGAGCGCGCGGGGCTGGAACAGCAGCGCGACGTCCACCATCACGTCGCCGACGAGGTCGATACGGCCGGCCACGTGCTCGCGCTCGAGGTTCTCCACCGCCGTCTCGGACGGGCACAGGAGCACGTCGGAAAGGTGGTCGGTCAGGACGCGGTTGAGCTCCTCCGGCATCGCGCGGTCGAACGAGCGCATCCCGGCCTCGACGTGCGCGACCGGGATGTGCGCCTGCGCGGCGGCGAGGCCGCCGGCGAGCGTCGAGTTCGTGTCGCCGTAGACGAGCACGAGTTCCGGGCGCTCGGCCTGCACCAGCGGGCCGAGGGCGGCGAGCATGCGCGCGGTCTGCTCGGTGTTGCTCCCGCCGTGGATACCGAGCTCGCGCTCGGGGCGCGGCACGCCGAGCTCCTGGACGAACACGGTGCTGAGCTCGTCGTCGTGGTGCTGGCCGGTGTGGACGAGCAGCTCCTCGTGCTGGGCCCGGAGCAGGCGCGAGACGGCGGCGGCCTTGACGAACTGCGGCCGGTTCCCGATGACCGTGACGATGCGCAAGGGCGGCGGGTCAGCCGGCGGCGACGCCGAGCTCCTGCTCGATGAGCGCGCGCACCCGCACCGCCGCCTCGCTCGTCACCGGACCGTCGACCGCCGGCACCGGCCGGGCGTCGATGGCGTGCACGGGCAGCACCTCGCGAACGGTCGAGGCCAGGAACGCCTCGTGGACCCGAGGCAGCTCGTCGGCGGCGATCGGTCGCTCGTCGACGTCGCACACCGCGAGCAGCCGGCGGCGGGTGATCGAGTCGAGGATGTGGTCCTCGAGCGGCGGCGTGATCAGCGTCCGCCCGTCGAGCGAGCAGAAGAACGTCGACGTCGGCGCCTCGAGCACGCGGCCATGCGGCGTGACGAGCAGCGCCTCGTCCGCGCCCTGCTCGCGCGCCAGCCGCGACGCGAGCATGTTGCCGCCGTACGACAGCGACTTGACGCCGTCGAGGACGCGCGTGGGCGAGTACGTGATCGTGCGCAACGCCAGCGTCGCCGGCAGCGCGGGCAGCGGCTCGATGAAGGCGATGCGGCGCCCGCCCCGGGTGACAAGGATCCGCAGGACGCCGTCGCCCTGGCGCCCCGCCTGGAGCAGCGCGGCGACGTCCGAGCGCACCGCCTCGACGGCGAACGGCAGGCGCAGGTTGGCCGCCGAGCGCTCCATCCGGGCGAGATGGTCCTCCAGCGCGAACGGACGCCCGTCATACAGGCGCACGACCTCGAAGACGCCATCGCCCCGCAGCAGCCCCTCGTCGGTGGCCGGGATGCGCACCTCGTCCGCGGCCATGACGGTGCCGTCGAGGATCGCGAGCATGCCGGGCAGGCTAGCCGGGCGTCACAGAACCGTGTCGTTCACGCGCAGGACCCATGGGGCCACGCCCAGCAGCGCAACGGCCCATCATGCCCCGACTGCGCGCCTTCGGCCAAGCGCCGAGACCAGCACTTCGACCAGGGCGAACTCGCCGGCCGTGTAGCGCCCCGACCCACAGCACACCCGCGTTGGCCACTTCACGACGACGCCCCGCGTACAGCACCTGGCCGATGCCCGTGAGGAGGAAGAACAGCCCGTAGCCCAGTACATGAACCTGGTAGCGCGTGACCTCGAGGTGCACGAGGCCGGCGCCCAACGACAGCGAGGCGGCGACGAGCAGCCCGCGCTTCGTGAGGAGTGCCGACCGCCCGCCGTCGACCGCCGAGGCGCGGAGCGGCGGGCGGTCGTCGTCAGAGCGTTGGCGCCCAATGGCGATCAGGAGTCGGACTCTTCGACGGGATGGTCGGGGCGCATCGATGGCGGGCTCCTTCTGCTCGCGGTCGGGCGACCACGGATCGGGGCCGGCGGGTCGTCGCTGCCGTCGCGCGGCACGACCTCGAACTGGAGCATCATGTCGCCTCTACACGAGTTGTGGCAGCGCATCATGTACCGGCCCGTGTCATCGACGCCGTGCTGAGGACCCTGCGTCGAGGGCACTGAACAGAGTTGCCGGGTTGACAATTGGTCCGCGGCGGGCCGCTCGGCGCGGTCAGCGCTGGCTTGGACGACGCCGACCAGTCCGTTCGAGGCCGGCACCCACCGCTGCTTCGCGCGACGAGCGCAACGACGCGGGAGTCTGAGCGCGCTCGCGCCGCGCATGGCGTTAGCTCGAGCGGCGCGGCCGCCCGCCCATGGCAGGCGAAAGAAGCATCAGGGACCCGGCCGCGACTCGGGCGGCCGCAGCATCGCCCACGGGTCGCCCACCGGCCCCAGGTGGCGCAGCTTGTCGGGGTTGATGATCGAGTGGATCTGCGCGATCCGGCCGGCGACGACGTGCAGCGCCAGCACATTCACCGTCCGCCCGTCCGCGTCGAAGCTGCGCAGCCCCGGCTGGCCATTGACCGTCACGCGCTCGACGCGTACGCCGCCCCGGGCGACCAGGCGCCCCCACTGCGCCAGCAGGCGCGCCACGCGGATCGCGCCGTGCGCCGGGCGGCGCAGCGCCGGCGCGCGGCCGCCACCGTCGCCGTAGATGGCCACGTCGGCCGCGAGCAGCTCCACCAGGGCATCGGTGTCGCCCTCCTGCGCCGCGGCGAAGAACCGGTCGGCGAGTTCCTCGCGGCGCTCCGGCGAGGGGTCGAAGCGCGGCCGCCGCGCCTCGACGTGGCGGCGAGCGCGCAGCGCGATCTGTCGGCAGTTCGCCTCGCTGCGCCCCACGATCGCCGCGATCTCGTCGTAGCCGAAGTCGAAGACCTCGCGCAGCAGGAACACCGCCCGTTCGACCGGCGACAGCGTCTCGAGCACGACCAGGAACGCCAGCGACAGCGAGTCCGCCTGCTCGGCCTGAGCGGCGACGTCGTCGCCGGCGCCCACCAGCGGCTCGGGCAGCCAGGTGCCGACGTAGGTCTCGCGGCGGCTGCGCGCCGAGCGCAGGTGGTCGATCGCCAGCCGGGTCACCACCGTCGCCAGGTAGGCCCGCGGGGACTCGACCCGCTCGCCCGCCGCGGCCGCGCGGTGCAGGCGCAGGAAGGCCTCCTGCACCAGGTCCTCGGCCTCGCTCACGCTGCCCACCATGCGGTACGCGATCGCGAACACGTAGGGCCGCAGCTCGGCGTAGGCGTCGCCGGTGGACATGTGGAGGGACATCGTGACCCACTAGACGACGCGCCGACGTCCCGTGTGACAGGTAGGTGTCACAGGCCCGGGTGCCATCTCGTCTTCCGGGCAGCCACCACGAAACAAGGAGCCCATCATGAGAGTGTTCGTCGCCGGGGCGACCGGTGCGCTCGGTCGCCGCCTCGTCCCCCAGCTGGTGGAGCGCGGCCACGAGGTCATCGGTACCACCCGCACGCCGGCCAGGGCCGGCGAGCTGCGCGCCGCGGGCGCCGAGTCGGTCGTGCTCGACGTCCTCGATGCCGACGCGGTGACCACCGCGGTCACGGCCGCACGTCCCGACGTGGTCGTCCACGAGGCCACCGCGCTGGCGGGCGACCTCGACCTGCGCCGCTTCGAGGCCGCCTTCGCGCAGACCAACCGCCTGCGCACCGAGGGCACCGACCACCTGCTCGCCGCGGCGATCGCGGCGGGCGCGGTCCGCTTCGTCGCCCAGAGCTACGCCGGGTGGCCGAGCGCACGAACCGGCGGCCCGGTGAAGACCGAGGAGGACCCGCTCGACCCCGACCCGCCCGCGGCGCTGCGCTCGACGCTCGACGCCATCCGCCATCTCGAGGCGGTGGTCACCGGCGCCGCCGAGCTGACCGGCGTCGGGCTGCGCTATGGCGGCTTCTACGGGCCGGGCACGTCGCTGTGGGCAGGCGGCGAGCACGTCGAGCAGATCCGCAAGCGCCGCTTCCCCATCGTCGGCGACGGTGGCGGCGTGTGGTCGTTCATCCACATCGACGACGCCGCGGCTGCGACGGTCGCGGCCGTGGAGCGCGGCGAGGCCGGCGTCTACAACATCGTCGACGACGACCCCGCCCCGGTGCGCGAGTGGTTGCCGATCCTGGCTCGGGCGATCGACGCACCGCCGCCGCGCCACCTGCCGGCGTGGGTGGGACGGCTGCTCGCGGGCGAGCACATGGTGGCGCTGATGACCGAGGTCCGCGGGTCCTCGAACGCGAAGGCCAAGCGCGAGCTCGGCTGGGAGCCGCGGTACAGCTCCTGGCGCGAGGGGTTCGTGGCCGTGGGCGAGGCGCTCCGCCAGCCCGCCGCGGCCTGAAGCGCGTCGCCGTGGCCGGCGTGGGCGGGCCTGGCTACCGAGCCCGCCCACGCTGAGCGTTCGAAGCGCTGCGGGCCTGAAGAGCCCGGCATCAGTCGGGCTTTCGCGAGTGCCCCCGCGAGGAATCGAACCTTGAACCTTCGGATTAAGAGTCCTCGTCGACCGGTCGAAATGGCTTAGGAACGCCGATTCTCGGCCGACACCGTGTGCCGAGCTGTACCCGCTCTGCGGTGCGCGGTCGGCGCGCAGGCGAGCCCGTAGGGCGAGCCGGAGCGGCGAATCGCTTGCGCGCTGCCGGATGGGCGCGGTCACTCGCCGGCGGCTCGGGCGAGGTTGCACAGCGTCGGGGTATGCGCGTGTGGGCGGGTGGTCGGTACAGAGCCTGAAGCGCGATACGGTCGCGGCCACGGTCACTGCGACGCCGATGAGCGGCACGTTGGCGGCGCTCGTGGATCGCGGGTGACGAGGCCGTGAATGCGGAGGTCGGTGCACCGGCCGACAAAATTCCCGCGGTGTCGGGCAGCGGCGTAGGCTGGTCCAAACGAACACAAGGGGGCCCCATGGCCAGTTCGACCGCGTCCTTGATGTCCGTCGTCGGCCCAGAATTCCAGGCCGCGTTCCGGGGGGAGCTTGTCGCGCCGGGCGACGCTCGGTACGACGAGACGCGCAAGGTCTACAACGGGATGATCGATCGGTATCCCGGCCTGATCGCCCAGTGCTACGACGTCTCCGACGTCATCGCCGCCGTCAAGCTCGGGCGCGAGCACGGGTTGAATGTCTCGATCCGAGGCGGCGGCCACAACGCCGGCGGCCTCGGCATCGCGGACGGCGCGCTGTGCATCGATCTCGGGGGCATGCACGCCGTCCACGTCGATCCGCGCACCGAGACCGTGCTCGTGCAGGGCGGCGCGACGTGGGGCGCGGTGGACCATGCGGCCCACCCCTTCGGGTTCAGCGTGCCGAGCGGCATCATCGCGACGACGGGCGTGGGCGGGCTCACACTTGGCGGCGGCATCGGACACCTGTCGCGGCGCTTCGGGCTGTCGATCGACAGCCTGCTCGAGGTGGGGATGGTGCTCGCCGACGGCAGTTACGTGACGGCGAGCGAGGACGAGCGCGACGACCTGTTCTGGGCGGTGCGGGGCGGCGGCGGGAACTTCGGCGTCGTCACGTCGTTCCTGTTCAGGGCACGGCCGGTCGACACCGTGCTCGGCGGCCCGATGCTGTGGCCGGTGGAGCGTGCGACCGATGTCCTGCGCCGCTACGACGAAGTAATCGCGGCGGCTCCGCGCGAGGTGAACGGCTTCTTCGCCTTCGTCGTCGTCCCGCCAGTCGATCCGTTCCCGGCCGAACTGCATCTGCAGAAGATGTGCGGCGTGGTGTGGTGCAGCACGGCCGCCCAGGAGCGCACCGATGAGGTGCTCGCGCCCATGCGCGCGCTGACGCCCGCGCTCGACGGCGTCATGGAGATGCCCTTCCCGGCGCTTCAGAGCGCGTTCGACGACCTGTACCCGAAGGGCCTGCAGTGGTACTGGAAGGCGGACTTCATCGATGTGCTCGACGACGAGGCGATCGCCCGGCACGCCGAGTGGGGCAGCCGGCTGCCCTCGATGCACTCCACCATGCACCTGTATCCCATCGACGGGGCGGTGCACGACCTCGAGCCCGCACAAACTGCGTTCAGCTATCGGCGCTCACGCTACGCCGAGGTGATCGTCGGCGTCGATCCGGACCCCGCGAAGGTCGCCGATCTGAAGCAGTGGACGCGAGGGTACTTCGACGCCCTCCATCCGCACTCGGCGGGCGGCGCTTACGTGAACTTCATGATGGATGACGAGGGTGCGGAGCGCGTCCGCGCGACGTATCGCGACAACTACACGACCCTCGTCGAGCTCAAGCGTGTGTACGACCCCGACAACTTCTTCCACGTCAACCAGAACATCGCTCCCTAGCAGCGACGCAACAACGACGCAGTTCGTTAGGCACGCGGGGCGCGGGAGCGTGGCCGCGCGTACCGGCTAGGCAGGCGGATCGCCCTCGCCGCGGGGCGAGCGCAGGAAGCCGCCAAGCGGTGCGTTTGACGTTGCCCACCGGCGAAGCGCGTGGTCGACGTAGTCGTGGACGCGTTTGCCCTCCTGCCCCGTGGGCACCGAGCGGCCGAAGCGCTCGAGCATGTCCCGTACGATCGCCTCCGACAGCGTCGCCACGGTCACAGGGACGCGCGCGCCGGGCACCGTGCGCACCGCGTGGCCGCGTTAGCGCTGGCCTGCTTGACGTGCTGCGGTTCGGTGTAGTTTTCGCTGGCGAGCCCGGTGTCGGCGAGCTCGGTGTCGGTGCCGTGCGCGAACGGACTGAAACCTCGGCGGCGGCGGGCCCTGCGGGCGGCGTGCTCGAGCCGCCTTGCCCGACCCCGCGGCGCCCGCTACGAGCCTGTGCCGGCCGCTGCGCTCGCCGACCGGGATGCGCACCGCGCGGCCACGCTCGTCGCGGCCGACCAGCCAGGCCGTGGCGATCGATCCACCGGCCCTCCCCGCGTTGTGCCGCGCTCGAGGCGCGCCCGGGTGGCATCGACCGGGGTGCCCCGATCGCGAGCGTCCTGCGCGCGATCGCCGCCGTGACGCAGATCGCCATGATGCCCGCGGGCGGCCCGTGCCGGCCCCCAGCAGCGCAGTGGCGGCGATCACGCCCGCGCCTCCTGGTCAAAGGACCAGAGCACCCGCCCGAGCAGCACCCCGCGCAGCGCTCAGTTCCAGGGCAACTCGAGCCAGCGCAGGAACGCGGCGATGGACAGTGTGGCGAGCGCCATGCCGCCGATCGTGATCGCCAGGTGGGCGGCGAGGTGGACGAGCGGATCAGGCGGCGAGCCGGACATCAGATGCGTCGTTGAGTGAGAGAACACGGATGGCGTCGACGTGGACACAGGAAACGGCGCGCGAAACGGCACGCCCGACGTGCGGCGGCGCGTAGTAGCGGACCTCCGAGACAATCCGGCAGCGCGCCCACGCCCGGCAGATCGCCTGCAGCCGCCGGGCGCCCCTCACCGCTAGCCCGACCGCGACCGGGGCGGCTTCGGGGGAAACAAGCAACCAGGTCCCGGGCGCCGCAGCCGGGGGCCGGCCGTCGGGCGGAGTGCCGAGCTGGACGCTGGCGATGGCCCGGGCCGCTTTCGAGCTCGGCTGCGCGTAGCCGCGGCTCGCGCCACACCTCGACGCCACCGTCGGTGCGCTCGAGCACCACGGCCAAGCGCGCGCAGAGCGCCCAATGCCTGGTCCTCGTCACCGCCACGCGCGCCGGGTCGAGCTGCGGCATCCCGACCCACGCCAGCCCCTCGCGGGTCGCGACGTACAGTGCCGGCTGGCCGTTGAGCAGGCGCGCGCGCGTCAGCACGCCGTGGTCGACGAGCGCCCGCAACCTGCGGTACCCCACGGTTCTGCCGACGCCGAAACGCGCCATGACGTCCTGCGCGCTGACGGCCCCGATGACCGCTACCCGCGCCAATGGACCGACCGATCCCGATCGGTAACCACACACGCCAGGGTCACGGCCCGGCACAGGCCACAAACGCTGATCCCAGCGAGGGACGGCCATGGACCGAAGATCCACAGCGGCGTCCACGCAGCGACGGTGCCCTTGCTACCTGCCCTGGGGATCTCGCGCGTCGCGGGGGGTCGCGCCTCTGCAGCGGCATGCACCATCCGCCGCGCTCGAATCCGCCACTGCGGTCCTCCCCCGGCCCGTCGCACCCCTGCATCACGCCGTCGACAGAGACGTTCGTGGTGGTCGGTCAGCTTCATGGTCGCAGGTCCCTGTTCGGACGGACTCTGCTGCGAGCGATGAGATCGGTGCGGCGGTCCGGTCGTATCGAATGACGACCAAACCGACCGAGCCTGCACCGGCCAATGACCGGCTCTGACACGAGACGGATCGGTTCACGGGGTCACATCTATCAACCGCACTCCGAGGAGAACGACATGACCGCTACGTACACCTTCGACGTCTTTTCCAGCCTCGACGGCTACGGCGCCGCCAGCGCCAACTGGACCGGCTACTGGGGCAAGCAAGGCCCCGAGTTGCTCGACCACCGCCTTGCCTTGTACGGCGCGCAGCAGCGGATGGTCTTCGGGGCCAACACGTATCGGGCATTCGCCCGGATGCTGGCCTCAAGCACCGAGGAGTCCGAAGTGCGTGACCCATGGGTCACTCGGATGAGGAGCCTGCCGGCAACGGTGGTGTCGACGACGCTGGAAGGCCCCCTCAACTGGCCGAACGCGACCGTCGTGAGCGGCGACGCCGTCGACGTCGTCGCCCGGCTCAAGGAGGAGTCCGAGGTGCCGTTGCGCTCGCACGGCAGCCTGTCGTTGAACCGGGCGCTGATGGCTGCCGGCCTAGTCGACCGCCTGCAGGTGACGCTCTTCCCTGTCATCACCGGTCAGACCGGGCTCGACCCGATCTTCCAGGGTGCGGCCGACTTCGACCTGGAGCTGGTCGAGAACCGGACGCTCGACGGTCACATCCAAGAGCTCATCTACCGACCCACCCTCCATTGACCTGTACGGATTCGGAGACGAGCTGGCCTGAGCCCAGCTGGTTAATCCCGGTCGTTAGAGAGTCTGCGCCCACGCTGTGGGCGGGAAGGCTCGATATCAACATGGCTACGAGTAAGAAGCACACGCCGGAGCAGGTCGGGCTGTGGGACGATCGGTGCAGGATTGGACGCTCAGGACGCTGGTGGGCCGGCCGGCAGCGGATACAGCGTGCGGTAGTTCCCATACCGCCGATGCTTTCTGTCCCGGCGTTTGCATAGTCAGAGCGTGGGCGTGCTGGCATGCCGCGCCGCGTTCCTCGCACGGCTCTCGCTTTCGCAGGAGCGCGTGGCACATCGAACGCGCCGCTCCGCTTCCGGGCAGCGACGAACGGGGGCCGGTGGGGCGAGGGGCGTGCGCGAGCCTCGGAGCCTCCGAACTTCAAAGGAGGCGTCATGTCCCGAGTCCTTCTCGATGCTGCCGGTCGGCCGCGATCGCCGGCCACTCTCCCCGGCTTCCACGCTGGCCGCTCGCCGCGCAACAAGGGTCAGCGATATCCGGCCGACCCGCCCACCGTCGCCGAGATCGTCGCGGTAATGCGACACGCCGGCACCCGTCTGCACGCGGCGCGACCGCGCGCGCTCATCGTCGTGCCGTGGCGCGCAGGGTTGCGCATCCACGAAGCGCTCACGCTCGGGGAGGCAGATCTCGACTCGCGCCGCGGCTCGCTTCTCGTGCGCCGTGGCAAGGGCGGTCGCCGCCGAGAGGTCGGCATGGATGACTGGGCCTGGGAGCAACTCCACCATGGCTGGCCGCGCGCGCCGAGCTGCCAGTCGGCCCGCTGCTGTGCATCGCCAACGGGCCGACCCGCGGGCGCGCGTGGTCGGCCGGGGCCGCGCGCACGGAGCTTCGTCACGCTGCCGCGCGCGCAGGCGTGCGCCGCCGGTTCGCACCACATCAGCTTCGCCACGCGCACGCCGTCGAGATGGCCCGCGAGGGCGTCGCGCTCATCGTCATCCAACGCCAGCTCGGACACACGAACCTCGGGATCACCTCGATCTACCTGCAGGGCATCGACAGCACCGAGATCATCGACACCGTCCACGCCTCACTGCGATAGCGATGATCGTCGAGCGCGGTCCGATCGGGAGCTCGTGTACGGCCGAGGTCGTGCCTATGCACCGGATGCAACGGGTCGGGCCGAGTGGCCCTTCTGCTGTTCGTCCGAGGCGAGCATCTGGTCGGCGTGGACCGAGAGGCCTGGTCCCCTATGGGAGGGGAAGCTCCAGTCACGCCCCGGAGTTGTCCTTCTCGGCGCTCCCCGACGTGTCCCGGTAGGGGATCGACAACCGGGGATCTTCAAAGCCGATTTGTGGTGGCGATGCGGCTGGTGCTCAGTCGGCGAAGTCGCGTCTTCCGCTGAGCCAGGCGCGAACCTCGTCGGCGAGCGCGACCGCTGCGTCGTAGTGCATCAGATGGCCCGCGTCGTCGATCACCGACAGCGTCGCCCGCGGAATCAGGCCTGTCAGACGCTCACCGATGTCTGTCGGGATCCACGGATCGTCTGCGCCCCAGAGGACCCGGACCGGGATCTCGAGCTGGTCGAGTCGCTGCTCGTTCTCCTCGAGGTAGGTCTCGTCGTAGTCGGCGATCTGCCGGTAGAACGCCGGCTGGCCTTCGGCGCCGGTCCACGGCTGCACGAGCGCATCGAGGTCGTCTTCTCGCAGGCCGCGATGGCTGGCGCCTCGAATGTAGGCGCGCACGATCGCTTCGTGGATGTATGGCGGCAGATCGCCGAGCACATTCTGGTTGTCCTGGACGAAGCGGAAGAACGGCGACCCGCTAGGCGGGATGGCGACGACGTCGACGAGCATCAGCGATGCATAGGAGGCGCCGACGACGAGATGAGCACGTAGCGAGACCGCGCCGCCGAAGTCGTGCGCGATGACGTGCGGCCGCTCGAGACCCCAATGCGCCAACAGCGCAGCGAACGCTTCGGCCTGGGCGCCAAAGTGAACGCGGTGTTGGGGGTGCTTGGACGAGCGACCGTAGCCCGGCATGTCCCAGAGATAGACCGCGAAGTCGCGCGCGAGCGTCGCGGCGAACGGTTGCCAGACCAGCGACGACCACGGAGTGCCGTGGCAGAACACGACGGCAGGGCCGCTCCCCGCCCGGCCCCACGCGATCTGCCGCCCCTGCCACTCGAACGTCTCTGTCAGCTGCATAGCCGGACCGTATCGGCCACGACCACCCGTCGAGCGCCCTGGAGTCGTGACGGCCGAAGTCGGCGACCCGAACCTCGCCGACGGACCAGGCAAGCGACACACTCATGGTCCTCACCAGGAACTTCGCAGCAGAGCGGCACCTGGGTGTGCCGTAAGTGGTTCGGTGATGTGCGCCGCTCAGGAGACGGAAACGAACATCCCGGGCTCTCGCTTCGGCAGGGGCGCAGGCGTGCGAACCGCCCTCTCTACGGCTCCCGCAGTGGACGAGCAGCATCCGCACCGCCAAGCCTCTCCTGGCCCGGCTCTTGCACAGGCAGAGCGTGGGCGCGCTGACCGGCCGTGCCGCGTTCCTCTCATGGCCTCCGCTCTCGCAATCGCCTGGAGGGATCGGTCCGGTCGTGCTACGCCGCGCGCTGCTCCTCGTGCCTCGATGCGATAGCCAGCGCCGGGCTTGCCCACTCCTGCGCGTCGTCCGCGGCGAGAGCGACCGGCGCGTCCGCGATACGCCTCCGTTCGTTGGGATGCAGGAGCCCCGGCGGCGCCGCCCTCGGACTGCGGTCAGGCGCTCGCGATCAGGTAACGCAGCTCGTCCTTGATGCGCACGCCTCCGTCGGTGGTGATCAGCGGCTGCACGCCCTTAGCGAGCGCGTCGCGGACGGCGCCATCCCCGAGCGACCGGCAGGCACGGACGATCGGTCCGGCGGCGAGGTAGCCGCGCAGGAATGTGTCGAGGTCCGGGTACTCCTCCGTCACCTCGAAGTACCCCGCCTCCCGCGGCGTGAGGCCGGCCTTCGTCGCCAGAGACTCGAGCGTCCCCTCCTCGTGCAGCGCAGGGGCTTCATCTTCCGACTGCGCGGGCAGGAGCTGCCCGACCGACCCGAAGACGTGCGTCGATTCGCAGCGTTCGGGGCGGCCGAAGGCGGTGATCGCGACGCTCGCCCCGGACCGAGCGACGCGCCTTGCCTCGCGCAGTGCACGGTCGATGTTCGCCGCGAAGATGAACGAGTTGAACCCGGTGACAACATCGAACGAGTCGTCGAGCCAGGGAAGCTGCTCTAGATCACCGACCCGGAAGTCGCCGCCGCGGACGCGCTCACGCGCGATCTCGATGAAGGCCGCCGTGGCGTCGATGCCCGCGACCTGCGCGCCGCGGTCGGCGGCGATGCGGCTGAACCGCCCTGCGCCGCAGCCCATGTCGAGCAGCTTCGTTCCCCCCTGGACTGTGACGCGCTCGAGGATGTTGCGGTACGCGTCCAGTCCCCATCCGTTCCAGCCCTCGAGGACGTCGGCCCAGTCGCGAGCGCGCTCTCCCCAGAGGTCGCCCTGGGTCGCCGCCGAACCTCCGGCCTGGTGCATCGGCTCGGACGTGCCGGCCATCTTCGCTCCTCTCGCCTCGCCCGACGGTTCGCGGCGCAGCCTGGCACTGCGGGGGGCTTCTGGCTCCGCCGGCGCACGCCATCCTATGCGCACGCCGAAGATGGCCTAGGGAAGCGGCACTGGAACATCCCACCCGGCCATGACCCCGCCGCTTCGGCGCCACCGCCGGCGAGCGCGGCGTTCCGGTCGTTGAGTGCGCAAGGCCGCCGGCGGCATCGCCCGCGGGCGCCTGCCGGCGAATGCCGGCCGCGCGACGTGTCCAGCGGGCGCGGCGCCGACCCCCGGGACCAAGCTCGGCGGTCGACGCCTGAGCCCGTTACGGCCCCGTTACGCCGCGCGTGCCCGTGCGTCGCGCTATCGGCGGACTGCGGCGCGGGCGCGCAGCATCGCCGCTCGACCGTGCGCGGCGTCATGGCCAGCTGCTCGCCGATCTCGCGATGGCTGTGACCGGCGACCTGGAGCGTGAGCACAGCACGCTCGCGGCTCGGCAGCGGCGCGACTCCCCGGAGCGCGTCCTTGGCCTCGGCGGCGCGCAGGCCCGCCCCGCTGGCCGGCGGGTCGGCACGCCGGCGGTCCAGCGAGGCGGTGCGGCGCCGGATCGCTTCGCGCCACGCGACGACCCGGAGCCAGCCGATGATGCTGGTGCGCTCGGGCTGGCGCGCGATGAGCTCGAGCCACGCGAACGCGCAGGCGTCCTCGATGACCTGCGGGTCGGGCCCTGACGTCGTGGGCGACCAGGCGCAGCAGGTTGCGGTGATGGGTACGAACATTCCGCCTCGTCGCCGCGCGGCGCGCGGTGCGGGGACGGCGGGCGACGGTGTGCCCATGCGGGCCTCCTCGGCTCGGCATGAGCGCACGCGTCTTGGCGTGCGGGGATGCGCCGCGGCCCCGAGACCGGGTGCGAGGCGGCGCGTGGTGCGCGAGGGAGCCGACCGCCCGGCGCAGGCTGGCCGGCGGTGCCGCGTAGATCGGGTCAGGCGGCCGGGCAGTCGCCCGGGGCGCTCGGCCGGCGAAAGGTCGGCCACTCGTCGGCGGCGCGGCGCGCGAGAGCCCGGTCGTCGGCACGCAGGATCGGCTGCGGGGCGCGCTGCGCGGGCTCGAAGCTCCCCTGCGGTCCGCTCATCGGTCCGCCTTCCAGCGCACGACGAGCTCGTCGCGGCGCCCGAACCGCTCCAGGTGGCTGCCGACGACCTGCTCGACACGAGCGAGCCCGCCCGGCGTCTGCGCGAAGGCCTCCAGGTGCAGCTCGCCGTCACCGACGCGCAACTGCACGTGGCCGAAGGCGAACGGGATCACGGCCCCGTGGTCGTCGAAGCGCACGTCGAGCTTGTGGCGGAAGTGCGTGGCCACCTGCTTGAGGTACGGGGACGGCTTCTCCGTGCGCACGAGGGCCCGGGCGCGCAGGCCGGTCGCCGCCGTGGAGACCACCGCCAGCGCGGTGCCCCACGGATCGCGCACCTGGAAGCCGCCGTCGACGGCCTCGGTCGCGCGCCCCGCGCGCTCCAGGCGCTCGCGCAGCTCGGCGACGTCGGCGTCGGTGGGCAGCTGGACGGTCCAGCGGCGCAGGCCCACCGTGTGCGGCCCCGGAGCGTCGACGTTGGGGCCGTTCCAGACGTTGAAGCCCAGGTGATGGTGGTAACCGCCGGCCGAGACGAACGCCGCGCTACCCCAGTCGCCTTTGAGCTCGAACCCGAGCTCGTCGCGATAGAAGGCCAGTCCGGCCTTGACGTCGCCGACGTGGAGGTGCAGGTGACCCATGCGCAGGCCCTCGCCGACGAAGTCGCTCGGCTGCTCGCCGGCGACCGTGGCCAGCAGGGACTCGAAGTCCAGCGGTGCCGGACGGCCCGGGATCTCGGGCCACAGCTCCGGCTCGCGGTCCCAGGCCAGCTCGATCCCGTTGCCGTCGGCGTCCGGGAGGTAGATCGCCTCGTGCGTGCCATGGTCCGAGGCGCCCTGGATCGGGCTGCGCGTCCCGGCCAGCCGCACGGCGGCACGCGCCAGCTCCTCGCGCGTGGGATACAGCAGCGCGTAGTGGTACAGGCCGGCGTGGCGGCCGGCCGGCCGCGCCTGCGGGTCCTCATGCAGCACGACGACGGTCTCGTGGCCGTCGCCCAGCTCGGCGTAGGCGAGGTCATGGGTGTGGACGCGCAGGCCCAGCGATCGCTGGTACCAGGCGACCGAGCGGTCCAGGTCGGCCACCGTGAGGTGCACCGCGCCCAGCCGCAGCGTGTTCGGCAGCGACGATGTCGCCGGCTGCGTGGTGTCGATCAAGCTCATGGCAGCAGTCTCGGACCGGCACGCGCGTTCCGGCATGGGCGTCTTGGTCGAGCTCATGGACTTCATGAGAGCGTGCGGCAAGAACTCCATACATTGGCCGAGCCCGCCCATGCCGGACGCCGGGCGCAGTGTCCATGCTCACGACCAGTCCTCAACCACACCCCTCGGAAAGGCAACGACATGGACATCACGATCATCGGCACCGGCAACATGGCCCGCGGCATCGCCACCCGCGCCCTCGCCGGCGGCAACACCGTCACGCTGCTGGGCACCGACCAGGAGAAGGCCCAGGCGCTCGCCGGAGACCTCTCCGGCGACGTGCGCACCGGCACCGTCGGCGACCCGATCTCCGGCGACGTTGTCGTGCTCGCCGTCTGGTACCAGGCGCTCGACGACGTCCTCGGCCGCTACCGCGATCAGCTCGCCGGCAAGACCGTGGTCGACATCACCAACCCCGTCGACCCGCAGACCTACGCGCCGCTCACCCTCGAGGCCGGCTCGGCCGCGCAAGAGATCGCCCAGTAGGCGCCGGGCGCCAAGGTCGTCAAGGCCTTCAACACCACGTTCGCCGGCTCGCTCGTCGAGGGCCAGGTCGCCGGTCAGCCACTCGACGTCTTCGTCGCCTCCGACGACGACGCGGCCAAGGCCACGGTCCGCCAGCTCGCCGAGAGCGCCGGCCTGCGCGTGCTCGACGCCGGCCGGCTCGCGCACGCCCGCCAGCTGGAGGGCGCGGGCTACCTGCACATGGCGATCCAGCCCGGTCTCGGCGGCACCTACGCCAGCGCGCTGAAGATCGCCTCTTAGCGACCCCGCGTACTGCGTCCCCCGGAGCCTCAGCGCTCCGGGGCGCGCCCGCGCATTCGGTCGCGGTACGCCGAGGGCGACTCGCCGAACTGCCGCTTGAACGCCCGCGAGAAGTACAGCTGATCGCCGTAGCCGGCGCGGTACGCGACCTCACCGACGGTCAGCTCGCTGAAGCGCAGCAGCCTCGCCGCCTCCAGCATCCGCCGGTCGGTGATCAGCTCCTTGGTCGTCCGCCCCGTCACGGTCACGAGCGCGCGCGACAGCGCGCCCTGCGGCACGCCAAGCTCGTCGGCGTAGTGCGGGGCGTCGTGATGGCGCGCGTAGTCGCGCTCCAGCACGTCGAAGAAGCGGCGGTACAGCTGAAGGTCCCGGTCATCGGCGTCGCGCTGCTCGGTCCGCGTCGCCTCGTACCAGCGCTCCACCCACAGCAACAGCCCCGAGAGGAAGTGGCGCTGAAGATCGACGCTGCGCGAATCCGGCGGCCGGCGCGTCTCCGCCGCCAGCAGGTCGATCGCCGCTTCCAGGCGGCCGACATCCCCCGCCGGCACGCTCACGGTCTGCACCGCACGGCTGCCGACCAGCCACGCGGGATTGGCGGCAGTGGCCGGGTCGCCGTGCAGCAGCTCCTCTCCGAAGCGCACAACCGCGCCGTGCAGGCCGCTGGCGCGCTCGAACACATGCACCTGCCCGCGGCCGATCAACGTAATCGTGCCGGGCTCGACGTCTGACGCCTCTCCGTCGATCAGGTGCCGGCCCGTGCCACACCGCGTCCAGACCAGCTCGTGGTAGTCGTGGCGGTGCGGCCGCCGCGGCCCGCAGTCGGAGTCCGAGCCGAAGCGGGCGTCGTGGAGCATCACGACCTCCAGCGAGGAACCCGCCTCGGGCAGTCGATCGACGGTGATCTCAGTCGCGGCGCTGGTCACAGAGCACCTCGACTTTGAGCACGTCCCGCTGTGTCCGGCCGCTCATACCACGCTGCGAGCACCTC
>DATAAR010000168.1:0-8953 GCA_036259975.1 Solirubrobacteraceae bacterium | reverse complement strand
GCTGCGGGCCGCGCGGGGGTGGCGGCCGGGCGCGCCGCACACGCTCGCGTGGGTGGCCGCGGACGGACGGGTCGTGGTGCGCGACGTCGACAGCGGGGGTCTGGTGTGGCGCAGCGCCGCCCCCGTCGGCCTGGCGGCGCGCGAGCTGTCGTGGTCCGCCGACGGCCGCCTGCTGCTGATGCGCGGCGCGGGGTCGCTGCGTCTGGCCGACGTGCCGCGCGATCGCGTGAGCGGGGTGCGGCTGCCGGCGGGCGAGCGGGCGGTGGCGGCGGCGTGGGCGCCGCGGGGGCGGCGGCTGGCCGTGGTCGCCCGCGACCCGGAGCGCGAGCTGTCGCGCGTGCTGGTCGCGCCGGCGTCGCCGCGGCTCCCGGACCGGCCGGTGTTCGCGACGACCGGCCGGCTCGGAGCGCCGGCGTGGTCGCCCGACGGCACGCGCGTGCTGGTGCGCTGGCCCGAGGCCGACGAGTGGCTGCTGCTTCCGGTCGCCGGGCGGCGCGGGGCCAACGCGCGCGTGGTCGCGATCGCGCCGGTGGCGCGGCGGTTCGGAGGGGCGCCGGTGGTGCGGGGGTGGTGCTGCTCGTAGCGTGTTCGCGGCGTCCCGCTCGGTTCTCGCGGCGGCGCTTTCGGTCGCGGACGGCGGCATCGAGGGGATGAGCGAGCGGACGTCTGTGTTCTGCCGCTCGCGTTCCGCTGAACTGGTGCGATCTGGGCGTCCGTTGTGACGCGTTCCTCGCCATGCTCGGGCGATGCGCGAGGTGCGTCACATCGACGACGACAATCGTCGTCAAATGACCCGCCCCGGCGTGGCTCGCGAGCCGTGCCAAGCGTGGGTCAGATCCGCGACGACAATCGTCGTCAAGTTGACCCAGGCTCTCTTGATATCCGCGTCGCGGCGCTGGCGGCGGGCCAGTACGGCGTCGTCGCACGGCGCCAGCTTCTGGCGCTCGGTCTGCAGTCCCGCGCGATCTCGTACCGGCTTGCGGCCGGCCGGCTGCACGAGGTCCACCGCGGCGTGTATGCAGTCGCCCACCGCGTGCTCGGGCGGCACGGCCGCTGGATGGCCGCCGGCTTCGCCGGGGGGGCCGGGCGCGGCGCTCAGCCACGCGGCGGCGGCGGCGTTGTGGGAGCTCAGGCCGAGCGCGGCGACGACGATCGACGTCACGGTGCCGCACACGACCGGCGCCCGCCGGCGGCCCGCGCTGCGGATCCACCGCGCGCGGCGGCTCGCCGGCCACGTCACGACGCACCTCGGCATCCCGGTCACGACGCCTGCTCGCACGATCCTCGACCTGGCCGCCGTCCTGCAGCGCAGACCGCTCGAGCGTCTGCTCGACCAGGCGGAGCCCGCAAGGCTCACGGACGTCGCCGCCCTCGAAGCCCTCGCCCGGGCCCACACCGGCCACCGCGGAGCGGGCAAGCTCCTGGCAACCCTGAGCGCCCACGAGCCCGGCAGCACCGGCACGCGCTCCGGCCTGGAGGAGCGGTTCCTCGCGCTCTGCCAAACCCACGGGCTGCCGCGGCCGCTCGTCAACCACGACCTCGCCGGAAAGGAGCGCGACTTGATCTTCCCCGAGCACCGGCTCGTGGTGGAGATCGACAGCTGGACGCACCACCGCAGCCGTCACGCCTTCGAGAACGACCGCTACCGCGACGCGACCCTGCTCGGCGCCGGCTACCGCACGCTGCGCTTCACCGACACGCAGCTCGAAGCGGAGCCGCGGTCGGTCGCCGCGACGGTTCGAGCAGTTCTCGCTAGAACGACGGCTTGATCCAGTCCATGTGCGAGCGCAGCTCCTCGCCCGTGGACTCGATCTGCGTGCCGGCCTGCTCAGCGCGCATGCGCTTGAAGTTCTCCTGCCCGGCGCGGTTCTCGGCGATCCACTCGCGCGCGAAGTCGCCGTTCTGGATCTCCGCCAGGATCGCCTTCATCTGCCGGCGCGTCTCGTCGGTGATGACCCGCTTGCCGCGCGTGTAGTCGCCGTACTCGGCCGTGTTGGAGATCGAGAAGCGCATGCCCTGCAGGCCCTTCTCGTACATGAGGTCGACGATGAGCTTCAGCTCGTGCAGGCACTCGAAGTACGCCATCTCGGGCGAGTAGCCCGCCTCGACGAGCGTCTCGAACCCGGCCTGCACGAGCTCCGATACGCCGCCGCACAGCACGGCCTGCTCGCCGAACAGGTCGGTCTCGGTCTCGTCCTTGAACGTCGTCTCGATCACGCCGCCGCGCGTGCCGCCGATGCCCTTCGCGTACGCGAGCGCGACGTCCTTCGCGCGCCCGCTCGCGTCCTGCGCGATCGCGATCAGGCACGGCACGCCGCTGCCCTCGGTGTACTGGCGGCGCACCAGGTGGCCCGGGCCCTTCGGCGCGACGAGGGCGACGTCGACGCCGGGCGGCGGCTCGACCTCGCCGTAGTGCACCGAGAACCCGTGCCCGAACAGCAGCGTGTTGCCGTCCGCGATCCCGTCCCGGATCTCGTTCTCGTACACATCGTGGTGCAGCTCGTCGGGGACGAGGACCGTCACGATGTCGCCGCGCGAGGCGGCCTCGGCGACGGGCAGCACCTCGAGGCCCGCCTCGCGGGCCGCGTCGGCCGACGAGGAGCCGCCGCGCAGGCCGACCACCACGTCCACGCCCGAGTCCTTGAGGTTCAGCGCGTGGGCGTGACCCTGCGAGCCGAAGCCGATGATCGCGACGGTCGTGCCGTCGAGGAGGCTGAGGTCTGCGTCGTCGTCGTAGTACATCGCGGCGGCATCCTACGCACCCGTCGGCGCGGGCGGCCGCTCGGCCTCGGCCTGCGGGTCGCCCGCGTACGCGGGCCCGAACCGGTCCGGTACCGCCCGCCCGCCGGCCAGCACCCGTCGCAGGTGGCGGCGCTCGCGCTTCACGGCCAGCCCCGATCCGACGAGGATCACCATCGCCATCACGTACAGACCGATGAGCACGACCGCGAGGATCAGGAACAGCCGCACGGCGGCGAATCCGACGAACTGGCCGACGTAGAGGCCGACGAGCGCCGGCACGGCCTGGATCGCGATGCCGGCCGGGATCGCACCGACCGCGGCCGAGCGCCAGCGCAGGTGCGCGCGCGGCGCCCAGCGGTAGATGCCGGCGAACACGACGATCGACCCGACCGTGTTGACCGCGAGCAGAAGGCCGCCCGGCAGCGCGCCGCGGAGATCGAGCGTGTCGGCCGCGTCGCCGATCACCGGCGCGCCCGCCGACGCCGCCGCGACCATGAGCGCGACGCCGGCGCCGAGGAGCATGTTGCGCAGCCGCCCGGTGACGATCCCGTGGCGGGGTGCGTTGAGGATCCGCGACTCGCAGCGCTCGACCACGCCGATCGCGCCCGAGGTCGTCCACAGCATCGTCACCACCGCGAGGGCGAGCAGCAGCGGCGAGTTGTCCCGCGTCCCGAGCACGAGCCGCGTGATGTCCTCGTGCACCGCGTTGGGCAGGAAGCGGTTGAGCTGGTCGGCGACCTCGATCGCCGACAGGACGTTGTCCAGCAGCAGCGCCTGCATCGCCGCCAGGCCCAGCGCGAACGGGGCGAGCGAGAGCAGCAGGTAGTACGTCAGCGCCGGGACGTCGTCCGCGATCCCGAGGCCCCAATAGAAGTCGAACACCCGCTGCGCGTAGCGGCGCATGCCGGATTCATCCCCCCTGAGCCATGCGATCACGCACTCGCCGCGGCCACGAGCGTGCGGCCCGGGATCGCGAGCGACCCGTCGGGCTGGACGAACTCGGCGTACGCGGCGTCGACCGCGTCCCGCACGGCGTAGTGCTCGGCCGGGCTCAGCCCCGCGACGATCCTCGAGATCCGCCCCGAGGTCTGCACCGCGTAGTCCCACCAGTCGTCGAGGCTGGGCGCGTGCAACTCGAGGTCGAGCGCCTGGACCTCGACGTCGTCGAACGCCGCCGCCTCGAGGAGCTCCTCGATCCGCCCGGGCACGCCGAAGGCGAGCGGCCCCGGCGCGCCCGGCGGCTCCTGCTCCATGTGCCCGCGCTCGACCATCACCCGCCCGATGCGCGTCAGCCACGGGTTGTGCTCGGCGGCGTCCCAGGCTGCGAGCGCGACCCGCCCGCCGGGCCGCAGCACGCGCCGAGTCTCGCGCAGCGCGGCCTCGGGATCGGCGAGCAGCATGTAGCCCCAGCGCGACAGGACGGCGTCCACCGAGGCGGCGGGCAGGTCGATCCACTCCGCCTCCATCGGACGGATCTCGACGTTCGTCGCGCCGACCTCCTTCGCGCGGGCCCGGGCGAGCTCGACCATCGCCTCGGCGCCGTCGGTGATGATCGCCTTCCCGCCGGGGGCGACCAGCTCGGCCGCCATGAGCCCGGTGTCGCCGGCACCGGCCGCCAGCTCGAGCACGGTGTGGCCGGGCTGCAGGCGAGCGGCGTCCAGCATCCAGCGCGAGACCTCCATCGCGTCGCGCTGCATCGCCTCGCGGTACTTGCCCCAGCCAGGCGCGGCGGCCTCCCAGCGCTCGCGGCTGTCCGCGCGGTACGCCTCGGCGTCCATCGGCAAGGTCTACCACCCCGGCCCACTGCTCCCCGCCGGCGGCCGGCGCTCAGGCGGCGGCGCGCGTCAGAGCCGGTCGCGCACGAGCTTGCCGGAGCGGGTGCGCGGGAGCGCGTCGGCGAACCGGATGGCCTTGGGCACCTTGAACGGCGCGAGCCGGGCGGCGCAGTGCGCGCGCAGGTCGGCTTCGGACGCGTCCGTGCGGAGCACGACCGTGGCGACGACCGCCTCGCCCCACTCCCGGTCCGCGCGGCCGTGGACCGCTGCCTCGGCCACGGCCGGGTGGCTCTCGAGCACGCCCTCGACCTCGGCCGGGGCCACGTTCTCGCCGCCGGTCACGATCGTGTCGGCCTTGCGCCCGGCGACGTGCAGCGCGCCGTCGGCGTTCCATGCCCCGAGGTCGCCCGTGTGCAGCACCGGCCCGGCCGCCGGCGCCACGGTCGGCCCGGTGACGAGGATCTCGCCGTCGGGCGCCAGGCGCACCGTCGTGCAGAACAGAGGCGCGCCGTTGGTGGTCACCTGCGAGCAGGCCTCGGTCAGGCCATACGTCGTCGCGACCGGCACCCCTGCCGCCGCCGCCCGGCCGAGCAGCGCGGGGCTGATCGGCGCGCCGCCGAGCAGCGCCCAGCGCAGGGCGGGCGGCTCGCGCAGGCCGGCGTCGAGCAGCCGCTGCAGCGTGGTCGGCACGAGCGAGACCATCGTCGCGCCGCCGGGGCGCATGAGCTCGTAGAGCACGCGCTCGGTGTCGAAGCCCTCGTGGACGATCGCGGTCGTGGCGCCGATCGCGCTGCGCATCACGATCGACAGCCCGCCGACGTGCGACAGCGGCAGCGCGCTGAGCCAGCGCTCCTCCGGGTCGAGGCCGAGCGCCACCGCCGAGCCGAGCGCGCTCCACAACCAGTTGCCGTACGTCAGCTCGACCGGCTTCGGCCGCCCGCTCGAGCCGCTCGTGTGCACGAGGATCGCGACCGCGTCGAGGTCGTGGCGCGCGGCGAGGCGCACGTCGGCCTCGTCACCGTCGAGCGGCCGGTCGACGACGGTCGCCACGCCGCGGGCGACCGCCAGTCGCTCCTCCGCGCCGAGCCGCACGTCGATCGGGACCGCGACGGCGCCGAGCAGCAGGCAGCCGTGGAGCGCCACGCAGAACGCCTCGCCCGCCGGGAGCTCGAGGCCGACCCGCTCGCCGGGGCGCACGCCGCGGGCGGCCAGCCGGCGCGCGGCGCGGGCCGCCTCGCGCTCGAGCTGCGCGTAGGTCATCCGGTTCACCGCGGCGCGGTCCGGATGGCGCTCGGCCGCGCGGCGGAGCCAGGAATCGACCAGCACGGGCGTCAAAGTAGCCTGCCGCGCATGTCAGTCACCTGGACCCCGGCCGGCGAGTACACCGACATCCGCTACGAGCTGTCCGGCGACGGAATCGCCAAGATCACCATCAACCGCCCGGAGGTACGCAACGCCTTCCGGCCCCAGACCCTGTTCGAGCTGCGCGAGGCGTTCACGCTGGCGCAGGACGACCCCACCGTCGGCGTCATCGTCCTCACCGGCGAGGGCCCCGACGCGTTCTGCTCCGGCGGCGACCAGCGCGTCCGGGGCGACGACGGCTACATCGGCGACGACGCCGTCGCCAAGAAGGGCATCGGGCGCCTCAACGTGCTCGACCTGCAGATCCAGATGCGCCGCTGCCCGAAGCCGATCGTGGCGATGATCGCCGGGTACGCGATCGGTGGCGGCCACGTCCTGCACGTCTGCTGCGACCTGTCGATCGCGGCCGAGAACGCCCGCTTCGGCCAGACCGGCCCGAAGGTCGGCTCGTTCGACGGCGGGTTCGGCTCGGGGCTGCTGGCGCGCCAGATCGGCCAGAAGCGCGCCAAGGAGGTGTGGTTCCTCTGCCGCCAGTACGACGCGCAGACGGCGCTCGACTGGGGGCTCGTGAACGCGGTCGTGCCGCTCGAGCGCCTCGAGGAGGAGACCGTGCAGTGGTGCCGCGAGATGCTCGCGCTCTCGCCGCTCGCCCTGCGGATGCTGAAGGCGTCGTTCAACGCCGCCGACGACGGGCTCGCGGGGGTGCAGCAGCTCGCGGGCGACGCGACGCTGCTGTTCTACATGAGCGACGAGGCGCAGGAGGGCCGCGACGCCTACGTGGAGAAGCGCCGGCCGGACTTCTCGAAGTTCCCCCGCCGCCCCTGAGGTCGAGGGCCCGCGCGCGTGCGCATCTGGCTCATGGCCGCCCGACCGCGGACGCTGCCCGCGGCGATCGCGCCCGTCCTGGTCGGCACGGCGCTGGCGATGACGGTCGTCGACCTGCGCGTCGGCGGGTTCGTCGCCGCGCTGCTCGGCGCCATCCTCATCCAGGTCGGCACGAACCTGTCCAACGACTACTCCGACGCGCGCCGCGGCGCCGACACCGAGGACCGCCTCGGCCCGGTGCGGGTCACCGCGGGCGGGCTCGTCCCGCCCAAGCGCGTGCTCGTCGCCACGTACGTGACGTTCGCGCTGGCCGTGCTGTGCGGCGTCTACCTCGTCTACCTCGCCGGGCCGATCCTGCTCGCGATCGGGGCCGCGTCGATCCTGGCCGGCGTGCTGTACACCGGCGGCCCGCGGCCGTACGGATACGAGGGCCTCGGCGAGGTCTTCGTGTTCCTGTTCTTCGGCCTCGTCGCGGTCGCCGGCTCCTACTACGTGCAGACCGAGGAGGTCACCTGGGAGGCGTTCGCGCTGGCGGTGCCGGTCGGCCTGCTGGCCGCGGCGATCCTCGTCGTCAACAACGTCCGCGACCTCGAGACCGACCGCCGCGCCGGCAAGCGCACGCTCGCCGTGCGCCTCGGCCGCCCCCGCGCGCGAACGATCTTCGGGCTCATGGTCTACGGCGCGTTCCTCACCGCCCCGATCCCCTGGATCGCGGGGTCGCTCTCCCCCTGGCTGCTGCTGCCGCTCGTGCTGCTCCCGCCCGCCGTCGAGCTCGTGCGGATGGTCAGGACCCACACGGACGGCGCGACCCTGAACGAGGCGCTCGGACGGACGGGACTGCTGCAGCTGGGCTTCTGCATCCTCCTGTCGGTCGGCCTGCTCCTGTCGTGATGGACGTCCGCATCGCATCGCTGATCCTGCGCTTCGCGCGCCCGCTGAGGACCGCGAACGGCGAGCTGCGCGAGCGCGAGCTGCTTCTGCTGCGCATCCGCGGCGGCGACGGCGTCGTGGGCTGGGGGGAGGCCGCGCCGCTCGAGCCCTACGACGGCGTGCCGCTCGAGGCCGTGCGCGACGCGCTGGCCGCCTACGAGCCGATCCTGCGCGATGGCGACGACGTGCCCGGCGGCGCGCTGCTCGACGCCTGCCGCGACGCCGCCGACCTGCCGCAGGCCCTGGCCGCCGTCGACCTCGCGCTGTGGGACCGCGCCGGCAACCGCGAGGGCCGGCCGGTCAGCGCGCTCATCACGGACGACCCGGCCCCGAGCGTGCGGGTCAACGCGACGATCACCGCCGAGGACCGCTCGAGCGCCGCGGCGGCCGCGGCGGACGCCGCGCGCGCGGGCTACTCGTGCGTCAAGGTCAAGGTCGGCGTCGGCGACGACGCCGGCCGCGTCGCCGCGGTGCGCGCCGCCGCGGGACCCAGGATGGAGCTGCGCCTCGACGCCAACGGCGCCTGGGACGTCGAGCAGGCGGTCGCGTCCATCGAGGCGCTCTCCCCGGCCGGCCTCGAGCTCGTCGAGGAGCCGGTGCACGGCGTGGAGGCGATGCGGGCGGTGCGCGACCGCGTCGCGGTGCGGGTCGCGATGGACGAGACGGCCACCCAGCCGGGCTCGCTGACGGCGGCCGTCGCGGACGCCGTGTGCCTGAAGGTGTCGCGCTGCGGAGGGATCTCGGGCCTGCTCGCGCAGGCGGCGCTCGTGCGCGCGTCGGGCGCCGACGTCTACGTGTCCTCCACCTTCGACGGGCCGCTCGGCATCGCCGCCGCGGTGCACTGCGCCGCCGCCCTGCGGCCGAGCGGCGCGTGCGGCCTGGGCACGCTCGAGCTGTTCTCCGACGAGCTCGCGGTGCTGCCGGTGCGCGAGGGCCGGATCGCGGTGCCGGAGTCCCCCGGGCTCGGCGTCTGAGGCCCCGTCACTCCGTCGCGATCGCGGCCGCCACGGCCTGCGGCGCCTCGCGCGGCAGGCCGTGCCCGGCGCCCGGCACGACGAGCAGCCGGCCGCCGGACAGCGCCGCGGCCAGGCGGCGGCCGATCGCCGCGTACCGCGCGTCGCGCTCGCCGGCGAGGATCGTCGCCGGCACCCCGTCGAGCTCGCCGAGGCGGCCCCACAGCGGCTCCATCGCGCCGGGCCCGAGGCCGCGCAGCGCCGCCGCCAGCGCGGCCGGGTCGTTGCGCAGCAGGTCCGCGCGCCAGTGCGCCGCGGCCGCCGGCGGCGTACCGGCGAACAGCGGCTGGCGCATCCAGCGCTCGG
>DATAAR010000167.1:0-7332 GCA_036259975.1 Solirubrobacteraceae bacterium | reverse complement strand
AGCGCGGTCTGGCGGCTGTTCGGCGTCTGGGCGAGGATCTTCTCGACGTCCTCCAGGAAGCCGAGGTCGAGCATCTCGTCGGCCTCGTCGAGCACGACGAACCGGCACTCGGTGAGGATCAGCGACGCGCGCTGCATGAGGTCCATGACGCGGCCGACGGTGCCGACCACGATGTGCCCGCCGGCGCGAAGCTGGGCCTGCTGGGTGCGGATCGGCGCGCCGCCGAACGTCGCGACCACGTCGACGCCCTTGCGCTGCCCGTAGGCGCGCAGCGCCTGGGTGACCTGGATGCACAGCTCGCGCGTCGGGGTGAGCACGAGCCCCTGCACCTCGTTCACCGACGGGTCGACGTACTCGATCATCGGCAGGCCGAACGCGGCGGTCTTGCCGGAGCCCGTCTGGGCCTGGCCGATGACGTCGCGCCCCTCGAGCATCGGGGGGATGGCCTGCTCCTGGATCGGGCTCGGGCGCTCGTACCCGACGTCGTGGAGGGCGTCGAGGGTCGCCTGCGAGAGGCCGAGGTCGGTGAACGTGGGCACGGAGGGAGAGTAGGACGTGGCTACCCTGCGCGGCTTGATCGTCGGACGGACCCGCGAGCGGAGCGAGCTGGAGGCCGTGCTGGAGGCTGCCCGGGACGGGCGCTCCACGGTGCTGGTGGTGCAGGGCGAGGCCGGGATCGGCAAGTCCACGCTGCTCGACGAGGCGGTGGCGGCGGCGCCCGACTTCCGGGTCCTGCGCGCGCGGGGCTACGAGTCCGAATCGGACATCCCGTTCGCCGGCCTGCTCGACCTGCTCAGCCCGCTGCTCGACCTGCTCGACCGGATCCCGCCGGCGCAGGCGGCGGCGCTGCGCGGCTCGCTCGCGCTCGGCGAGCCCGTGCCGCACGACCGCTTCGCGGTGCCCGCCGCCGTGCTCAGCCTGCTGGGAGCGGCCGCCGAGGAGCACCCGGTGCTGGCGATCGTCGACGACGTCCACTGGCTCGACGCGGCGTCGCTCGAGGCGCTGCTGTTCGCCGCGCGGCGGGTGGCGGCCGAGGGGATCGTGCTGCTCCTCGCCGCGCGCGACGGCGAGGGCTTCGACGCCCGGTCGACCGGTCTCGCGCGCCTGCGCGTGGGGGCGCTGGACCCCGGGAGCGCGCGGGCGCTGCTCGAGCGGCGGGCCGGCGGGCTGGCCGACACCGTGGCCGAGCAGCTGCTCGCCACCGCCGACGGCAACCCGCTCGCCCTCGTCGAGATCCCCACCCTGCTCGACGCCGGGCAGCTCGCCGGCCGCGTGCCGCTCCCGGCGCCGCTGCCGCCGGGCTCCAGCATCGAGGGCGCGTTCCGCCGCCAGCTCGAGCGGCTGCCGGAGGACACCCGCCGTGCGCTGGTCGTCGTCTCGGCGATGCAGACCAACCGCGTGGACGTCCTGCACGAGGCCCTCGGCCGGCTCGGCATCGACCGCGACTGCCTGCGCGTCGCCGAGGACGCGGGCGTCGTCCACGCCGAGGGCGGGCGGATGCTCTTCCGCCACCCGCTCCTGCGCGCGACCGTCTACCACGGCGCGTCGGCGCCGGAGCGGCGCGCGGCGCACGACGTGCTCGCGGCCGTCGCGCCCGACGCGCAGCGGCGCGCCTGGCACCTCGCGCACGCGGCGGTGGCGCCGGACGAGAGCGTCGCCGCCGCGCTCGAGGCCGCCGGCCGCGACGCCCGCGACCGCGGCGGCCACAGCGCGGCCGCCGCGGCGTTCGCGCGGGCGGCGGAGCTGAGCGTCGACGACGAGGCGCGCGCCCGCCGCGACCTGGAGGCGGCGACCGACTTCACGCTCTCCGCGCAGTTCGACAAGGCGCTGGCGCTCATCGACGACGGGCTGGCGCTCACCGCCGACCCGGTCCTGAAGACCGACCTCCGGCGGGCGCGCGGCCACCTCGAGCTGCGCCGCGGCGCGCCGCTCGCCGCCCACGCGGTGCTCTCCGAGGAGGCGGAGTGGCTCGAGGCGCAGGGCGACCGCGCCCGCGCCGCGACGACGCTCATCGAGGCCAGCGTGGCGCACATGATGACCGGCGACATGGTCGCGCTGGGCGACGGCGCGCGCCGGGCGCGCGCGCTGGCGCACGACGTGGCGCCGGCGGTCGAGGCGCTCGCGACGCTCATCGAGGGCGAGACGCTGCTGGCGCTCGGCCGCACGGCCGAGGGCGAGGCGCTGCTGGCGCCGGTCATGCCGTTCCTGCTCGAGGGCGACCCGCTCGCCGCCGGGCTGCCGGAGGTCGTCGGGATGGCGGGGCAGTGCTCGACCTGGATCGAGGAGTTCGACCGCGCGCAGGCGATCCTCGACCGTCTGGTGCGGTCGGCGCGCGACGCGGCGGCGGTCGGCCTGTTGATCTATCCGCTCGCCGCCCGCTCGCACCTGGAGTTCCGCGTGGGCCGCTGGGCGGCGGCCATCGCCGACGCCGGCGAGTCGGTCGAGCTCGCGCGCGAGACCGGGCAGATCGGCCTGATGGCGCACAGCCTCACCGCGCTCGCGCGCATCGAGTCGGCCATCGGCCGCAGCGGCGACGCGCAGGCGCACGGGCGCGAGTCGCTGGAGATCTGCCGCGCGATGGGGGGCGACGCGATCCGCGTCTACGCGCTGTCGGTGCTGGCGTTCGACGACCTGGCCGGCGGGCGGGTCGAGTCGGCGATCGAGCTGCTGGACGAGGCGACGGAGGTCGCCGACCGCCTCCAGATGGACGAGCCCGCGCTCGTGCAGTGGGCGCCCGACCACGTCGAGGCGCTGGCCCGCGCCGGCGAGGCGGACCGGGCGCGGGCGGCGCTGGAGCGCTTCGAGCGCCAGGCGGAGGCGACGCAGCGGCGGTGGGCGCTCGCCGCGGCGGCGCGCTGCCGCGGGCTCCTCGCCGGCGACCGCTTCGCGGAGCACTTCGAGGCGGCGCTCCGGTGGCACGAGCACGGCCGCCAGCCGTTCGAGCGCGCCCGGACGCAGCTCGCCTACGCCGAGCGGCTGCGGCGCGCCCGCCAGCGGGCGGAGGCGCGGCCGTTCCTCTCGGCCGCGCTCGACACCTTCGAGCGCCTCGGCGCGCGCCCGTGGGCGGACCGCGCGCGGTCGGAGCTCACCGCGACCGGCGGCCCCTCGGGCCCCCGGCCGGACGCGTCGCGCGCCGACGAGCTGACGCCGCAGGAGCTGAAGATCGCGCTGCTCGTCGCGCAGGGGCTGACGAACCGCGAGGTCGCGGCCTCCCTCTTCCTCAGCCCCAAGACGATCGAGCACCACCTCAGCGCGATCTACCGCAAGCTGGACGTCCGCTCGCGCACGCAGCTCGCGCGGCTGCTCGCGGACGAGCGAGCACCGGCCGCGGCCTGATCAGCTAGCCGAGACACCCGGTACGGTCAGCGCCGCTCGAATGGCGCCGCTGGATCTCACCGAAGAGCCGCTCCCTCTCTTCAGCTTGCTCGACGACGCGGCAGCGTGGCGCCTGCGTCTGGTGGAGCGGATCGAAATAGTCGCCGCAACGCGATACCGCGTCACCAGTCGCTACCACTGCCAGCTTCCCCAAGGTTTCGCCACGTCAGCGCCGGGCGAGACGAAGGTGCGGCTCGTCTTGCCGATCGCAACACGGGTAAAGCAACCGCTCTTGAACTTCAGCGCGACGGGCCCTGACGGCTCCCCCTCGCACCTCGTTCCGCGCTCGCGCAGCGCGAACCTGCAGGCGGAGTACCTGCTGTCCTTAGCGAAGCGAACGCCACTTGGTCGGCTCATCGGACCAGACCGAGAAATCAGCGACGATCTTCTCCGAGCTGTGTGCTTCTTCAGCCCTGCCGTCTGGTGGGAGTTTCCGACGAAGCGCCCGTCCCGTGAGATCGCGCTCGCTCATTACCTCGAAGGCGGGATCGGCCTTCGCGCAGGCCCTCAACGAGTTGCGAAATGGCTAGACCGGTGCGACGCCGTCGCCATCCAGTTGGGCGAGGTGCTCGGCGAAGAACCGAACACGATGTCGTCGTCCTCGGACTGCGTGCTGCTCGCGCTGCCACACCTCGACGAACATCCGACCTCGTTGCGGGCGGTCGACACTCTCGTCGATCGATTCGCCGATGCCGTAGACAACCTGTATGAGGCGTCCGCGTCGGACGACGCCGCACTCGATTTCCTTCTCGTGCTCGGCGACTACGGGCGGCGGTGGGAGATGATGCTGGAGCTCGAAATGCCACTCGACGCTCCGGCCACTGTTGTCGTGGCTGACGATCGGCTCTTCACGATTGTCGATCGCTGTCGCGTCCAACACCGGATCGCGCTCGGGGAGGCTCCCAGCGTGCATGTCGAAGCTGTGATTCCTGATCACACGCTTGAGTTCACGGATCTTCGGCTCATCGACGTCGAGACCAAGGAGGAAGTCGGAATCGGACCGGTCGACGACCGTGGTGGTGGCATCGGTCCCCTGGAGCTCCTGCAGAAACTGGGTGACACGTTGGCGATCTACAGCTCGACAGAGTCAAAGCCGTACTACGCCGACTTACACATGACGCTCCGCCCCACGTTCGATGTCCGCTGGCCGCCGCGCGTCGCGTTCGCGGTCACATTGGGCGCGCTCGCAGTTGCGTCGATCGTCGACAACGACGATCTCGTGGACACCCTCGCCGTCCTCGTCGTTCCGACGACTTTCGCCGCGACGTTCACGCTGATCCGCGAGCAATCGACACTGGCCATGGCGCTGCAGCGACGGGTAAATGTCGCCTTGGGGATCGCGATCGTTGCGCTCTGGGTTGTAGCTGCGTCGCGGCTTCTGGGCGCCGGGCTGGACCTCGGCTGGCTGCCACTGATCGATTGAGACGCCGTGCTGACTCGTACACTTAGGGCTATGGCGAAGCGGCGCACTGGCGGCAGCAAGTCGTTGAAGTACTCGCGAACCTCATCGGCAGGTGGCGGGAAGAAGCCGGCGCCGCGAATTGGGCGGTACCTCCGCGTCAACACGACCGGAGGAGACCTCAAGTCGGGCCAGCGCGAGAGCCGTCTCGGCTGACCGCCTGCACGCGCCGCGCGACTCGGCAGATAGCGCTGACGGACTCCTAGCGCTGGCTGCGCGGACCGGTGGGCCGCGGCACAACGAGCGCGAAGGAACGCCGAGCGGGCTCTACATCGCCCGAATGCCAACTAGCGGCGGTGGCTGGGCGGGTGGGCGGGCCGTGCCGCGCGAGCCCGGAGTGGTCCGGAGCCGCTTGGGCCAGGCCCGGACGCCCGCCTAGCGGGTCACGTCGAGCGTCACCTTGCCCGTCGTCCGCCGCTCGGCGAGGTCGATCTGGGCCTGCCGGGCCTCGGAGAGCGGGTAGGTCGGGCCGGCGACCACCCGGAGCTCGCCGCTCGCCGCGCGCGCGAAGAGGTCGGTGAGGGCCTGCTCGAACATCCCCGGGCGGCCGAAGAGGTGGGCCAGCCAGAAGCCGACGACGCCCTGCGAGCGGCGCATGAGCGAGCCGGTGCGGACCTCGTTCTGCTCGCGCGAGGCGATCCCGTAGGTCACCAGGCGGCCGAACGGCGCGAGCGCCTTGCGCGACTCCTCGAAGACCCGGCCGCCCGCCATCTCGAGCACGACGTCGACGCGCTCGCCGCCGTTGGCCTCGATGAGGCGCTCGGCCATGCCGTCGGGCGCGGAGTCGACGGCGGCGTCGGCGCCGAGGTCGAGCGCGAGCCGGCGCTTGTCGTCGGTCGAGGCGGTGGCGATCACGCGGCCGGCGCCGAAGGACTTGCCGAGCTGCACGCACAGCGACCCCGTGCCGCCCGCCGCCGCGTGCACGACCACCGACTCGCCCTCGGCGAGCTTCGCCGCGGTGCGGTAGAGATGCCACGCGGTCGTGCCCTGGACGAGCATGGCGAGCGCCGCCTCCTCGGCGAGCCCGCCGGGGATCGGCACCACGCTCGCCTCGGGCGCCACCGCGTACTCCGCGTAGCCGCCGCTGCCGGCCAGCAGCGCGACGACGCGCTCGCCGGTGTCCTCGCGCACGCCGGCCACCTCGCCGCCGGGGATCAGCGGCAGCTCGGCCTTGGCGAGGTAGGTGTTCTCGCGCGTGTGGGTGTCGGCGAAGTTCATCCCCGCGCGCGTGACGCGGATGAGGACCTCGCCCTCCTTCGGCTCGGGCCGCGGGAGGTCGACGAGCTGCAGCACCTCCGGCCCGCCGAACTCGGTGATCTGGATCGCTCTCACGGCGCGGACACTATGCCGCCGCTAGCCTCCGGCGCCCCATGACCGTCACCGTCGTCGGGTCCATCGCCTTCGACCGCGTCAAGACGCCGTTCGGCGAGCGCGAGCGGATGCTCGGCGGCGCCGCCACCCACTTCGCGCTGGCGGCGTCGTTCTTCGACGACGTCCGCGTGGTCGGCCCCGTCGGCGACGACTTCGGCGACGCCGAGCACGAGATCCTGCGCACGCGCGGGACGAACACCGACGACGTCGAGCACGTCGAGGGCGGCAAGACCTTCTTCTGGCACGGCGAGTACCACTTCGACCTCAACTCGCGCACGACCCACGACACGCAGCTCAACGTCTTCGAGCACTTCCAGCCGAAGCTCTCCCAGGCGTCGCGCGACGCCGACGTCCTCTTCCTGGCGAACATCCAGCCCGACCTGCAGTACGAGGTCCGCCAGCAGTGCGAGCGCGCGCGGTTCGTCGCGATGGACTCGATGAACCTGTGGATCGAGATCGCGCGCGACTCGCTCGTCCGCACGATCGGGACCGTCGACGCGCTGCTGCTCAACGACGCCGAGCTGAAGCAGCTCACCGGCGAGCCGAGCCTGCTGAAGGCGGCCCGCGCGGTGATGGAGATGGGGCCGCGGGTCGTCGTGGCCAAGCAGGGCGAGTACGGTGCCGCGCTCTTCACCGAGCGCGGGTTCTTCGGCCTGCCGGCCTATCCGCTGGAGACGGTGCTCGACCCGACGGGCGCCGGCGACTCGTTCGCCGGCGGCTTCATCGGCTTCATCGCCGCCCACCGCGACGACGAGCTCGACGACGCGCTCCTGCGCCGCGCGATGGCGTACGGCACGGCGCTCGCGTCCTTCAACGTCGAGGAGTTCGGGACCGAGCGCGTGCAGCGCCTCACGCCCGGCGAGATCGCCGAGCGCGTGGCCGAGCTGGCCCGGATCACGCACTTCGAGGACGCGCCCGTCGAGTTGCGGGCCTGATCGGAGTACCCTCCGCCCCGTGGGAGAGCTGTGGGGCTTCCTCTGGGTGATGCTGGCGCTGAAGATCCCGCTGGCGATGCTGCTGTGGATCGTCTGGTGGGCGGTGCACGCGACGCCGGAGCCCGCCGCCGGCGACGACGGCGACGGCGGCATCGGCGACCGGCCGGAGGGCCCGCTGCGCCAGGGCCCGCG